>NZ_VIFM01000143.1 GCF_006636215.1 Myxococcus llanfairpwllgwyngyllgogerychwyrndrobwllllantysiliogogogochensis | reverse complement strand
GCCACCGCCTCCGCCGCGGTCATCTCGCCGGTCGCCGCCCCGGTCCCGGTCCCTGCCACCACCTCGGCGGTTCTGGTCCTGGCGTCCGAAGCCACCGCTGTCCGGCTTGCGATGCTGCATCGCCAGCTCGCCATCACCCGAGCCCGGTGACGACGCCACCTTGTGCTCCGGCCCCGTGGCCGAGCGTCCGTAGATGTCGTACTGCTCGCGGTGGTAGTTCTGCTGCGCCTTGACCTGGATGGACTTGTTGTAGCGGTCCATCAAGTGCCGCAGCTCGTTGCGCTCCTCGCCCTGGAGCAGGCGCGCCACTTCCGCGTTGCAGTTGATGACCAGCGTGGAGTCCTTGTAGCCCGGCGCCTCCCGGCGAATCTCGCGGAAGATTTCGTACGCCACCGTGGTGGCCGTCTTCACGAAGCCGTTGCCGTCGCAGTACGGGCAGTCCTCGTGCAGCACCCGGCCAATGGACTCGCGCACGCGCTTGCGCGTCATCTCCACGAGACCCAGCTCGGAGATGCGCAGCACGTTCGTCTTCGCCTTGTCGCGCCCCAGCGCCTCCTGCAGCGACTTGAAGACCTTGTCCCGGTTCTGCGCCTTCTCCATGTCGATGAAGTCGCAGATGATGATGCCGCCGATGTTGCGCAGCCGGAGCTGGTAGACGATCTCCTTGGCCGCCTCGACGTTGATCTTGGTGATGGTCTCCTCGAGGCTCTTCTTGCCGACGTAGCGGCCCGAGTTGACGTCGATGGCGGTGAGCGCCTCGGCCTGATCGATGATGAGGTAGCCGCCGCTCTTCAGCCACACCTTGCGCTGAGTGGCGCGCTGCAGCTCCTGCTCGATGCCGTACGCGTCGAAGACGGTGTCGTCGCCCTCGTGCAGCGCCACCCTGTCCCGCAGCGCCGGGTCCTGCGCCGTGACGAAGCCGAGGATGCGCTCGTACTCCTCACGGTCGTCCACGACGAGCTTCTCCACGTCGTGCGCGAACAAGTCGCGCGTGGCGCGCAGGATGAGGTCCAGGTCCGGATGCAAGAGGCCCGGCCCGCCCCGCTTCTCGTTCTTGCGGACGACCTGGTTCCACACCTCGATGAGGAACCGGATGTCGCTCTCGAGCTTCTCCTGCGGCACGTTCTCCGCCACCGTGCGCACGATGAAGCCCGTCCCGGGCGGCCGCAGCCGGTCCACGATTTCCCGCAGGCGCCGGCGCTCCTTCTCGTTGGAGATGCGGCGGCTGATGCCCACGTGGTCCACCGTGGGCATGAACACCAGCTGACGGCCGGGAATCGAGATGTGCGAGGTGAGGCGCGCGCCCTTCGTGCCGATGGGGTCCTTGGAAATCTGGACCACGACCTCCTGGCCCACCTTCAGCAAGTCCTCGATCTTGTCCGTCCGGCGCTGCTTGACCTTCTCCTTGCCGCCGCCTTCGTCGTGCTTGTCCCGGCGCTTGTCGTCCTGCTTGTGCCGGCCCTTGTCCTTCTCCTTCTCGCGGGCGCGCGGCTCACGCGCCTCCCGGGCCTCGCGCGGGGCGCGGCGCTCTCCGGAGACCTCGGCGGGACGCGCGGCGACGGCCGCCTCCTCACCCGTCGGAGGAGGAATCAGCTCGCTCAGCGCGGTGGCCGCGTGCGGCGGCGGCTCGGGCGGAATCATCGCCACGGCCAGCGCGGTGGCCGTTTCGTCGGAGAGGGGCGTGGACTCGGTGGAAGCCTCGGACGTGCCCTCCGCCGGGGATGCCTCGAGCACCGCGATGGCCACGGACGCCGTCTCCACGACGGGCGCCGCCGGCTCGGCGGACACGGTCACCTCGGTCGCGACCACCGTCACGGTGGCCTCGGCGGTGGCCGCGGGGGCCTCCTCGACGGACTCACCGCCCGGGGCCTCGCTGGGGGCTGACGGCACCTCGATGGACGGCGCGTTCGCCGCCAGCTCCATGATGGTGTCGCGCGGCAGGGACTCGGTGCGGTGGGCCTGGTCCTCACCGGCCAGCTCCGCCGCTTCCGCCTCCACGTCCACGCTCGGACCCGCGTCCCGTGCCGCTTCTTCGGCGGCATCGGCCTCGGACTCGGTGGGCACGTCGGGGGCGTCCTCGTGCTCTCCCTCCGTCAGCTCGAACTGGGCCCGGGCGAAGTCTGGGTCATAGACGACGTCGCTGACGTAGAGGAAAGCGGCCTTCTCCAGGCCGATGTCCACGAAGGCCGCCTGCATGCCGGGGAGCACCCGGACCACGCGGCCCTTGTAGATATTTCCGACGACGCCCTTGTCCTTTTTACGCTCGAGGTAGAACTCCGCGATGTGCCCGTTCTCGACGAGCGCCACGCGGGTCTCCCGACCCGCGGCGTTGATGACGAGGATGCTGCTCATGGACGAATCCTGGACGCGCGCGCGGTAGGGCGGACCTCACCGGACGGGAGGCGGCAAGACGCCGCGCCTCCGAGCACGCTGCGAAGGGAGAGGCGGCCTCCGGTGGCCCTCCAGTCAGGACGGCCTTCCCGGTCTGTCCGGGTACGGCTCGCGTCACGCTGTCGAGGGCCAAGGGGACCACCGCCTGCTCCTCCGAATTTAGTCGCTCCGCTTTGCGACCGGCACCCTGCCGGGCGGAGCCTTGTCTTCAACCGCGTTCGAGGTCCTCCACCACGCGCGTGCCGCCCGCTCCTTCCTTCCACACCCGGTCGGTGCCCTTCAGTGGGTCACCTTGGGGGGGCGACTGGAGCCCCGGCGCAGCCGACGCGCCCGGAGGTATCCGGGAACGCAACCCGTCAAAAATTCACGACTGGGCGTGACCTTCGCCAATGCGGAGTGTCACACAAGCGCCCAGAAACACGGGGAGTTTTCCACGCCCCCGGCACACGTGTAAAGCCGAGAAACGGCATCCATCCACTGTCGGGCAGATGCCGGATGCCTCCCTGGCAGGTTCTCAGGCCTGGGCGGGGGCCTGCTTGCCGCCTGATGGCTTGTCCAGTCGCCCACGCGGCCGGCGCACGAGCCTCAGCCCCGTCCAGGTCGAGTCGATGACGCAGATCTTGTTGTCGACCAGGCCGATATCGAGCGCGGCCTGGCGCACGAAGTCCTCGGAGAGGTTCGTCTTCACGCCCTCGCCGCCGGGCCAGCAGACCCAGATGCCACCGGTGAGGGCCATGGCGCGCGCCAGGGCGGGCAGCCGCTGCACCAGCTCCTGCGCGTCCTGGGAGAAGAAGAGGATGACATCCAGGCCCGTCACCGCGGTGATGAGGAACTCCACCCCGTCCGGCAGCGGATTGAGCTTCTGCACGAAGCCGCGCGGCGGGTTGATGACGGAGACCTTGGAACCGGCCCGGATGCCCAGCATGGCCGGCAGGGATGCCAGCGCGTAGGGCGTCATGATGTGCGCTCCACGATGAAGTGACTGTACTCGCCAGTGGCCTCGCCGTCCGTGCGCCCGACGCTTTCGACACGCGCCTGGGACGGACCCCGGTGACACCAGCGGATGAATTCTTCCATCATTCCAGGCTCACCCTCCACCACCGCCTCCACGGAGCCGTCCGAGCGGTTGCGCACCCAGCCTACGAGACCCAGGCGCGTGGCCTCCACGCGGGCACTCTCCCGGAAGAAGACGCCCTGCACCTTGCCCTGGATGCGCAGCGTTGCCCGCCGCGTGCCGCTCATGGACTGAATGCCTCACCCTCTGACGTCCGTCTGCAACAGCTGCAGGAACGCCTGCTCGTCCAGGATTCTTACCCCGAGTTCCTGGGCCTTCTTCAGCTTGGTGCCGGCATCCTCCCCGGCCACCACGAAATCGGTCTTGCGCGAGACACTTCCGGCCACCTTCCCACCCCGACGCTCCACCTCCTCCTTGGCCTGGTCCCGAGTCATACCTGTCATCGAGCCGGTGAGCACCACCGTCTTTCCGACGAAGGGGCCGCCCGTGCTGACCTGGGGCGGGGCGGGGGAGACCCCGGCGTTGAGCAGGGCGAGGATGGCGTCCCGGTTCTGGGGCTCCTGGAAGAAGGCGTGGATGACCTGGGCCATGACGGGGCCCACATCCTTCACCCGGGTGATGTCGTCCAGTGACGCCTCGAAGAGCTGGCGCACATCCGGGAAGCCTTCCGCGAGCGCCTTGGCCGTCGCGTCGCCCACGTGTCGGATGCCCAGCGCGTAGAGGAAGCGGCGCTGGGTGGTTCCCTTGGAGTGCTCCAGCGACTCCAGGAGGTTGTCCGCGCTCTTGTCGCCCATGCGCTCCAGCGTCAGGAGCTTCTGCTTGGTGAGGCTGTACAGGTCCGCGAAGGTCTTCACGGTGCCGGTGGCCACCAGCTGCGCGGCCAGCTTGTCGCCCAGGCCTTCGATATCCATGGCGATGCGGCTGGCGAAGTGGCGGATCTTCTCCACCAACTGCGCGGGACAGGACGCGCCCGTGCAGCGGATGACCGCGCCGTCCTCGTCCTTCACCGCGGCGGCTCCGCAGACGGGGCAGTGCTTGGGGAACTCGAAGGGCTGGGAGCTCTCCGGGCGCTTGGAGAGCACCGTGGAGACGATCTCCGGAATCACGTCTCCAGCGCGGCGCACGAAGACGGTGTCGCCCTTGCGCACGTCCTTGCGGCGCAACTCGTCTTCGTTGTGCAGCGTGGCGCGCGCCACGGTGACGCCGCCCACCTTCACGGGCTTCAAGTGCGCCACGGGGGTGAGCGCGCCGGTGCGGCCCACCTGGATGCCGATGTCGAGCACCTCCGTGGACTCCTCCTCCGGAGGGAACTTGTAGGCCACCGCCCAGCGGGGGCTCTTGGAGACCTGTCCCAGCCGCTTGCGCTGGTCCTCGTCGTCCACCTTCACCACCATGCCGTCCACCTCGAAGGGCAGCTCATGGCGGCCCTTCAGGGAGGCGTCATAGGCCTTTCGCACGCCGTCGATTCCCTCGGCGCGCACGTAGCGGTTGATGGGCAGGCCCAGCGACTTCAGGTACTCGAGCTTCTCGATGTGGGACTTGAAGGCGGGCACGCCCTCGGTGGGGACGCACTCGTAAAGATAGACGGAGAGGGGGCGCGCGGCCGTCTCCTTCGGGTCCAACTGGCGCAGGCTGCCGGCCGCCGCGTTGCGGGGGTTGGCGAAGAGCGGCTCGCCTTCCTCTTCCCGCTTCTCGTTGAGCTTCCGGAAGTCCGCCTTGCGGATGAAGACCTCGCCGCGCACCTCCAGCAGCGCGGGCACCTTCACGTCGCCCAGCGGGAACAGCTCCATGGGCAGGCTGCGGATGGTGCGCAGGTTGCCGGTGACGTCCTCGCCCGTGGTGCCGTCGCCGCGCGTGGCGCCCTGGACGAAGACACCCTTCTCGAAGCGCAGGGCGATGGCGAGTCCGTCCAGCTTGGGCTCACACACGTAGGTGACGCCAGGCTGGCCCAACAGCTTGCGCACGCGCTCGTCGAACTCCACCAGCCCCTCGTCCTCGAAGAGGTTCGCGAGCGAGAGCATGGGGACGCGGTGGACCACCTCGCCGAACTCGTCGGCCGCCTTGCCGCCCACGCGCTGGGTGGGGGAGTCCGGCGTCTGGAGGCTGGGGTGTTTCTCCTCCAAGGCCTGCAGCTCGCGCATCAACGTGTCGTATTGCGCGTCGCTGATCTCCGGCGAGTCGAGCACGTAGTAGCGGTGGTTGTGGTGGGCCAGCTCACGACGGAGCTCGCGGGCTCGTGCTTCTGCGGTCTTGAAGTCGTCCACGGTGGGCGGTCCTTACCCCAAATCGCCCCCTGCGAGGGCGTGTCCAATGCCGCGCAATCTAGAGCGTCCCCCCGACATCGCGTCGAGCCCGTTCCCGGACGTCGGGCCCACCCGCTCGAGGACGCCCTGGCACGTAGGCTGTGAATCGCGCCGGGGGGGGGCCCGGGAGGACCTGGCACCTGGGCGTCGTGCGGGGATGCCCGGGATGGCACCTGCGAGGGCTTACGGGCCGCGAAGCAACCTCGCGGGTCCTGGTCCCCGGGTCTGAAGTGTCCCTGGTGACGGTGGAAATGTCTGGCGACGGGCTCCTGTTGCTCCAGGAGGAAGAGTCCGTGCCAAAGGCCTCAAGATGCCTTGACAGGCCAGGAGGGGGTCAATAACGTCCCCGCGCGGTTCATTGGCGCAGGAGTTTCGACGGCGCCATCTCTTCCCCAAACCACCGGCCCGCGCCCGCGCAGTCCCGTTCAGGGATTCCGGTAGGGCTGTCCTCCTGGAAGGTGCTTCCGAGGCCGCGCGGAATCTCCCCCGGCAATCGAGCGTCCGAGTCCTCGGGCACCCCACCAATCCCCAAGCGTTCCAGACATGCGCAAAGCCCGTACTTCGAGAGAGAAGGCCGCCGACGTCGTAGTTCCCGTCGAGGCCGACGACAAGCCCCGTCGCAAGCGCGCGGCGGCGAAGACCGCCGAAAGGGAAGATACCGAGAAGCCCTCCCGCGCCCGCCGCCCCCGCCGCGACGAGGAAGTCAGCGCGGAGCCGGAGGCCGAGGTGAGCGCCGAGCCGCCCCGCCCGGTCCTGACCCCCATTTCCCGTCCCGTCCGCGACGACGACATCCAGGAGGCGCGTCTTTCCTCTGGAGAGGACGATTCGCCGGCGGCCACGCTGCCTCCCGCGCCGGAGGTCCCCGACGCGCCCGCGATCACGGAAGTCAGCCGCGACGGCGCGCCGATGCAGGTCATCAAGCTCAATGACCTGAAGCGGATGAAGATCACGGACCTGTCCAAGATGGCCCACGACGTGGGCATCGAGAACTACCAGGGTCTGAAGAAGCAGGACCTCATCTTCGCGCTGCTCGGCGGCATCGCGGACAAGCGCTTCGAGGTCCACGCCGAAGGCGTGATGGAGATGCTCAGCGACGGCTTCGGCTTCCTGCGCAGCTCCGACAGCGACTACCAGCCCAGCCCGGACGACATCTACGTGTCTCCGTCGCAGGTGCGCAGGTTCAACCTGCGCCCGGGCGACACGGTGACGGGCCCCATCCGCCAGCCCCGCGAGGGCGAGCGCTTCTTCGCGCTCCAGAAGGTGGACAAGGTCAACTTCACGGACCCGATGTCGGACGCGGCGCGCGAGCGCATCCTGTTCGACAACCTCACGCCGTTGTATCCGACGCGCAAGCTCAAGCTGGAGCACGAGTCGTCGGAGATGACCACGCGCATCATCGACATGTTCTGCCCCATCGGTCTGGGACAGCGCTGCCTCATCGTCGCGCCGCCGAAGGCCGGCAAGACGGTGCTGCTGCAGAACATCGCGCACGCCATCAGCCGCAACCACCCGGACGTGTACCTCATCGTGCTGCTCGTGGATGAGCGCCCGGAAGAAGTCACGGACATGGAGCGCAGCGTGCGGGGCGAGGTCGTCTCCTCCACCTTCGACGAGCCCGCCACGCGGCACGTGCAGGTGGCGGAGATGGTCATCGACAAGGCCAAGCGCCTCGTCGAACAGAAGTACGACGTCTGCATCCTGCTCGACTCGATTACCCGTCTGGCGCGCGCCTACAACACGGTGGTTCCCGCGTCCGGAAAGATTCTCTCCGGCGGCGTGGACGCCAACGCGCTGCACAAGCCCAAGCGCTTCTTCGGCGCCGCGCGCAACATCGAGGAAGGCGGCTCGCTGACCATCATCGGCACCGCGCTCATCGACACCGGCAGCCGCATGGACGAAGTCATCTTCGAGGAGTTCAAGGGCACGGGTAACTCCGAAATCGTCCTGGACCGGAAGCTGATGGAGAAGCGCATCTTCCCGACGCTGGACATCAACAAGTCCGGCACGCGCAAGGAGGAATTGCTCTTGTCGCCGGGCGATCTCGTGCGCATCACTGCGCTGCGCCAGGTGCTCCACCCGTTCACTCCCATCGATGCGATGGAGTTCGTGCTCAAGCACATGCGTCCGACGCCGACGAACGCTGACTTCCTCGGCTCGATGAACCGGTAAGCCACCGCCCATCGGAGGGTCCATGTCTCGTCCCATGTTCGTCCGTCTGCTTCCCCTCTTCATCGGGATGTCACTCGGAGGTGGACTGGGATGCGATGTGGACCCCCTGGGGCCGCTGGATGACGCGCCGCCGGTGCTGTCCGACCGGACCTGCTACTCGGATGACGACTGTGTCGCCAATGCCTGCTGCGGGCTGGGGACCGCCGTCACCCACGCGGATGAAGGCCCGAGCTGTGGCGGTGTGAGCTGCACGGGCGGGTGCCCGGAAGGCTCCATCGACTGTGGCCGCTGCATCCCCTTCTGTCGTGGAGCACGCTGCGACGCCGCCTGTCAGTGAGGCGACTCCCGCGGCCTCACGCCTTTCATGCCGCCATGCGGGCTGCGAAGCTGGGGCGGTGACGACGACCGAACTGGAGTGGGAGCGGCGCATCGCGGAGCTGTGGGCCTCTTTCGAAGGGGCTGCTCCCGGTGACTTCCTCGCCCGCGTGGAAGCGCTCTCGGCGGAGTTGCCGGTGGGGCATCCGCGAGCACTGTTCGAGCGGGCGTCGGCCCACGACTCACTCGGACAGGAAGCGCTGGCCGCGCCGCTGTATCGACAAGCCCTGGCCTCGGGACTGAGTGGCGGCCTGCGGCGCCAGGCCGTGATTCAACTGGCCAGCACGCTGCGCAATCTGGGCGAAGTGCAGGAGAGCGTCGCGCTCCTCACCGCCGAGCGGGCCGCCGGGTCCGATGAACTCGATGACGCTGTCTCCGCGTTCCTCGCGCTGTCGCTCGTGGATGCCGGACGCGAGCGGGAGGCGGTGGGGCTCGCGCTCGGTGCACTGGCGCGTCATCTGCCGCGCTACAACCGCTCTCTCTCGAACTACGCGAAGGCGCTCGCGGGCAGGGCTCCGTAGTCGTCTCGCGCGGGAGACGAAGGGCTCAGGCCGCCGGAGTCCGCTGGCCGGTGACAGTGGCTGGCTCGGAGGAGGGGAGCGTCATCACGGGCTGCGGCTGCGCCTTGAGGCGGGCGTAGTCGAAGCAGGCCACGAGGATGGCGGTGATGGGCACGGCGAAGAGCGCGCCCACGAGGCCAAAGAGTCGTTCTCCCGCGATGAGCGAGAAGGCGACGATGACCGGATGGATGCGCGCGGCCTGCCCCATGATTTTGGGGTTGAGGAAGTACGCCTCCACCGCGTGGATGCCGATGATCCACACCAGGATGGCCAGGCCCTTCTTGAAGCCGTCCGCCATCGCGATGAGGACGATGGGCACCGAGCTGAGGATGGTGCCGAAGATGGGGATGAGGCTGAAGAACGTGGCGATGGTGGCCAGCAGGAAGGCGAACTTCACCCCGAAGAGCAGCAGCCCCACGAAGGTCAGCGCGCCGTTGACGACGCAGATGGTGACCTGACCCCGCACCACGCCGGACAGCGAGCGGTCGATTCGCTCGGCGAGCTGCCTTGCGTCGTGCGCGTACTCGGCGGGCACCAGGGTGCCGCAGTATCGGCGGATGGCCTGACCGTCGATGGAGAAGAAGGCCGCCACCATCAGCACGAAGAACAGCGTGAAGACGCCCGCGGCGACCCCGGCGATGATGCTGCGGGACACGCTGACGATGTCTCCCAGGTTCTCCTGCACCAGCGACGAGACGCGCTTCACCGTGTCACTCAGCAACTGCTCCAGGTCCAACGCGAGGCTGAAGTGCCCTCCGCCCGCGGCGTCCGCGCCCTCCAGCGCCCGGTTCGAGAGCGCCACGGGAATGCCGTAGTCGCTGAGCCACGCCTCCCCGCGCTGCGCGAGCACCTGCACCTGCTCCGGCGTGAGCGTGTTGGCCAGCGCCATCGTGTCCCGGCTGACGCGCGCCATCTCCCGGTAGAGCTGGGGGACCAGCGCCACCAGGAAGAGATACACGCCGACGAAGAAGCCCGCGTAGATGAGCAGGATGGCCGCCCAGTGGGGGACGTTGCGTCCGGCGACCTTCAGCCGGGTGATGCGAGAGACGAGCGGCTGCACCAGGTACGCGATGAGCGCCGCGCCGGCGAAGGGCATCACCACCGAGCGGAACGTCACCAGGGCCGCCGCTACGACGAGCCAGAGTGCACCCAGGATGAGCAGGCGCTTGCGGCGGTCGGTGGTGGGCGTCGGAGGCGGGGTGTCCAGTGGCTGCAACATGCCTCGGGCTTACGGCAGTGCCCGCGCGCTGACAAGGCCCGGCGTCCCTGGTTCTCGCCCGCCCTCCGAGCCAGGAGCCCCTCCGCTTCCGAGCTAGCGGAAAGTTCGAGGTCCCAGCTTCATGGTGCCCCCCGGGCAAGCCTGCTTACGCCTGGGCGCCCTGGGCGAGCCGGAGCTTGGTCTCCAGCTTGTCCAGGCAGATCTGCATCTGTTTGCGTTTGACGCGGCCCTCGGTGGCTTCTCCCAGGCTCAGCATCTGCTCCGTGAGCCAGCGCGCGAGGAACAACAGCGACAGCCGGTCCTCCGGCGCCAGTCCTCGTTCGAGGTAGCGCTTGTTGCGCATGTAGTCGTCGAACGCGTCCGTCTCGTGCATCAGCTCCCACCGCGTCAGTCGCAGCGCTTCGGTGTAGACGACCGGCGCGGGGCGCGGATGAGGCTCGGTGAACAGGGGCGCGAAATGGCCTCCCGTGTCCAGGTCCACCTCCTCCACCGGCGGCGGCCACTTCTGGAGGTCCTGCGCCAGCAGCTTCGCCACCTCCTCCACGAAGTGGTCCATGAGCGGCACGGGCTTCAGGTCGAAGAGGCGGTCCCAGCGCGAGGGCATGTTCCCTCTCTACCTCAAGAGGCGGACGGTGGCAGCGACACGGCGCGCAGACCCTGCGCGCATTCGCCATAACCCGCGACCAGCTCGCGCCGGATGACCTCGTAGACCGCCCGCCGGGTGAGCAGCTCTCCGTGGCCCACGTCGGGAAGTTCGTGGTTGAACACCTGTGGCTGCCCCTCCACGTCCAGCCGCGCCGATGCCCAGGGCGTGACTTCATCCATCTTCGAGTAGAGCGACGTCAGCCGCACGTTCCGCGGAAACGCCCCCATGCGCAGCTGCTTCAGGAACGGCGACACGGGCGTGAGCTGCCACATGCTGCGGCTGAACCACCCGAGCGTCGCGCACCCCAGGTACGCCAGCCGCGAACCCTTGTGCGGAGTGCCGAGCGTGATGAGGTTGCGCACCCGCGCATCTCCGCCCAGGCGCTTCACGTAATACATGCCGATGAGGCCCCCCTTCGAGTGGCCGACGATGCTCAGCGGCCCCATGTGCGGATAGCGCGTGTACATGCGCTCCACCTTCTCACGCACCTTCCGCGCCAGCGCGTCGATGCCGCACGTGTTGAACCGATCCAACGCCCCGCCCAGGTGGATGGACCAGACGGAATAGCCGTCACGCCGCAGCCGCTGCTCCAGCACCTCGAACACGCGGCGCGTGCTGAAGAAGCCGTAGAGCAACAGCACCGGCCGGGGACAGTGCGTGAAGTCCGTCCTCCGGACGATGTGGTTGGCGCGTGCGTCCAGATGCAGATGGCCCGCGAGGTTTCGCAGTCGTCGTGTCCACCGGCGGTAGTGCGGAACGAGAGGATTCATGGCGCACTCGGTCGGCGCGAGGAGCGCCGTCCGGACACAACCTGTGAATCACGGCCTCTTTCCGCCGGGCTCGCGCGGGGGCCTCAACCCGCGAACGCGTGCTGCTCAACGTCCGGCGTCGGACGGCCCCGGCCCAGCGTCCGGAATTCCACCATCCCCCGTGCCTCCGTCCGTGCCGGCATCCGTCCCACCATCGCCCGGCCCCGTCACGCAGCACGCCGGAACCTTCGCGAAGTACAGCGCCGCCTGGGAGCAGAAGGCGCGGATGTCTCGGTGATGCGCGCCGCAGCCGGTGACGAAGCGGCCGTCCTCGCAGACGGGCTCGGGCGCCGTCGCCGGGTCACACGCCGTCAGGCTCCGCGCGCACACGGCCCGCGAGCGATAGAAGCGCGCGTCGCCCCGGTCTCCCGGCACGACGGTGCAGGTGGTGCCCTGGTCGCACTCCTGGAAGATGGCGCCGGTGGAGCAGGGGCCCACCGTGCAGGCCGTCTCGCAGTTGAGCGCCTCCGAGTCGTCACAACGTGGAGCCTGGGAGCACGGGTCACCGTCCGAGCAGGCGGAGACGAGAAGGGCGAGCAGCAGCGACGGCAGGAAGCGCGGCAAGGGGAGCCTCGAAGGGGGTCAGGTGAAGCGCTCCAGGAAGTTCATCAGGATTCGCCTCCCAGCGGGAGTGGGAGTCAGGCCCGCGAGCAATCGGGGCACCTGCGCACCGGGCGGAATCCCCCGCGCCACGGCCTCCTGCTCCAGTCCCTCCTGACGCGCGTGGATGACGGCGCGCAGGGCGTCCGGCGCCGCTTCCGGGTGGAATTGCACGCCTCGGACCTTCGGGCGGAACGCCAGCGCCTGCGCGGCCGTGTTGGCGTTGCCCGCGAGCACCGTCGCGCCCTCGGGCACCTGGGCGACGATGTCCTCGTGCGTGGCCTGGGCGGCGAAGACCTCCGGCACCCCGTCGAACAGCGCATCCCGACGCCCCGCCTCGGTGAGCCTCACCTCCACCGTGCCCGTCTCCCGGCCCTGCGGATTTCGCGCCACGTGTCCACCGTACGCACGCGCGAGCAACTGATGACCAAAACACACGCCAAGCACCGGCGTGCCCTTCTCCCCGGCCTCCACCATGAAGTCCGCGACGCGCTCCATCCACGGCTCCAACCGCGTCACCGACAGAGGGGAGCCCGTCATCATCACCGCGTCGTACGCATGCGCGTCCCGTGGCAACGGCGCGTCGCGGTGCACCGGGAGGATGTCGAAGCGATGGCCCTCCAGTCCGATGGTGCCCAGGAACCACTGCTCGTAATCACCGACGGTGAGGCGCACGGACTCAGCAGCCTCGCCGGCTTTCAGCAACAAGACGTTCTTCACCACCGCAGGTTGCCGCGTCTGGACGTCATTCCTACCCTGTCGTGCCACCTGTGTTCGCTCCTGGCCAATCTGTCTGGAACGCCCCTGTGCGCCCCGAGGAATCCCCATGCTAGACGCCCGCTCGCTCTCCCCCCGGCTGCCCGTCCTGCAACTGCTCATCGATGGGCAGGGCGTGGACCCCCTCGAAGGGGGCTCGCTCCCGGTGGTGAATCCCGCCACGGGTGAGAAGGTGTGCGATGTCCCCAGCGCCACCGCCGCCGACGTGGACCGCGCGGTGAAAGCCGCCCGTCGCGCCTTCGAGTCCGGCCCGTGGAGCAAGATGTCCGCCCGGGAGCGCGGCAAGCTCATCCGCAAGCTGGCCGACCTGCTGTGGCAGCGCCGCGAGGAGTTCGCGCTCGTCGAGTCGCTCAACAACGGCAAGACGTTCCGCGACGCCGTCCGAGGCGACGTGGCCCCGGGCGCTGGCACGCTCGCGTACTTCGCGGACTGGGCGGACAAGATTCATGGCGAGGTGCTCCCGGTGGACGGCCCCTTCCACACCTACGTGCTCAAGGAGCCGGTGGGCGTGGTGGGCCTCATCGTCCCGTGGAACTACCCCACGTGCATCCTCTGCTGGAAGCTGGGGCCCGCGCTCGCCGCGGGCTGCACGGTGGTGGTGAAGCCCTCCGAGATGACGCCGCTGACGGCGATGAAGCTGGGCGCGCTCGCGCTCGAGGCGGGCTTTCCTCCCGGAGTCCTCAACGTCGTCACCGGCTACGGGGACCCCGCGGGCGAGGCGCTCGCGCGGCACCCGGACGTGGACAAGATTTCCTTCACCGGCTCCGGTCGCACCGCGCGCCGGCTGATGCAGGCGTCGGCGGGCAGCAACCTCAAGAAGCTGACGTTGGAGCTGGGCGGCAAGAGCCCGCAGGTCATCTTCTCCGACGCGGACCTGGAGCGCGCTGTGGAGGCGTGCTTCTGGGGCATCTTCGGCAACAAGGGCGAGACGTGCAACGCGGGCAGCCGCGTGCTCGTGCAGGACGGCATCTACGACGACTTCGTGGCCCGGCTGGCGGACCGCGCGCGCAAGCTGCGCGTCGGAGACCCGTTGGACCCGTCCACGGAAATGGGCGCTCAGGTGAGCCAGAAGCAGCTCGACACCATCCTCGGCTACGTCGAGAGTGGCCGTCAGCAGGGCGCGAAGCTCCTGGCCGGTGGTGAGCGCGACACGGAGAGCGTCAAGGCGAAGGGCTACTTCATGCGGCCCACCATCTTCGGCGACGTGAAGCCGGACATGAAGATTGCCCAGGAGGAGATTTTCGGCCCGGTGCTCAGCTGTCTGCGCTTCCGCGATGACGCGCAGGCGCTGGAGCTGGCCAACGGCACGCTCTACGGCCTGGCCGCCTCGCTGTGGACGCGCGACGTGGCGAAGGCGCACGCGCTGGCTCGCAAGGTGAAGAGCGGCGTGGTGTGGATCAACTGCTTCAACGAGTTCGACGATGCCGCGCCGTTCGGCGGCTACAAGGAGTCCGGCTGGGGCCGCGATTTGTCGCACCACGCGCTGGAGGGCTACCTCCAGTGCAAGGCGGTGTGGACGCGCCTGCCGACGGACACCTGAGCATTCCCTCACCCCAGGAAGGAAGGTCCCGATGCCGACCCGTCCCAAGGCGAAGGTACTCACGCATCCGACCGTGGCTCGCAGGGCTCGCGCGAAGGAGCGCGGTGGCCCCGTGCGCGGCGCCGCCGTGCCCCGGGACTCGGGCGGCACCGACACGCTCAAGCGCTGGCTCGACGACAACGGCGTGAAGAAGGTGAAGGTCGGCGCCATCGACATCGACGGTGTCTGGCGCGGCAAGTACATCTCCCTGGAGAAGTTCCTGAGCGCCGCCAAGGGCGGCCTGGGCTTCTGCGACGTCGTCTTCGGATGGGATTTGGGCGACGAGCTGCTGGACAACACCCAGGTGACGGGCTGGCACACCGGCTATCCGGATGCGCACGCGACGGTGGACGTGACGACGGGGCGGGTGATTCCGTGGGAGCCCGACACCGCGGCCTTCCTGCTGGACTTCGTCAACCCGGACGGCACGCCCTTCGAGGCCAGTCCCCGGCAGTTGCTCCAGAAAATCGCCGCTCGCGCACGGGAGCAGGGCTACCTGCCTCGCTTCGGGGCCGAGTACGAGTTCTTCATCTTCAAGGAGCAGCCGGACACGCTGAAGCAGAAGGGCTTCCAGGACCTCACGCCGCTGACGCCCGGCATGTTCGGCTACTCGTGGTTGCGCACGTCGCAGAACGCGCCGCTGGTGCACGCGCTCATCGACGGGTGCAACGGCTTCGGCCTCAACATCGAGGGCTTCCACACCGAGACAGGGCCCGGCGTCTTCGAGGCGGCCATCCGCTATGACGACGTGGAGCGCTCCGCGGACAAGGCGGCCCTCTTCAAGACGGTGGTGAAGGAGCTGTGCGCGCGCCAGGGCCTCACCGCGTGCTTCATGGCGAAGGTGAACGCGAAGCTGCCAGGGTGCTCGGGGCACGTGCACCAGTCGCTCTGGGACCTGAAGGGCGAGCACAACCTCTTCCACGAGGAAGGCTCGCCGCACGGCATGAGCCGCCTCATGCGCCACTACATCGGCGGGCAGATAGCGCTGATGCCGGAGTTGACGGCGCTCTACTGGCCCACCATCAACAGCTACAAGCGCAGCGTGGAGAACACCTGGGCGCCCACCACCGCGGCGTGGGGTCTGGAGAACCGCACCTGCGCCGTGCGCGTCATCGGTGAGAACGCCAAGGCGATGCGCATCGAGTACCGCCAGCTCGGCGCGGACATGAACGCGTACATCGGCATGGCGGCGAGCCTGGCCGCGGGCCTGTGGGGCATCGAGAACGAAATCGAGCCGCCCCCCGCGTGCAACTCCAATGCGTACGCGTCCCACGAGGCCGCGCCGCTGCCGCGCAATTTGAGAGATGCCGTGGCCCTGCTCAAGCAGAGCGAACGCGCCCGGGAAATCCTGGGCGAGGGCTTCGTGGACCACTTCGTGCGCACGCGCGAGTGGGAGGTGCGCCAGTACGAGCGCGCCGTCACGAGCTGGGAGTTGGAGCGCTACCTGGAGCTCATCTGATGAGCCCGAGGGAGGAACCCGCGATGAAGCCGTTCGACATTCCCGCTGAGCCCCGTATCACCGAGATGGCGTGGCCCACCCGCATCGTCCTGGGCGCCGGCGCGCTCCAGCGACTGCCCGCCCAGGCGCAACGCTTGAACATGAAGCGCCCGTTGCTGGTGACGGACGCGGGCGTGGTGAAGGCGGGGCTCGCCTCCCGCGTGCTCGAAGTCTTGAAGACGGCGGGCCTGGCGTGCGCCGTCTTCGACGGCGTGGAACCCAACCCCACCGAGAAGGACGTCTTCGCCGGCCTGGAGGTCTATCGCCACCACAACTGCGACGGGCTCATCGCGCTGGGCGGCGGCAGCGCGCTGGACGCGGGCAAGCTGGTGCAACTGCTCACCACCCACGAGCCTCCGCTCAGTCGCTATGACGACGCGAAGGGCGGGGACCAGTACGTGAAGGACGACCTGCCTCCGCTCATCGCCATTCCGACGACGGCGGGCACGGGCTCGGAGGTGGGCCGCTCGGGCGTGGTGACGCTGGCGGACACGGGGCGCAAGACGGTGATTTTCAGCCCGGCCCTGCTGCCTCGCGCCGCCATCGTCGACCCGGAGCTGACGCTGGGGCTTCCTCCCGGCGTCACCGCGGCCACCGGCATGGATGCCTTCACGCACTGCCTGGAGGCGTACCTGGCCAATGGGTTCCATCCGCTGGCGGACGCGGTGGCCATCGACGGCATCCAACGCGTGAGCCGCTCGCTGGTGACAGCGGTGAGGGAAGGCACGGACCTGGCGGCGCGCACGGACATGATGATCGCCGCGATGCAGGGCGCCATGGCCTTCCAGAAGGGACTGGGCGCGTGTCACGCGCTGGCGCATGCGCTGACGCCCATCTCCGGCGTACACCATGGCCTCGCCAACGCCGTCGTGTTGCCCGTGGTGATGGAGTTCAACCGCGCTTCGAGCACGACGCGGCTGGCGCGCGTGGCCGTGGCGATGGGGGATACCTCCAATGCCCGTGAGGACGTGCTCGCGAGCAACGCCATCGACCGGGTGCGCAAGCTCAACGCGGCCATCGGCATCCCCACGCGGCTTCGCGACGTGGGCGTCAAGGAGGAGGACCTGCCGAAGATCGCCGACAAGGCCTTCCAGGACGCCTCGCACCTGAGCAACCCGCGCAAGGTGGTGGAGGCCGACCTGCTGGCCATGGCCCGCGAGGCCTGGTGATTCAGCGTCGTTCCGGGGGAGGCGAGCGCCTCCCTCGGGGTGACGGACCGCTCAGTTGCCCTGGTCCGAGGCCGCCGGCAGGACGCCGGTGGTGCCGCCGTCTCCGAGCACCGTAGCGCCCAGGTCCTTCTCGCTCACCGAGCCAGGGCCGGAGTCGGTGACTTCGCCGTGCGAGCCCACCACCGCGCCGGTCATCTCCGCGGTGCCTTCCTCGGGAACGAAGTCCAGCGTCTCTACGTAGACGCGCCCGGGCAGGCGCAGGTCCATCGCGTTGATGCGCTCCTGGCCGCGCAAGTCATAGAGCTGCTGCGCGACGGGGCCCGCGGGGATGCGGTCGTCGGAGAAGAAGATGTAGACCTTCACCTTCCCCTCCTGCGTGGGGACGCGGAAGCTGGTGTTCGCGATGGGCTTGTTCGAGTCGCACCGGATGGAGCGGTTCTCCCGCGTCAGCGTGAGCTGACGGATGACGCCCTTCTGGGACACCGTGTAGAGCATGCAGTAGGGGAGCTGCCCGGCGGAGGGGATGACCTCCATCGTCGCGGGTCCCGTCTTGCGAATCTGCGCGCGCGTGGGCCGGTCGTCCTTGCTGCCGTTCTGACAACCCGCGCTCATCGCGGCCACTGTGAGCCATGTACTCCAGCGCTTCATGTGTCCCTCCCGGGGGCGTGGAAGAACCACCGTTCGCGGCTCCAGCCTACTGCGAGCCTCGTGCTCCAGGGAGGTCCTGGCGTCCGCTCGCGCACTCTCCGGCGGCCCCAACGACCGCCAGTTCACATCCTCGCCCCAAGGACTCTCCGACGAGCGCCCGGCCCTCACGGGCGCGCCGCATCTCAGGGACCTTGTAATTTACGCAGTGCGTCGAGTGCTTCCTGGAGGCCGACGCCGAGGAAGAGCAGCAGCGTGGCGACGAGCGCGGCGTTGGTGAGCCAGCCATTGCGCAGCGAGCCCACCCAGGCTCGTCGGTTGTTCATCCACAGCAGGGTGGCGGCGAGCAGCGGCATGAACAGTGCGCCGACCACGGCGTAGGCCAGTTGCGCGCGCTGGAGCGGCGCCCAGAGCATGGGCAGCGGGACGATGGCGAGCGCGACCAGGTACAGCCGCCACGCGCGGGTGGTGCGCAGGTCCACGGTGGGCCCCGGCGGGCCTTTGCGGTGGATGCGCAGGAAGTCCGCGAAGAGGTAGGGGATACCCTCCCAGACGCCCAGCAGGCTGGAGAAGACGGCGCCCCAGAAGCCCGCGAGGAACACCCAGTAGCCGGCGGGACCGATGACCGCCTCCAGCCGCGAGGCGAGCAGCGACGCCACCTTCAGGCCGGTGCCCTCCAGGCGCAGCGTCGAGCCGATGATGACCATGGCCGCGCCGAACATCCCCGTCAGCGCGTAGCCCACGGTGAGGTCCGCCTGACAGGTCTTCAAGCCGAGTGGACCCTCGCGGCCCTTCTCTCGAATCCAGTAGCCATACGACAGCATCGTCACCGTGCCGCCCACGCCGCCCAGCAGGCCCAGCACCCACACGGTGCTCTTGTCGGGTAGGGAGGGAATCACGAGCCCTCGCGCGGCGGCCGCCCAGTCGGGTTGCGAGGCCACGGCGGTGAAGAGGACCGCGCCGAACATCAGCGCGATGCAGGCCGCCATCAGCTTCTCGAAGAGGCGGAACCCGCCGAGCCCGACGAGCGCGAGGCCGACCAGCGAGTGAATCACGCCCCAGATGCGCCGGGACGTCTCCGGGTCTCCACCCAGTGGCCACAGCGCGTCGCCCGCCGCGCCACACGCGGAGATGAGCGCGCCGCCCGTGAAGAAGCTCCAGCCCAGCAGATAGATGAAGAAGACATTGCGCAGGCCCGGGCCCAGCCGCGCCCAGCCCTCCAGCAAGGTGGTGCCGGTGGCGAGCTGCCAGCGCGCGACGCCTTCGTTGAGGAAGCCCTTGAGCACCGAGCCCACGACGGCGGCCCACAAGATGGCCACACCCACGGCCGAGCCTCCCAGGCTCGCGGTGAGCAGGTCACCCGCGCCCACGCCCGTGGCGGCGACGAGGATGCCGGGCCCGAAGCGAGCCATCAGCCCGGGCCTCGTGGGAGCGGCGGACTGCGCGGAGGAAGGTGCCGGGCTTTCCATGGGGGCCCGAAAGGCTACCACCCCCAGATGAGCGACATCGTCATGGAGCCCGAGCAGTCATGCAGCGGCGGGCGTGGACCGCCTCCCCTGCCAAGCTGGGCCTGAATCGTCCGCCACTCATCGATGAAGGATTGGTGTGCCGTCACCTCCTGGCGAGAGATGACGTGCGTGGCCCCCGGCTCGGCCAGCTTGTTCTGGAGGAGCTGGGCCTGCTGGTGGAGTTCGTTCGCCGCGCTCGCGAGCCGCTCGGTGCTCAGGGGGCGAGGATGGGGCAGGTGAGGGTCCTCGGTCGCGTGACACTCCTCGGCGCGCGTCAACAGCTCACCCAGGCTCTCGAAGGTGCTCTGGGAGAACGCGACGCGGACGAAGGTGTTGGGGTGGGTGGACAGCTCGGTCATGGAATCGCGCAATCGCGCCAGCGCGGACCAGCCGAGCCAGACGGACGCTTCCGGGTCCTGGGCCTCCAGATTGACGACCCACTTCGAATGGATGTCCCGCGCGTCCATGCCAACGAGTCTGGCACGACTCCTCAGGCCAGGTCTGGAAGGGCCTGCTCGATGAGGTCCGCGGCGCGCCCCGCGCCCCCCGACTTCTTCGCCGGGGAGCGCGGGCTGATGTCCGCTCAGGGCATGTCGGGGCTCATCCCCGGGCACTTGCCAGGCTTCATCTGGTCCGCCGTCTTGTGGACCTCGCTGCTGAGCTGCTTCTGCTTGGACGGGTCCATCGCGGTGTAGACGATGATGACGCCATCCGGCGTGTCCTGGACACTCGCGCTGGAGGGCATGGTCGGCGCGCCCGCCATGCCGGAGCCACCCATGCCGGTGTCGTCCAGGCCGTCCTGCTCTTCCAGCGGGCTGTCGCCCAGGTCCTCGCGCTGGGCCTCCTGCATGGGCGTCTCCTGCTGCGCGCGCTGGGTGCTCTCCGCCTGCTCGTGGAGCATGGCCCGGCTGCGCTGCTGGAGCTCCGCCACCTGTGTCGGCTCCGGCGTGCTGATGATGAGCGCCACGCCTTCGGGCACGTCCTGGGCGCGGGCCATGGCGCCCGAGACGGACATGGGACAGTTGGGCTCGGAGACGCCCTTGTGGTGTTTGCCATGGTGCTCGTCACCCGGCGGTGGTGGCTGTGGCCCCATGTCAGGGGGGACTGCCTCCGCGGTGGCCGGTGGAGGCGGCTGGGCGGGCGGAGGCTGGGTGCTGGCCTGCGGCTCGGCGCCCTGGGATTGAGAGCCCCGCTTGGAGCAGCCGACCGAGAAGCAGAGCGCCGCGGACACGGCGAGAATCGACGGAAGCCTGGACAGATGCATGTGGAAGTCCCCCCGGGCGTAAGCCCTTCTCGCGGAAGGTGGGCAGGGGGACCGGGCGTCGGCAATGCGACCGCATCCAGGGTCGCCCGGTGGCCCCGCCCGGCGGACGGTGGTGTCTATCCAGGGGGAGACGCGCCCCCAGGCGACCTTCGCCATCGAACGCGTCGCCAGAGAAGGCCAGGTGCGGTGGATGGGCCGCGTGATGACTCGCCAACGCGGGTGCGGCTCCTGTCTGCTCGCCTCGTTCATTGCGCGACACGCTGTCTTTCATGTCGGCATCCAAATCCATGGCCACCTCCGTCACATCTGGGTGCGTGCGCGGGCCTCCGGCTGGGAGGCTCGACCGCCATGAAAGGTTTGGTATGAGAAGGCTCGCGGTGCTCGACCTGGATGGGACGCTGACGCCAGACACCCTCGGCGCGTTGCTGGTGAGGGAATTGCTGGCACGAGGTGCCTGCGAGGCTGAGATGGGGCAGGGCTTCCTGTCGGCCCTGGCGCGTCACCGTGCGGGGTGTCAGGACTTCTACACCACCGTCGCTGAAGTCTACCAAGGGCTGGGGCGAGCCGTGGCGGGGGTGGCTGTCTCCAGCGTCGAGCGCGCGGCGGAGGAGGTCTGGGCTCATGCCCAGGGGCGAATGTTTGGCTTCGTACGCCCGCTCGTGCGGATGCTCGAGGCGGAGGGCTTTCTGGTGGCCCTCGTCTCCGGCAGTCCCATCGAGGTCGTCCAGTTGGTGGCCAACGACCTGGGCATCGATGTCTTCCGGGGCGCGGTGATGGGCATCCGGCACAATCGCTACACCGGGCGCGTGCTCCAGGGCCCCGGCCTGATGGGCGGAAAGCCGCGCATCCTCCGGGAGCTGGAGGCGCTTCATGAGGTCTGTCTGGCGGCATCGCTCGCCATGGGCAACTCACCTTCCGACGGGGAGGTCTTCGGGTTGGTCGGGTTGCCGGTGGCCTTCGAGCCCTCCGATGAATTGGCGGGACTCGCGGCGCGCAACGGGTGGTGCGTCGTGGACCGGCATGACGTGTTGCGAGTCCTCCTCCGGCTCCTGTCGCGCTCCGCGGGTGGGGAGGATTCTCTCGAGCCCGGGTGAGCGTCGTCTGGGCGTGCCCATGGCGCGTGGCGTTGAGGCGCTGGGTGCCTTTGGGGTGAATGGGTTTCCGGGTTGCTATTGCAGTGTGATGGAATGATTGCGTTCGTGGCGTGGTGGTGATCGTCTTTTGCGTGTATGTTTTGTGAGGTGTGCTGCTGTCTGGTTAATGTTCGGCTCTCCCTCACCCAAGGAGAGCGTGATGCGCGGAAGAACTGGCGTCCTGGCGGTGGTGCTGTCGTTCGCGGTGCTGTCGGCCTGTGGTGGTCTCGAGGACACGAGCCCTCCGGAGGATGCGCTGGGCCAACAGGAGGCGGGCATCGACAGGTGTGGCAATGGCGTCTGCTATGCGTCGGAACTCGGGACGTGTCCCCAGGACTGCAATTACCCCGGGTACTGCGGTGACAATCTGTGCCGGGGCCCTGAGGGACAGAACTGCCCGTCGGACTGTACGGGTGGCTGCTTCCTCCCTGAGGAGAGCGACCCGAGGGAGTCCGAGTCGTTCATCGACAGGTGTGGCAATGGCGTCTGCTATGCGTCGGAACTGGATACGTGTCCCCAGGACTGCAATTACCCCGGGTACTGCGGTGACAATCTGTGCCGGGGCCCTGAGGGGCAGAACTGCCCGTCCGACTGCACCGGTTGCTGACCCTCCAGGAGGGGCTTCGGTGTTGGCCGAAGCGCTCCTCGCCGAGCGGGTCCCGTGCATCCGGCACGGGGCCCGTTGTCCCTACCGTGACTCGGGCCGGACGTAGACGACCACTTGGGGTGTCTCGTCCAGGTACAGGCCCGTCGCCGGCGTGCGTGTGCCGAACGCCTGCCACGTCTGGAACTCGTACTCGCGAAACTCCTGGTGGTACTGGTACGCGACGACGTCCGCGTCGAAGGGACTGCCCACCGCGCGCAAGTCGGGCCGGAGCATGCCGTTGCGCTGGTAGTCGCGGAACGAGCCGCCGTGCACCTCATGCAGGAACAGCCGCGCGCCCGGCTTCGCGTGCTCGTTGATCCACGGCAGCACGCCGGTGACATGGCTGGACCAGAACTGGCGCTGCATCCCCAGCGTCGCCGCGCCCGGCGCGCCTCCCGCGAGTTCCGAGTAGGCCGCCGTGCCGTAGGGGAACACGCGCGCCGAGTACACCAGCGCGGGCGTCAGGAGCAGCGCGAACACGGCCACCGCCACGGAGGCATCCGGCAGCGAGGGCCAGCGGCCCCGGAGTCGCTCCACCAGCGCCGCGCAGCCCCGGGACACGGCCTGCCCTGAGAGCAGGCCCAGGAACACCATGGACGGGAACCAGTGCTTCACCCCGCCGAAGTGCGGCACCTGGGGATGGCTGATGATGAGGATGGACGTCACCGCGTTCACCCCGACGAGCGCCTCGGCCATCGTCAGGGGGCGCACCCAGGCGCGCGTCCGCTCCCACTGCCCCAGCACCACCCGCGCCGCCAGCGCGACGAAGCCCGTCACCATGGGCGCCATGAGGCTGGTGGGCACCGTGAGCGCCGTCTTCACCAGCACGTAGGACAGGGGGAAGGGCGGCTCGCGCAGCAGCGTGCCCAGATAGAACCAGGCGTAGTGGTTGTGCTTCGCGTGGAAGGCCAGGTACCACGCGGTGCGGTCCACCGGCTGGTGCCAGAGGTAGGGCCAGTGCAGGTAGAAGATGATGGGGCCGAGCACCGCCATCGCCGCCACTGGCACCAGCGCCCGCGTCACGGGCGCGCTGACCTTCTCCAGGCCCTTGAGCATCCACGCGCCGCCCGCCGCGAGGCCCACGAACAGCAGCGTGTGGGGACTGAGCAGCAGGAACTTCTTCTGGAAGCCCTCGCCGCCGCCCAGCGACAGCACGAGCAGCCCGTAGAACACCGCCACCGCGGTGAACAGGCCCACGAAGCGAAGCAGCCACCCGCGCGCCTGGGGCTCACCCTCGCTCGCGGTCCACGCCCTCCACAGCGCGAAGGGCGTCAGCACGAAGGGCAGGAACAGCGCGTTGTGCTTGGCGGCCAGCGCCAGTCCGAAGGCCACGCCGCAGGCGATTCCCCAGCGCGTGTCTTCCAACGCCCGCCAGAAGCAATACACGACGAGCAGCCACAGCGCGGCGACGGGCAGGTCGAAGCACGCCAGCTCCGCGTTGAAGTACTGACGCGGCACCAGCATGAAGGCGAGCGCGGCGAACAACCCGGCCGTGCGCCCATACAGCGCGCTGCCGAACAGGAAGCTCAGCGCTGGCACCAGCGCGGCGAGGGCGAAGGCCGGCAGCCGGAACGCGGTGGCCGAGCGCATCCACCCCAGCGTGTCGTGGAAGAGCAGGTGGCTCAGTCCGAACAGCGTCTTCATCAGCGCGGGGTGCTCGTGGTTGTAGTCCCACGCGCGGACGATGGCCGCGTCCGTCAGCGCCTTCGCCGGTGAGTGGAAGAGCTGCCGGAACCAGCCCGCGTAGCCCTCCGCCGCGGCGAAGTAGACGCTCTCGTCGCGCGTGAAGCCCACCGCGGACTCCGTCCACCACAGTGCCACGAAGGCCAGCGCCCACAGCGCCCACGCCAGTTGCTTCTCATCCCGGGTGGCGGGCCTGCCCATCATCCCTTCACCCCCACCGCCGGCTCCACCGCCAGCACGTCCAGACACACCGCCCGCCGGTCCGGATTCTCCGAACGGACCCAGACCTTCACGGTGCGCGCCTCGCCCGAGGGCAGGCGGACCTCCGACTTCTTCACGCCCTCCTGGCCCGGCGGTATCGCCACTTCCAACAGCCGCGCGCCGCTGGCCGCGTCGTCCACGCCCAGCATGGCCGTGGTCAGCCGCGCGTCCCGGGGAAAGGCGTACTCGAAGATGATGCCGCCCTCCAGCCGCAGGCCCACGTCACCGGGCACGCCGTCCAGCTCCGCCACCAGTCGCTTCGCTCCACCCGGAGCGGGCATCCACAGGCAGCGGCGCGGCTCGTAGAGGATTTCGTGCCATTCCCGCGCGACGTACACGTTGCCGGGGCCCGGGCAGCGGTGCGCTGTTCCATTGAAGGGGCAGCTCTCGCGCGAGCCGTCGTCGGACTCCAGGTACACCCGGGCGCGAGCGACGGCGTCCGCGGCATCGAAGCGGCGCGGCCGGTGACGGCCATTCTCGTAGAGCGTCAGCGACAGCGGCCCCTCGCGGGTGGCGGTGCCCACGGCGCGGCGCTCCGGGAGGAAGCCCGCGAGAAAGGCGGCTTCGTCCGAGCGAGGCAGCTCCGGCTGGCCCAGCACCCAGATGCGCGGATGCGCGGAGAGGTCATCCCGGTCCGAGCCCAGGTAGCCGTAGACGGGCAGGGACGGAGGCAGGAAGAGGCGGGCGCGCTCCGCCCACCAGGGGAAGAGGAGGACGGCGTCACCGGGCCGGGCCTCCGTCTTCAGGCGCTCCGCCACCGCGCGGTAGCTCTCCTCGGAGGGGAGCTTGCCCGGCAGCCGCAGGTGGAAGAGCAGACTCAGGAGCGCGACCAGCAAGAGGCCCCCCAGCTCCACGAGGGGCAGCGCGCGTGTGACGCTAGGACTTCGCAAGGCGAATCTTCTGCTCGCTCTTTTCCCGGCAGAAGGTGCAGAAGATGGGCTCGCCCGAGGAGAACGACGGCGTCCAGGGCGGGTACATCGAGCACCGCGGGTCCAGGCAGTGGTGCAGCTCCCAGAGGTGGCCGAGCTGGTGGAGCGCGTGGCGGGCCACGGGCTTGAAGCCGACCTCCAAATCCTTGTGGGGCAGCAGGGTGATGACGGCGCGGTCCTTGCCCTGGCGCGCGAAGCCCGGGGTGGGCGCCACGCCGCTGGGCAGCTCGCGCTCCTTCAGCTTGCGCGAGGTGAGCAGCAGCACCTTGTCATCCTGGTAGGCGCGAATGCCCTTCACCTGGTCCAGCAGCTTCTCGGCGTCGAGCGGCTCGCCGAGCCCGGGAGGAATCTCCGCGGTGCCGGAGTGCTCGCTGCCCACGCCGAACGCCGTGTAGAGCGTGCGGTTGAGCTTGGCGAGCTGCTTGTCGTCGAAGGGGTCCAGCGTCACGACGCGAATCACGGGGCGTCACCTCGGCGCAAAGGGCCCTCGGGAGGGGGCCATGAGCACCGCCCCCGGGACTCGGGTGTCGACTGTCAGTCCTCGCCACCCTCGGCGGGCTTCGCCTTGGGCGGACGGCCACGCTTCTTGGGAGCGGCGGGTTCGGCGCCCTCCGCCTCGGGCGGCTTGGCCTTGGGCGGACGGCCGCGCTTCTTGGGCGCGGGGGCTTCGGCGCCGGGCGGAGGAGCCTCCGGCTTCGGCTTCGGCGGACGGCCGCGCTTCTTCGGGGCGGCGGGCTCGGCGCCCTCGGCTTCCGCGGGCTTGGCCTTGGGCGGACGGCCGCGCTTCTTGGGCGCGTCTTCGTCGGAGGACTTCTCCTCGGACTCCTCGCCCTCTTCCTCGGAGGAGGTCTCTTCCTCGGACTCGGAGGCCTCGGCCTGCGGCTCCTCGTCGGAGGGCAGGTCCAGGTCTCCGTCGAGCCCCAGCAGGTCGCCATCCAGACCCAGGTCGTCTTCTTCTCCGCGCGCGAACTCGGCGGCGGTGCGCTTGGGGCGCTCGCGACCGGGCGGGAAGAGGACGATGTCGATGGCGTCCTCGGCGTTGACCTCGGCGGTCCCGAGCGCGGCGGCGACCTCCGACACCAGCAGGTGCCGGGCGTTGTCGTACAGCTCGCGCTCCTTGGTGGGCAGGGGCCGCAGCTCGCTGAGGATCTGGAGATCCTTCACGACTTCGGCCAGTCCCAGGATGCCGCCCTGGGTCATCCGGTCCAGGTTGGTGCGAGCGCGCTGCTTCCAGTCCAGGTCGGCCTTGTCACCGTCCGAGCGCAGGAAGGCGAAGACGCTCTTCACGTCCTCGGCATTGGCGACCTTGCGCACGCCGATGGCGACGATCTTGGCCTGGGGCACCATGACGACGGCGCCGTCTTCCTCGCGGCGCATCGTGACGAAGACGAGGCTCTGACCGGCCACGACCTTCGTATCGATGGCGGTGACGCGGCAGACACCCTGATTCGGATAGACGACCCGGTCGCCGACCGCGAGCTGGTTGAGTGACGCGGACCCTTCAGGCATGTCCCCCTCACGGGCAGATGGACGTCAAAGGAGGCCCGGGCTTAACACCGAGTCGCGCTCGACGCCACGAGATTACCGGTGAACCGACGCCGTGCGTTCGCCCGTTCGCTGTGCCTCCAAAAGGATGCCCAGAAGCTCCTTCTGCCGCGCGTCCAGCGCCGCCTCCACCTGCGCCTGCGTCGGCTCCGCTTCCGTGCTCCCTGGCCGCGCATCCACGCGACCGGACAGCCCCACCGTCCCCAGCACCACCGCTCCTACAACGGCCACTGCCACCAGCTTCAACATGTTGAGCCCTCCTTGTCGCTCAGGGTAGGGGGCGGGCCCGGAGGATCAACTTTTCGGCGACAGGCCGCTGCACGGCTGTAGCAACCTGCTAGCGGGTGGGGCGCTCGTTTCGCCGCTCTGGAGGGGCGGTGGGGATGACCTCCAGGAGGAGGGTGCCGGTGTTGTCGGCCAGGTTGTCGTCCGGGAAGGCGAGCTGGAGCCAGGATGCTCCCCTGAGCCGCGAGGGCTGGCCCACTTCCAGGAGCGCCAGGCCACTGGGCGAGCCGTCGGGGCCCTGGTCCGTGCCCACCAGGCCGAGCACCCGTCCCACCGGACCTCCACTCAAGCCCCGCGTCCGGGCGGGCTCGGCCGTGTAGCGCAGCACCACCTCGTAGGTGGTGCCCGGGTCCAACGCGTGGAGGGTGAAGCGGTCCGCGCGCGAGAGCTTCACGGCATGGTGGCGCGCATCCAGTCGGAACGGCGGATGGGTGGGGCCGCCCAATTCCCGCACCCGTACCTGGAGCCCGCCACGGTTGTCGTCGCGACGTGCGTCCAGCGCGAAGACATAGAGGACGGAGGCGTGGCGGATGAGCTGCTCCTCGGGGCCGAGCAGTCCGAAGGACTCGTGCGAGGACAGCTCTCCGTCGCCTTCCAGGAAGTAGCCGGCGTGCTCCACGGCCATCGGTCCACCCAGGGACATCCGTCCTTCGGTGTGCACCAGGTAGGTGCGGGCCGGGTCCAACGGCACGCGCGCGGCGGACGTCACCGGGACGCGGAAGGCGTGGCTCACGGCGGACAGACGAAGGGCTCCGGGGGCCCAGTCCGCGTCCTGGAGCGGAGGGGCATGGGGGGCCCTGGCCGCGGCGAGTGCGGCGGCGCCTGAGGCGGGAGTGTTCAGTCGTGGACGGAGGTGCGCGTGGACGGCGAGGGTGTTTCCCCGCTCGGCGCGCACCACCTGGCTCCACGGCACCATGCCGGGGATGTGGACCTCCAGCAGGTGCTCGCCGTCAGCGGGCAGGTGCGTGAGGAGGGCGGGGGTGACGGAGCCCAGCGTCCTGCCATCCACGCGAATGGTGGCGCCGGGAGGCGAGGAGCTGAGCTCCACGGAGAAGGTGCCGTTGCGCCCCATGGCCATCACCACGAGCGCCACGCCCACGGCGGCCAGCACGGGCGCGCCCAGTGCCACGGCGCGGGGCAGCCGGAAGCCAGGACGGGGTGGAGGGGCGGGGT
>NZ_VIFM01000142.1 GCF_006636215.1 Myxococcus llanfairpwllgwyngyllgogerychwyrndrobwllllantysiliogogogochensis | reverse complement strand
CCCCATACCCCCACCGTCCTCCCCCACGGAGGACACCTTCCACATCGGACTACACGTTAACCGTGCCGTCCGACATCTGGGCGAAGCCAGGGTGCGGGGTGACGTGGAGCACCTGCGTCAGCGTGCCCAGGTGCTTCAGCATCCGGGCGATGAGCGGCAGCTTCACTTCCTCGACGCCGGCGAAGACATCCTCGAGGACGAAGGGTCGCTTCACGCGCGCGCTCCCCTTCTCCACCACCGTCATCCGCAGCGCCAGGTAATACAGGTCCAGGTCCTTCGGCGGAATCTCGCCCACCGGTACCCGTCGCCCGCCCGCGAGCGCGAAGGCCCGACCCTCCTTGTCCCACTCGACGCCCTGGTAGCGGCGGTCCGTGAGCGCGGTGAGGTACTGGACGCAGCGATCCTTGAGCATGGCCTGCACGCTCAGCACATCCGTGGTGAAGATGTCCGCGGCCTGTGCCAGCAGCGCGGGGGAAGGATCTTCCAGCGGCTCCGCGGGCGCGGGAGCACCATCCGGTCCGGCAGCGGCCGGCGGAGGTGGCGCCTTCGCCAGCGCGATGGACTCCTTCACCCGGCCGAGCTCCCGCTCCACCTCGCGAATGTCGCGCACGTAGGAGCCCTTCTGAATGAGCTCCGCGTTGAGTGCCTCGAGCTGGTCCTTCAGCGCCTGGCGCTGCGTGGACGCGGCCACGAACTCGGGGTCCGCCTCCACCGCCGCGAGCTGATCCTTCAGCTCCACCACGCGAGCGGCCAGCAGCTCCTTGCGCTCCAGCGCGGCGGGAATCTCGTCCAGGCTCTCCACGCCGAGTGCCTTCTGCGCCATGCGCACCGGCGCGGCCTCGGCCTCGAACTCCTCGTGGATCTTCTTCTCGCGCGCGTCGAAGCGACCTTCCTTGCTGCCTCGCTGCGAGGACTTCTGGAGCTCATCCACGTAGCGCAGCGCGACGAACGCGGAGAAGCCGAAGGCGGGGATGTCCAGCAGCGCCAGGTAGCGGAACGTGCTGTCGATGCCGAGCCCCAGACCCAACCCCAGCCCGAGAAACAGCACGCCCACGGCGATGCCGACCCAGAAGCCACGGTCCTCCGTCAGCGGCTCCACCGAGTCCGGAACGTCCGCCGCGTCCGCATCCCGGTCCGCGCCGAGCCGGACCAGCGCATCGTCCCGCTTCGCCACCACCTTGGAATAGCGCTGCACCCGGTTGAGGATGTCCTGGGGAAGCCCCAGCGTCTGCGGCGTCGGCGCGGCCCGCCACGCATTCTCCGCGTCGTGGATGGCCACCTTCAGCCCCTCGGTGCCCTTCAGGCGCTGATCCGCGTCGAAGATCTGCGAGGACAGCCCGTCCACCTTGAACTGGAGCCCATCCACCTCGCGCGCGGAGATGAGCTCCGCCTCCAACGCGCGCGCCTTCGCCTCGGATGCGGCGATGTCGTCGGAGGGCGCGACGGTGGAGGCGGACGCCAGCGAGGGGAACTTGCCGGACGCCTTGGGATCCACGGCCTTGGCCGCGGCCTTGCGCGGACGCCGGGATGGAAGCTGCCCCACCTGGAGGCAGTAGAGCTGCTCGAAGGTCGTCCGCGGAGGCAGCCCCACCTGCCCGCGCATGAACTGGTTCATCTCCGAGGCATCCGACGACACCAGCTCCGGCTGCTGCGTCGCCTTGTTCAAGCGGTGCAGCGTCCCCGAGCCGCCCAGCTCCCGCAGGACCCGGTACGTCGCACCATCCACGCCCTGGAAGGTCAGCGCGGCCTTGCCGGACTTCGCACCGGGCGCGATGAAGGAGGCGTCTCCGCCCCGACCGTCCGCGAAGAGCAGCGCGAGCAGGACTCCCGCGAACGGGCTCGCCTCGGCCGAGGGCGGCTTGAGGACAAGGTACCCGGACTTCAGCGAGAAGCGGCCCGCGGGAGTAAAGCCCCGGACATTCTGGACGGCGACCTCGACGAATTGCATGGCCGGCGCATGTTACCGCGAATGAAAAAAGGAGCGCCCGGGATCGGACGCTCCTTCTCACGACGGCCCGTGGGCCGACGAGGACTCAGGCGCTCAGGAGGCCTTGGCGGCCTTGGGGGCCCTGTCGGGATCTTCCTGCACGTCCACGCGGGCCGCCTTGCCCTTGAGGTCGCGGAGGTAGAACAGGCGGCTGCGGTTCACGCGGCCACGCGAGAGGACCTCGATCTTCTCGTAGCGGGGGCTGTGCAGCGGGAAGATGCGCTCCACGCCGACGCCGAAGGACACCTTGCGGACCGTGAAGGTGGCCCTGTGGCTGCCCGAGGTCTTCCGGATGACGGTGCCCTCGAACGCCTGGACGCGCTCCTTCTCGCCCTCCTTCACCTTCCAGAAGACGCGCACGGAGTCACCAGAACGGAACGAGGTGACGTCCTGGCGCAGGTACTTGGCCTCGACGTGCTGAATGGCGCTGTTACGCATGACAGACTCCAGTAAAGCGGAAGCTAACGCGACGATGAACGCGTGAAAGAGCGGGCCGTACTACCAGAGAGAATGGTGTCGGACAAGCCCGCTGAAGCCCAATCCACTGAGAACCCCCAGGGTTACAGGTCTTCCTCGCGGCGAGCCAGCAGTTTTTGATCCGCCTTGGACAACGTCAGGCGGGAGAACAAGTCGGGCCGGCGCTCTCGTGTGAGCACCAGCGATTTCCAACGGCGCCACCGGGCGATGCGGGCATGGTCTCCCGACTGGAGGGCGGCGGGCACCTCGACCTCCCGGAAGACGGGCGGGCGCGTGTACTGGGGATGCTCCAGCGTGCCCTCCTCGAAGCTCTCCGACACCGAGGACGCCACGTTCCCCAGCACCCCGGGGACCAGCCGCGCCACGGCGTCCACCACCGCCATCGCGGCGACCTCCCCACCGGTGAGGACGAAGTCTCCCAGGGACAGCTCCCCATCCAGGTAGCTCATCACCCGCTCGTCCACGCCCTCATAGCGACCACAGACGAGGATCAACCCCGCCGTGTGGGAGACAAGCTCACGTGCGGCGGCCTGGGTGAACGTCACGCCGCGAGGGCTCATCAGCAGCACCTTCGCGCCGGGCAGTCGCGCCCGCGCGGCTTCAATCGCGGCGATCAGCGGCTCGGGCTTCATCACCATCCCAGCCCCGCCCCCGTAGGGAGCGTCGTCCGTGACGCGATGCTTGCCCTCCGCGTACTCACGGATGTCGGTGATGGTGGTGGAGAGCAGGCCCTTCTCCTGGGCCTTGCCGAGGATGCTGGCCCCCAGGTAGCCGGTCACCATGCCGGGGAACAGCGTGAGCAGCTCCACCGGATACGGCGGACTCACTGCTCGGACCCGTCGGGCGCATCCTTGTCCGCGTCGCGGCGGCCGACTTCCACGTACTCGGGAGGGCGGATCACGATGCGCCGCGCGGCGATGTCCACGGTGGGGACGAACTCATCCGCGAACGGCACCACCAGCTCCTGCCGCCCCGCAGCGCGGATCACCAGGTTCGGCACCTCGCCGGTGGCCCAGATCTCCTCCACCGTTCCCAGGGGCGTGCCGGCCTCGTCCACGGCGGACAGGCCCACCAGATCGCCCTGGAAGAACTGGCCCTCTTCGGGCGGCTCCAGGTCCTCGCGGAAGACGAACACGGTGGAGCCCACGAGCGACTCGGCCTCCGTGCGCGTCTCCACGCCCTCGAAGGCGACGATGTCCTCTTTCGGCGTGGGCCGCAGCTCCTCCATCTTGAGGTCGCGTTCCACGCCCGCCCGGGTGCGGATGCGAACCCGCTCGACGGTGGCGAGCGTCTCCGATCCTGGATCAAACGGACGCACGGCCACCTCGCCGCGCAGTCCGTGCGCGCGCGAGATGAAGCCCAGCTCAAGCAAGGGGTTCGGAGTCACCGTGACGTGTCCGGTGCGGCGGCGGGCTGGCCGCTGGCCGCATTGCGCCGGTCGTCGAGGATCTCCAGACGAACCTTCTGGCCTGACTTCTGAGCCGCGGCATTGAGCAGCGTCCGGAGGGCATTCACGGTACGCCCATCACGGCCGATGACCTTGCCAACATCCTCGGGGGCGACCTTCAGCTCATAGAGCCGCGCGCCGTCCACCTCGGAGATGCGCAGGCCCACCTGGTCCGGTTGATCGACCAGGGCCCGCGCCAGATACGTGAGGAGTTGCTCCACGTCCGCTCAGTACAGGCGGTCGCGGATCAAGCCGCGGGGGTGGACTTGGGAGCCTTCGCGGCGACCTTGATGAGGTCCGCCACGGTCTCCGACGGCGTCGCGCCCGTCTTCAGCCAGTAGTTCAGCCGCTCCTCGTTGAACTCCACCTTCGGGGGGGTGATGTTCGGGTCGTACGCGCCAACGGCCTCGATGAACTTGCCATCCCGGGGGTTGCGGGAGTCGGTGGCGACCACGTGGTAGTAGGGCTTCTTCTTGGCGCCCGCGCGGGCAAGACGGAGGACGACGGCCATGGAGTACTCCAGCGAACAGGTTACGACGATGGAAACGGGGTGGCGCTCTTAACGCCGCACCCGCCGGATTGTCAAGGAAGCTCGGGACTTTATGTCGTGCTTTCGGCTGCGGACGCCTCACCACGATTGGCGAGCTGCCCGCAGGCGCCAGCGATGTCCCGGCCCCGGTTCTTGCGGATGTAGGCGGACACGTGACCATCCGACAGGATGGCCCGGAACTCTTCCGCCCGCTCTTCCGCGGTGGTCTGGAACCCCAGACCCGGGTTCTCGTTGTAGGGAATCAGGTTGACCTTCGCCGGAATTCCCTTGAGCAGCTGGATGAGGCGGTGCGCATCCTCATCGCTGTCGTTGAAGCCCTGGATGAGGACGTATTCGAAGGTGATGCGGCGTCCCTGGCGCAGCGGGAACTTGCGACACGCGTCCAGCAGCGCGGCGATGTTCCACTTGCGGTTGACGGGCATCGTCTTGCTGCGCTGCTCGTCGGTGCTGGCGTTGAGGGAGATGGCCAGCTTCACGTCCGTCTCCTGGCCGAAGCGCTCGATCATGGGAACGAGGCCGACGGTGGAGACGGTGATGTGGCGGTGGCTGAAGTTCGGCCCGTCCTCGGACTGGAGGATGGAGAGCGCCGTCTTCAGGTTTTCAAAGTTGTGGAGCGGCTCGCCCATGCCCATGAACACGAGGTTGGAGAGCGGGCGCAGCGTCTCGTGGCCCTCGTTCTTGCGGACCTCGCGGTTCACCGCGTGGACCTGGGCGACAATCTCGCTGGGCGTCAGGTTGCGCTTGAGGCCCATGGTGCCCGTCATGCAGAAGCCACAGGCCATGGCGCAGCCCACCTGGGTGGACACGCACAGCGTCCTGCGGTCCTCGGAGGGCATGTAGACGGACTCGATGTAGCGCCCGTCCCGCGTCTTCCACCGGTACTTGATGGTGCCGTCGATGCTGCGCTGCTCCAGGTCCTTCACCAGCGGGACGATCTCCGCGGCGACCCTCAGCTTCTCGCGCAGGACCTTGGACAGGTCCGTCATCTCGTCGAACGACGTGACACCGCGCTGATGCAGCCAGCGGTAGACCTGGGGGGCACGGAAGGCGCGCTCGCCCAGTTGCTCGGTGACGAAGCGGGTGAGCGCCTCCAGCGACAGGCTGGCCACGTCCACGAGCTTCGCGGGCGCGGGCGCCGGCAGTGGCTCCGTGACAGGAAGAGAGGGGGTGGCGGAGGTCTCGGTCATCGTCGTCGCGCTATTGAACGGTAAGGCCCGGGGCGTCCCTTCCCACACCTGGGCACGACAAGTCAAAGGAGCGCACGCTCCCTGAGTCCTGCTCCAGGCATGAGCACCCCTCCCCTGCCCCGCTGGAAGGCCAACGGCCCGGGCCAGCCCCTCGCGGGTGCCGACACCGGGCCGTCAGTCAGAGGCCCCTTCCGGGGCCTGCCGCCTACTTCTTGGCGGTGTACTCGTACGGCTGGACTTCCGTCTCACGGAAGAAGTACGCGATCTCGTTCTTCGCGTTCTCCAGGCTGTCGGAGCCGTGCACCGTGTTTTGGTCGATGCTGGTGGCGAAGTCCTTGCGGATGGTGCCCTCGGCCGCCTGCGCGGGGTTGGTGGCGCCCATGATGTCGCGGTTGCCCAGGACGGCGTTCTCGCCCTCCAGCACCATCAGGACCACGGGGCCGGAGATCATGAACTGCACCAGGTCCTTGAAGAAGGGCCGGGCCTTGTGGACCGCGTAGAAGCCCTCGGCCTCCTTCTGGGAGAGCTGCTGGAGCCGGATGGCGACCGGCTTCAGACCCTTCTCCTCGAAGCGGCTGATGATCTTCCCGATGACGCCCTTCTGCAGACCGTCCGGCTTGATGATGGACAGCGTACGCTCGATGGCCATTTTGACTGGCTCCTTGTGCCCCTGAGGGGTGTTAGCGCTTCTTGGGGCCGCGCTTCACGGCCTCCTGGAGGGTGGTGCCCAGCTCGGCGGGGCTGGCGGCCATCACGATTCCCGCGGCCTCCATCGCCTTGATCTTCTCCGTCGCCGTGCCCTTGCCGCCGGAGATGATGGCTCCCGCGTGGCCCATGCGCTTGCCCGGAGGCGCCGACTGGCCGGCGATGAACCCGGCGATGGGCTTGGTGAACTCGCGAGCGACGTACTCCGCGCCCAGCTCCTCGGCGCTGCCGCCGATCTCACCAATCATGATCACCGCGTCCGTGTCCGGATCCGCGTTGAACAGCTTCAGCACGTCCACGAAGTCCGTGCCGTTGACCGGGTCTCCGCCGATGCCCACCGCCGTCGACTGGCCCAGGCCCAGCTGCGTGAGCTGGTGCACGGCCTCGTACGTCAGCGTGCCGGAGCGCGACACCACGCCGATGCGGCCCGGCTTGTGGATGTGGCCCGGCATGATGCCGATCTTGCACTTGGCGCCGGGGGTGATGACACCCGGGCAGTTCGGACCGATGAGGCGCACGCCCGGCTTGCCCTGCAGGTAGCGCTTGGCGCGCACCATGTCGAGGACCGGGATGCCTTCGGTGATCGTGATGATGAGGGACACGCCCGCGTCAGCGGCCTCCATGATGGAGTCCGCGGCGAACGGGGGCGGGACGAAGATGACGGACGTGTTCGCGCCCGTCTGCTTCACGGCGTCGGCGACCGTGTTGAACACGGGAACCTTGCCCTCGAAGCTGGTGCCGCCCTTGCCCGGCGTGACACCGCCAACGAGCTTCGTGCCGTACTCCAACATCTGCTTCGAGTGGAACGAGCCCGCCGAGCCGGTGATGCCCTGGCAGAGGACCTTCGTGTTTTCGTTGACGAGGATGCTCATGGCGCTCCTTCAAAAAAGTGTGGGCGATGAAGCGCGCGGACTACTTCAGCGCGGCGACGGCCTTCTCGGCCGCCTGACGCAGGTTGTCCGCCGGGGTGATGGCGAGGCCGGAGTTGCGCAGCAGTTCCTTGCCCTGCTCCACGTTGGTGCCTTCCAGGCGAACGATGAGGGGCACTTTGAGCTGAACTTCCTTGGCCGCGGCGATGATGCCGTCCGCGATGACATCGCACTTCATGATGCCGCCGAAGATGTTGACCAGCACAGCCTTCACCGCGGGGTCGGCCAGGATGAGCTTGAAGGCCGCCGTCACCTTCTCCTTGCTCGCGCCGCCGCCCACGTCCAGGAAGTTGGCCGGCGAGCCGCCCACCAGCTTGATGGTGTCCATGGTGGCCATGGCCAGACCCGCGCCGTTCACCATGCAGCCGATGTTTCCCTCGAGCGCGATGTAGGCCAGATCCCACTCCTTGGCCTGCGTCTCACGCGCGTCCTCTTCCGCCAGGTCCCGGTACGCCAGCAGGTCCTTGTGGCGGTAGATGGCGTTCTCGTCGAACGTCACCTTCGCGTCCAGCGCCACCACGCCGCCATCCTTCAGGATGACCAGCGGGTTGATCTCCACCAGGGACGCATCCGTCTCGATGAACATCCGGTAGAGCGCGGTGCAGAACTGGGCGAACTTGTTCACCGTGGGGCCGGACAGGCCCAGCCCGAAGGCCAGATTGCGGCCCTGGAAGTCCAGGAAGCCCACCGCCGGGTCCACCGTCTCGCGGAGGATCTTCTCGGGGTGCTTCTCCGCCACTTCTTCAATCTCCACGCCGCCCTCGCGGGACGCCATGAAGGTGACGCGGCTGGTGACGCGGTCCAGCGTCACGCCCAGGTACAGCTCCTGGCCGATGGCGAGACCTTCTTCGATGTAGACCTTGTGGACCTTCGTGCCTTCCGGCCCGGTCTGGATGGTCTTCAGCATCATGCCAAGCATCTGCTTGGCGAGTTCCTTCGCCTCGGCGGGGCTCTTGGCCAGCTTCACGCCGCCGCCCTTGCCTCGGCCACCGGCATGGATCTGGGCCTTCACCACGACGACCGGCGTGGCCAGCTCCTTGGCAGCGGCCTCCGCGTCATTCGGCGAGAGGGCGAGAATTCCCTTCGGCGTGGGCACACCGTACTTCCGGAAGATTTCCTTGCCCTGGTACTCGTGGATCTTCATCGAGGCTCCATGTGGAGACGAGGGGGACGACCCCTTACAGGCGTCAGCGCGTGGCCCTCATTGCGCAGAAACCGACGGATGGCAAGGCCGTTTGACCCGGCACACACCGCGGTGCGGCAGGCTGTGGACAGCTGATAACCAGGAATGTCCGGGTAGATGAGGACGCCTTCACCGCGTCCGAACTCCGAGCAACGGAGCAACAAGGCCCGAGCACGCACGAAGCCCCACGACCAGGGAGCCAGGCCCGGGGACGGTATGACCCGGGTCGCCACGCGTTCCGTGTCGCAGCCGTGACGTGTTCCCTCCAGGAGCCTTCGCCCCATGTGCTTGCGCCCGTGGCACCTCGTCGCCGTGGCACTGCTCGCGTCCCCTGCCCTTGCGTCCGCGGCCGAGCCCGCGAAGCCGCTGGTGCTCAGCGCCACGGAGCGCACGCGGATCATCGAGGCGGTGCTCGTGCAGGTCCGCGCGAGGCATCACTCCCCGGAGCTGGGAGAGCTGGCGCACCGACTGCTGCGCGCGAGATTGAAGCGCGGGGACTATGACGCCATCACCGACCCGGAGCGGTTCGCGGAGGTCCTTACCGTGCACCTCGAGCAAGCCGGACAGGACGAGCACTTCGTGGTCATCCACAGCGCGAAGCCCGTGCCGACGAACGTTCCTCTTCCCTGGGAGCCCGCACCGGCGCACATCGAAGCGTGGCGCGCCGAGCGCGAGGCGATTCACACGCGGCAGGCGCGGTTCGACGCGCGGGGCATCACTCGGGTGGAGCGGTTGGAAGGCAATGTCGGCTACCTTCGAATCTCCCGATTCCCCGACGAGAAGCTCGCGCGTGATGCCACGGCGGCGGCGATGACCCTGCTGTCCTCCACGGACGCGCTCATCGTGGATCTGCGCGGCAACGGCGGCGGCGATTCCAGCCTGGTGGCCCACTACCTCGCATGGCTCTTGCCCGCGCCCGTCCGCGTGCGTGACACGGTGTGGAGAGGCCGGGAGACGACCTCGCTCCACACTCCGACCGAACCCCTGGCGGGACGATACGGAGACAAGGAGGTCTACCTCCTCACGGACAAGGACACGTTCTCCTCGGCGGAGTTGTTCGCGTATGACCTCCAGGCGCGCAAGCGCGCGCGGGTGATCGGTGAGAAGACGCGCGGCGGTGCCAACACGGGCGTGGTGCTTCCCGTGGACGAACACTTCCTCGTCGGTGTCCCCATGGGACGCACCGTCCACGCCGTGACTCGGGCGAACTGGGAAGGCACCGGGGTGACTCCAGACGTGGCCGTGCCTGCTTCGGAGGCGGTGCGCACGGCGTACGCCGCCGCGCTCGACACCCTCGTGAAGCAGGCCACGGAGCCCGAGCAACTCGCAGAGCTCCAGTCCGCGAGGAAGAGCCTCGACCCGCCACGCTGAGCCCGAGCAACTCACGGAGCTTCGCACCGCCCGAAAACCGCGGACCGCCACGCGAAGCACGCGCCACTCCATGCCATGCGCATCAACGGCAACGGCCCCATGCCGTGTCCCAGGGACACACGCATGAGGCCGCTTGGCCTTCACGGGAACAACAGCCCCGTCACCCCGGACCGCTGTGACCCTTCTTCTCCTCTTCCTGCGAGAAGAGGTCCTTGATGACCAGCTTGGTCACCTGACGGTTCATCATCGCGATGGAGGTGGTGAGCGGAATCTCCTTCGGGCAGACCTTCACGCAGTTCTGCGCCTTGCCGCAGTCCTGCACGCCGCCGGGCCCCATGAGCGAACGCACGCGCTCCTCGGAGTTCAACTTGCCCGTCGGGTTCATGTTGAACAGGCGAGCCTGGCTGATGGCCGCCGCGCCGACGAAGTCGTTGTCCATGGTCACCTGGGGGCACGCCTCCAGGCAGCTTCCACACGTAATGCATGTGGAGAGCACGTACATCGTCGACTGGTCCACCGGCGACTGGCGCGGGCCCGGCCCCAGGTTGTGGGTACCGTCCGTGGGAATCCAGCCCTTCACCCGCTTGAGCGCCTCGAACATCCGGCTGCGGTCCACGGCCAGGTCCCGGACCACGGGGAACTTGCTCATGGGCTCCAGGGTGATCGGCTGCTCCAGCTTGTCGATGAGCGCCGAGCACGCCATGCGCACCCGCCCATTGATGTTGATGGCGCAGCTGCCGCAGACCTCTTCAAGACACGCGGCGTCCCACACCACGGGGGGCACGCGCTTGCCCTCCACCGTGACGGGGTTGCGCTGGATCTCCATCAGGCACGAGATGACGTTGGCGCCCTTGCGATAGGGAACCTTGAACTCCTCGTAGCGGCCCGGCTGGTCCGGAGCGTCCTGCCGCCAGATTCGGAAGGAGATGGATTGGGTGCTGACGGCGCCTGCCTGTGCGGTGTCCATGTGGCTCGACCCTTCACTTCCAAGTCAGTTACGGGGACCCGCGCTCTCACGCGGGCCCACCCAGAAAGTTCCCCGGTGCCTTACGCGTACCAGCGCGGCTCGGGCTTCAGCACCGGCGTCGGGACGTCCTCGTAGGAGATGTTCGGCCCCTCTTCCGCGTACTTCGCGATGGTCGTCTTCGCCCACCTGTCATGCCGCGCCTGCCACAGCGCCATCCACGAGGGATCGTCGTTGGGGTCCTTCGTCTTCGGCTCGGGCAGCGAGAAGTCCGGCTTGTAGTGCGCGCCACGGCTCTCGTCGCGCAAGAGCGCGCTGGTGGCGATGACCTCGCCCAGCTCCAGCATGTTCCAGAGCTGGTTGGTGTACGACAACGACCGGTTGGACGAGTTGCCCGTGTCCAGGACGTTGACGTTCTTCCAACGGCTCTTCAGCTCGCGGATCTTGTCCACCGTCTTCTTCAGCCGGTCGTTGTAGCGGACGACGGTGCAGTTCTCCGTCATCACGTCGCCCAGTTCCTGGCTCAGACCGTAGGGATTCTCCGCGCCGGCCATCTTCTTGATGGTCCCGAACCGGTCCTCCCAGTAGCGCTTCGCATCCTGGAAGTACTTCTCCGGCATGGCCGCCGCGCTCGTCGTGTTGCTCTTGGCGAAGGACGCCATGGCCGGGCCGCCGATCATCCCCGAGTAGATGCAGGAGAGCAGCGAGTTGGCGCCCAGGCGGTTGCCACCATGGAACGCGTAGTCCGCCTCGCCCGCGGCGTAGAGGCCCGGGATGTTGGTGGACTGGTTCTTCGGGCTGCCCTCCAGCGGCGTCAGCGTCTTCGAGTCCGCCTCGAACTGAACGTACAGGCCGCCCATCGAGTAGTGCATGCCCGGGAAGATGACCATCGGCGTGACGCGCGGGTCGTCACCGACGAACTTCTCGTAGATCTCCATGACGCCCTTGATCTTGGCGTCCAGCGTCTTGGCCGGGATGTGCGTCACATCCAGGTACACGCCGTCCCTGCCCCCGATGCCCATGCCCAGGTCGCGGCAGACGATGAAGATCTCCCGCGTGGCCACATCGCGGGGGACCAGGTTCTTGTACTTGGGGTACTTCTCCTCGAGGAAGTACCAGCGCTCGCTCTCCGGGATGTCCCGGGGGCCGCGCGTGTCGCCCTTCTTCCGAGGCACCCAGACGCGGCCACCCTCGCCGCGCACCGACTCGCTCATCAGGCGCAGCTTGTCCTCGCCCGGAATCGACGTCGGATGCACCTGGATGAACTCACCGTTCGCGTAGATGGCGCCCTCCATGTAGGCGCGACCCGCGGCGGTGCCGGTGTTGATGATGGAGTTGGTGGAGCGACCGAACACGATGCCAGGGCCGCCCGTGGCCAGGCACACGGCCTCCGCCGGGAAGGTGCGGATCTCCATGGTGCGGAGGTCCACGGCCACGCTGCCGATGCAGCGGCCCCCCTCGTCCTTCACCGTGCCGAGCCACTCCCAGTACTCGTACTTGGTGACCTTGCCCTCGGCCTCATAGCGGCGGACCTGCTCGTCCAGCGCGTAGAGCAGCTGCTGGCCCGTCGTCGCGCCGGCGAAGGCGGTGCGGTGGTGCAGCGTGCCGCCGAAGCGGCGGAAGTCCAGCAGGCCTTCCGGCGTGCGGTTGAACGTCACGCCCATGCGGTCCAGCAGGTAGATGATGCCGGGGGCCGCGTAGCACATGCCCTTCACGGAGATCTGCTCGGCCAGGAAGTCGCCGCCGCGCAGCGTGTCCTTGACGTGGATCTCCGGGCTGTCGCCCTCGCCCTTGGTGTTCACCGCGCCGTTGATGCCACCCTGGGCGCAGACCGAGTGCGAGCGCTTCACCGGGACGAGCGAGAGCACATCCACCTGGTGGCCCGCCTCCGCGAGCTTGATCGTCGTCATCAGCCCGGCGAGACCGCCGCCCACCACTGTGAACCGCGCTGCTGCTGCCATCATCGTCTCCTTGACTGCCGGGACATCGGACACGCCTGCCGTCAGCCGGCTCGCCGTTTCGGCGCGCCACGCTCCGGACATCCCCGTGCGAGTTCTACAGGCTAGTTAACTTGGCGGAACCGCGCCGCAACGGCGGCGTCGAAAACGATAAGCCCGCGTCATCCGCGGCATCAGGCGCGAAGCCCGCCGACTGCTTCCGGCGGGCTCCACGACTGGAACGGACTACAGCTTGACGGAGTCGACCGTCTTCTTCACCGACTGGAAGGACTTCGCCAGCTCGGCCTTCTCGGCCTCGTTGAGGTCCACGGTGATGATCTTCTCGATGCCGCCCGCGCCGATCTGGATGGGAGCGCCGAAGAAGTAGTCGCTGATGCCGTACTGGCCCTTCAGCAGCGCCGCGCCCGGCAGGATGCGCTTGCGGTCGAAGATGAAGCTCTCCGCCATGGCGATGGAGGAGGCCGCGGGCCCGAAGTAGGCGCTGCCCGTCTTGTACAGGCCGACCAGCTCCGCGCCGCCCTCACGGGTGCGCTTGACGATGGCGTCCAGCTTGTCCTTCGCGATGAGCTCCGTGAGGGGCACGCCGCCCACGGTGCTGTGCCGCACCAGGGGCACCATGTCGTCGCCGTGGCCGCCGAGCACCAGCGCCTCCACGTCACGGATGGAGCAGCCGAGGGCCTCCGCCACGAAGCACTTGAAGCGGCTGGTATCCAGCACGCCCGCCATGCCCACCACCATGTTGTCCGGCAGCTCCGCGATCTTGTGGAGCGCGAACACCATCGCGTCCAGCGGGTTCGCCACGTTGATGACGAACGCGCCCGGGGCGTGCTGCTTGATGTTGGCAGCCACGTCCTTCATGATCTTGAGGTTGATCTCGAGCAGATCCTCGCGGCTCATGCCCGGCTTGCGGGGCATGCCGGCCGTGATGATGATCACGTCCGAGCCAGCGACGTCCTTCCAGTCCGTGGTGCCGGTGACGCGACAGTCGTAGCCGTCCACCGCCGCGAGCTGGTTGATGTCCAGCGCCTTGCCCTTGACCAGACCCTCGGCCACCGGGATGTCGTACAGGAACACGTCACCCAGCGACTTCTGCACCGCCAGCAGCGCGAGGTTGCCGCCGATCTGCCCGCCGCCGATGAGGCCAATCTTCTTCTTGCGATTCTGAGCCATGGATTCGCCGTCTCCCATTCCCCGTGAGGGGACTACATGTGCTTGATGATGGCCTGACCGAACTCGGAGCACTTCACCTCGTTCACGCCAGACTGCCCTTCCTGCTTCATCAGGCGGGCGAAGTCGTAGGTCACCGTCTTGGCGGCGATGGCGCGGTCCATGCCCTGGATCATCAGGTCCGCGGCCTCGTGCCAGCCCAGGTGCCGGAACATCATCTCACCGGAGAGGATGACGGAGCCGGGGTTCACCTTGTCCTGGTCCGCGTACTTGGGCGCCGTGCCGTGCGTCGCCTCGAAGACGGCGTGGCCGGTGACGTAGTTGATGTTGCCGCCCGGGGCGATGCCGATGCCGCCCACCTGGGCCGCGAGCGCGTCCGACAGGTAGTCGCCGTTGAGGTTCAGCGTGGCGATGACGTCGAACTCGTCGGGACGCGTGAGCACCTGCTGCAGGGTGATGTCCGCGATGGAGTCCTTGATGATGATCTTCCCGGCGGCGACGGCGGCCTTCTGCTCCGCGTTGGCCGCGTCCTCACCCTTGGCGGCCTTCGTCACTTCCCACTGGTCCCAGGTGTAGACCTTGTCACCGAACTCCCGGGCGGCCAGCTCGTAGCCCCACTTGCGGAAGGCGCCCTCGGTGAACTTCATGATGTTGCCCTTGTGGACCAGCGTCACGCTCTTGCGCTTGTGGTCCACCGCGTACTGGATGGCCGCGCGGATGAGCCGGTCGCTGCCCTCATGGGACACCGGCTTCAGGCCGATGCCCACGTCGGAGGGGAAGCGGATCTTCCCGAACTCCTTCGGGAACTCCTGCTTCAGCAGGGCCAGGAACTTGTCCGCCGCCGGGGTGCCGGCCTCGAACTCGATGCCCGTGTAGATGTCCTCCGTGTTCTCACGGAAGATGGTCATGTCCACCTTGTCCGGCGTCTTCACCGGGCTGGGCACGCCCTTGAAGTAGCGTACGGGACGCAGGCAGACGTACAGGTCCAGCATCTGGCGCAGCGCCACGTTCAGCGAGCGGATGCCGCCGCCAACCGGCGTCGTCAACGGGCCCTTGATGCCGACCAGATAGGTGCGGAAGGCTTCGACCGTCTCATCGGGCAGCCAGTTGTTGACCGCCTTGAAGGACTTCTCGCCGGCGAGCACCTCGTACCAGGCGATCTTCTTCTTGCCCTTGTAGGCCTTCTCCACCGCGGCGTCGAAGACGGCCTGGGAGGCGCGCCAGATGTCGCGGCCAGTGCCGTCGCCCTCGATGTAAGGGATGATCGGGTGATCCGGGACGGACAGCTTGCCGTTCTGGAGGGTGATCTTCTCGCCGGACGACGGGGGCGCCATGGACGTACTCCTGGAAGGTGTGGCCGTGTAAGAATTGGCGCGGGATAGTCGAGAACCCGCCCCCCTCCCGTCAAGGAGTTTGGCCACCCCTCCAGGTTGCAGGACTTATCGGACCCAGCGGCGCGGCACGAGAGGACGAACCTCCCGCGCGCCCCCGAGCGCTCGATGTCCTCGCCGGCCGGACTACCAGCAGGCCAGGCCCGGCGCGGGCAGCTCCACCGTCACGGTGAGCCCCGACTCCGCGCCGCGCACCACATCCAGGGTGCCGCCCACGGACTCCACCAGCTCCCGGGCGCGCGCCAGCCGCCGGTGGGTGGGCCCCACCAACATGGGCGACAGGAAGACGGCCCGGAGCTCCCGCTCGGAGAGGTGCGCATCCGGCGTCACCACCTGGAAGCGAGGCCCCTCGTCTCCAAAGTCATCAGGTGGATCCAATGACACGCGAACCCCGCTTTCCCCGGCGAGGTCGGCGGCGTGGGCCAGCAACAACAACAACACCTGCCGTGTACGTCGCAGCCCCGTGCGGGCCAGCACGGCTTCATCCGGAAGTTCCAGGTTCACCGCGATGCCGTGGATTCTTCGCGCGGCTTCCAGCAATTCCATGGATTCACGCATGAGCGCCGCCACATCCACCTGGTGGAAGTCTGGCCCCTCCACCGACTCCAGACGAGGGGCGCGCGCAGGGTGTCCGACACCGTCCCCTGCTTCACCCGAAGTCCTGCCCACCCAATCCCGTGCCGCGCTCATCGCTCACCTCATCTGGTTGGCGTGCCGGAGGGAGTTTACTGGAGCAATCCGACTCGCTCCATTTCACTACGAGAAAGCACTCAGAGCGTGGTTGACTGGTGACATTACAGTTGAGCGACATCTTGGCGGTGGCGTTGTCGGGTGCTGGGCATACAGTTCGTGAAACTTGGAGAAATGACCTGTCACGGTTGACCCAGTGACCTAGATTCCCGCCTTGACGAAAACAGCAAGGCTGCACAAATTCGATTTGACTGTTCCTGCCGACTCCGTATGATACGGACCCATAGCGAAATGCCGCCCACCGCAGCACCGCTGGAGCAGGGAGGAACTGTTGTGCTTGCAACTTCGCCATCCGCATCAGGCGTTCCTCACTACCGGAGAAGGGGGCTCCTGGACATGGAAGGGGGAAACCCGCTCTCCGACCGGCGGACGGTCGAGTTCGATAGCCGAGACGCATTCATCAATGTGATTCCGCTGCCGCCAGCGGAAGCCGCGCTGGATGACTCGGGCTATTCGCTGCATGGCCGGGGGCCGAACGCCATCACCTGCTCGCTGGGTTCGCTGGAAGGAACCATTGGCGAGGTGACGCGGTTGAGCCCCACGGTGGTCTGGGTGATGCCTCGCGGCCCCGTGAATCACGCCGAGGCGCCCACCCTGCCCGTCTTCCTCAAGGGTCTTGGCGTCACGATTGGGCCGCTGGTGGGCGCGTTCATCCGCACCGACTCCGAGACGGCGAGCGCGCCCGTGGGCCTGCAGCTCGTGGGAGTCACCGTGGAGCAGGGCCGGCAGATTCTCTCGATGCTCGCGGATGCCCTGCGCAACGGCGTGGCGGAGCCCGCTGCTTCCGCGATGCCGATGCAGGACATCATCGAGCAGCCAGAGCGCATCCGCTCCATCCTCACCGCCATCTGCGCCTCCGGTAACAAGGGCGTGCTGCGACGGATGGGCCGCTCGGTGCGCATGGTGCTGGAGCGCTTCAACTCGGCGACGGCCCAGTTGGAGTGGCGCACGGAGGAGGCGGTCGCCGAGTGGGGCGAGGCGCCCTACGACGTGGACGTCATCGGCTACAACAGCGCGTACCGCATGCGGCTGGATGCGGGCGGCATGGACGGAGATCGGCTCTTCACGCCGATGCCCGCGCGCATCTCCCGCATCCGTCATCGCTGGCACCGCCGGGTCCCCGCCCCCACGGGCGCGAGCGTGCGCTTCCACCACCCGCTCTGGCGCGAGCTGGGCGAGCTGACGCGCGACGCGGTGGACCTTTCCTTCTCCGGCCTGTGCATCCGCTGCAAGCCGGAGGACCTGATGTTCCCCGGCCTGCTGCCGCCCCACATCGAGTTGGAGACGGGCGCGGGCCAGACGCTGACGTTGCGCGGAGAGATCCGCTACGTCACCAGCCCCCGCGCGGATGGCCACGTGCTGTGCGGCCTGAGCGTGCAGCCCTACTCCGTGGACGAGGCGCGCTGGGTGCGCTTCGTGTCGCAGACGACGTCCCCCGCGACTCGCACCAGCGAGGACATGGAGGACGGGCTGTGGGATTTGTTCACCCGCTCCGGCTTCTTCAGCCTGGCGGGCAAGTCCACCGAGGAGTTCGAGGAGCTGCGACTGGCCTTCCGCGGCATGGCGAAGCGCGGCGCGGAGATTCCGCAGCTGTTCTGCCAGGCGGTGTGGCCGTCCGAGCGCGGGCCGGAGGCGACGCTGTCCTTCATGAAGCCCTACCGCCACGCGTGGATGGGGCATCAGGTCGCCAAGCGCCCCGGCAAGCCGCCGCCGAGCGTGCAGGAGCCCGGGCAGATCATGCGCGACCTGTACGTGCGCACGTTCGAGCACCCGCAGAGCGACCCGGACTTTCGCTGGGTGGTGGCCTACGTGGAGGCCCTCAACCCGTGGATCGCCAAGGCGCACGTGCGCTACGCCGAGCGGCAGATGGAGACGGGCCAGGGCCTGGCCTTCACCCGCAAGGTCCACATGCTGGACGTGCTCACCCACGAGCAGACGGGCCGCAGCCACGAGGGCATCCAGGTGGGGCTCGCCACGCCGCAAGAGCTGACGCTGCTGGCGGACTCCATCGCTCGCACGCGCCCGGCCTGCTACGTGGAAGCGCTGGACTTCACGCGGGAGCGCATCGACATGCGCCCGGTGCAGGCGCGCTGGAAGGAATTCGGTCTCGAGCGTGAGCGAGAGATCCTGGTCGCGCGGCGGGGCGGCGTGCCCGTGGCGGCGACGGTGCTGGAGCTGGGTCAGCGGGGCACGAACCTGTACTGCCTGCTGGACATGGCCCGCCTGTTCTCACTGACCGAAGAAGGACCGTCCACCTATGTCGCCCTGGTGGACGCCGCGCGCCGTTGGTACGCAGCGCGCCGCCGCACCTCGTTCCACTTCCTGTGTGAGGACGAGGGGGGGGATTACGTGCAGGAGGCCGGCATCCACGGAGGGCCTGATCCATTCATGTGGATCATCTCCTCCAAGCTGATTCCCGACTTCCTCGAGCACATCAGTGAGCTGACCATCGGGCGCCGTGGCGCCCACAACCCTCGCTAACACGCCCTAGAGGTTCAGACATGAGCAACAAGCAACTCGTGGAGCAGAAGTATGTTCCCCACGTGGTCGAGGTGCGCGAGCGCCTCAAGTCCTCCCCCGCGCTCCAGACGTTGCTGGATCCGAACGTGGACCCCGCGCTCGTGGAAGGCTTCCTCATCCAGCTCAACTCGCTGGGCGTGTACATGACGGAGCCGGTGGACGGTTGGATCCGCCGCGCGGGCGAGGCCACCGTGAAGATGGGCCTCAAGGACGTGGGCGAGAAGCTCATCACCCACGCGAAGCACGAGGAAGGCCACCACCTGATGATGATCGAGGACACCAAGAGCCTCGTCGCCCGGTGGAACGCCAAGCGCGGTCCCCAGCTGGATGCGACGGCGCTGCTGAACCAGGTGCCCACGCAGGCCATGGTGGAGTACCGGAAGATCCACGAGGACACCATCGTCGGTCCCATGCCCGCCGCCCAGGTCGCGATCGAATATGAAATCGAGAACCTGTCGGTCGTCTTCGCGCCCGGGCTGATGGAGCAGGCCAAGCGCGTGTGTGGCGAGGACATCATGGAGGCGATGTCCTTCGTCAAGGAGCACGCGGAGATCGACGTGGGCCACACCGCCCTCAACGAGGTGATGCTCGGCAAGCTGCTGACCCAGGTGCCCGAGAAGGCCGAGGTCATCGGCAAGACGGGCGCTCTGGCGCTCGACATCTACCTGCGCTTCATGGGCGACTGCGTCGAGCGCGCCCAGGGCCTGCTCAAGCCCGCCGCCGCGGCCTGACGTCCCGTCGGGCGGAAGTCCAGCCATGCCCGACTCCGGGGCGCCTGTGGCCAGGTTCTGGCCCGGGCGCCCCGTCGACTTTTTCCACGCCCTCCCCTACCCGGCCCGACGGACCTCCGAGGCGCCACCCCGCGGCCGGGGACGGATGAGACCTCGCAGCGCGCGACGAAGCCCGTCGAGGCGAGGCCCCGTGGCCGTGCCGAACACGTACCGGTCCGGACGCAGCACCACCACGTCCTTGTCGTGCCGTGAGAACCACGCGCCCAGCCGGCCTTCCGTGTCCACGAACGCGTCCGGAGGAGGCTCGCCGATGCGCTCCGCGGAGAGCACGGACCACGCCCGCGCGCCCAGCTCCGCCGCCAGCGTGCGCGCCTCGCGCTGCGTGTCCTGCGAGGCACCGGGCCGCGTCAGCACGACGAAGCCATCGCCGAGCACGTGGTCCATCAACACCCGCTGCCCCTCCGTGGCTTCCACGCGCGGCTGCGGAAAGTAGGTGCCTTCAGGCGCGGCCTTCGCCCGCTGCGTGCCGAGGATGAAGCCCTTCTCCAGCGCGAATGCGGGCTTCACCTTGAACTGGCGGATGAACTCTCCGGTGACGGGCAGCCGGTAGAGCACCTGGATGAGCACGTTGCGTGCGCGCGCCAGCACCTGGCCTCCCGTCATCATCATCCGGCCCATCGCATCCGAGCTCTTGATGACCTCCGAGACATGGCCGCGCCGCTCGTGCTCGTACGTGTCCAGCAGCGAGTCATCCGCCGAGCCGTCCAGCACCCGCGCCAGCTTCCACGTCACGTTCGCCGCGTCGCGAAAGCCCGCGCACAGGCCCTGGCCCAGGAAGGGCGGCATCAGGTGCGCCGCGTCTCCGAGAAGGAAGGCGCGCCCCACCCGCCAGCGGTCCACGATCCGGCTGTGGTACGAGTGGACGTTGACCGAGCGAATCGTCACCGTCGCCGGGTCGACGTAGTGCGAGATGAGCGAGCGCACATGCTCGGGCTGGCGCACGGCCTCCAGGTCCGCGCCCGGGTCCACGATGATGTCGAAGCGCATCTCGTCCCGCGCCGTGCGCGCGATGAACCCCCGCCGGTTCGGGCCACACAGGTAGCTGGTGTAGTCGGGCTCTGGAGACGCCGTGCTCACGGTGATGGCCAGTGAGTGCTCCAGCGCGGTGGTGCCCTCCAGCTTCAGGTCCAGTTTGCGGCGGATGGTGCTGTGGGAGCCATCACAGGCCAGCAGGTAGCGCGCCCTCACCGTCACGGACTTCTCGGTGCCGCACTCGCGCACGCGCACGGTGATTCCCTCACCGTCCTGCACGAAGGACTCGACCTCGCGGCCCTGCCACAGCTCCACGTGCTCGAAGCGCGCCATGCCCCGGCGCAGCACCGCCTCCATGCGCGGCTGCTGGAAGAAGGCGCCGACGTAGTGGCCGAACGGCTGGTCCAGGTTCGCGAAGTCCACCTCCGCGAGCGAGCGCAGCCGGTCATCGAGGTAGCGCAGCGTGTGGCACGGATGGAAGCCCGGCCCCAACTCGCCCTCCAACCCCGCGGACTGGAAGATGCGCTGCGCCTCGTCATCCACGCTGATGGCGCGGGACTGACCATGCGCGGACAGCTCCTTCTCCACCACCAGGGTCTTCACGCCTTGGAGCCCCAGCAGATTGGCTGCCATCGCTCCGACCGGTCCACATCCCACGATGATGACATCAACAGTTTCAGGAGCCACGTCCGCCCTCCGGGTGTCGTGCTTGTTGAGCTGCCTTTGATTCATCTCCCAGGCCAGGCCTTGGATTTATCAAGTGCCTCTTGATTCAAAGAACGCCTGGGGGAGGATTCCTTGCCTGCTTGAGATTCACCTCTCGGGCAGAATTTCCAATCACTCCCGGATGTTTTCCGTTTCAAGCGAGGGGTGCACCCTACCCGGCGGATTCCCGTCGTGGGCTCAAGTGGGTGCTCATTCCTTGTGAGCTTCAAGATTTGCGTCCGTATGAAATCGCAGTGTCGACTAGCGACGGCGACCCTGTCGGGAAAGCAGCACAGACGTCGTGGGCAACGCGCGGCGTCGTGCTTTCGGGGATCGACGGATGCTTTGGTGGCGCTTCCCCCTCACGCGAAGTTCGCGAAGGAGCAGTCCGATGGAATGGCTCGAATTCTCCCGCTGGTCCCCCGAGGTGGAGCGACAGCTCGCGCAGCAGGCCGCGCGGCTGGGCGCGGCGGCGGCCCGTGGAGCCTCCCTGACCCGGCGGGTGCGCGTCAGCGCCACCGTGGCGGCGGCGTACCGGCTGAGCGCGATGCTGCGTGAGTATCCTCGCACCAATCCCTGGGGCCACCCGGTCTCGGAGTCCTGATTCGGGCCTGACGCTCGCCGGAAGTGTCCCGGCTTCCGGCGTCACGTCCCCGCCAGGAGCCCCGGCCCCCTCATCAAGGGTGAGCAAGTGAACGGTCCCTTCAAGGGGCCTCACGAAAGCTCCCATCCGAGGGAAGGGCTCTGGCGAAAGCGGTTTGTCTCACGATTGATTGACACATCAATCCACTCCCACCTCAGACTACCGGGTTCTCACCAGGACGCCCAGTGTCACGCGCCGAACTTCGGCGAAGGGGTGTGAAGAGCGCCGCGTTCAGTCCTCGGCGGCCTTGCGCAACGAGGAGCGCTCCAGCTTCCCCATGGCATTGCGTGGCAGGGCATCCACCCAGATGAACCGAGCGGGCAACTTGAAGCCCGCGAGCGATTGGCGGCACCAGGCCTCCATCGCCTCCACCACGGGACGCGACTGCCCCACGCGCAGCGCGAGGAAGGCCACGGGCACTTCGCCCCAGCGTGGGTCCGCCACGCCGACCACCGCGGCCTCCTGCACCGAGGGATGATTGGCGAGCACCGCCTCCACCTCGGCCGGGTAGATGTTCTCACCGCCCCGAACGATGAGGTCCGTGCGGCGCGACAGCACCGTGAGCCTGCCCCGTGCGTCGAGCACACCGAGGTCTTTCGTGCGCAGCCAGCCCTCTCGCAAGACTTCACGCGTGGCCTCGGGCCTGCGCCAATAGCCCGCCATCACCGTGGGCCCGCGCACCTCGATGTCCCCTTCCTGCCCGGGGCCTCGCACTTCGCCGCGCTCTCCGACGATGCGAACCTCCAGCCCCGGCAGCGGTGCACCCGCCGTCCGACCATCCGCTTCGGAGGGCCGCTCGGTCGTCACCTGCGAACACGCCTCGGTGAGCCCGTACGTCTGGAGTGCGAGCAAGCCCACGGCGCGCGCCCGCTCCAGCAAGGGCACGGGCACGGGCCCTCCGCCAATCAGCGCCAGTTTGAAAGTCTCGGGCACCCGTCGCCCGGCACGGACATCCAGCACCCGCTCCAGCGTGGTGGCGACAAGGCTGGCGTGAGACACCTTCTCCTCGTCGATGGCACGACTCGTGGTTTCCGCGTCGAAGCGCTCGTGCAGCACGAGACAGCCTCCCTCGTACGCCGTGCGCGTCAGCATCGCGAGGCCACCGACATGGAACAGCGGCAACGTCCCGAGCCAGCGGGGCGCCGGGTGTTCTCCCAGGTTCGCCGCGGACCCGCGCGACGACGCCCGGAAGTTCCCCTCCGTCAGCACCGCGCCCTTGGGCCTTCCCGTCGTCCCACTGGTGAAGAGGACGACCCGAGGCTCGTGTTCTTCCAGCTCCACGCACGTGTCGGAAGAAGCCTCGGCCACGAAGGTCTCCAACACCTCCGCGCCGACAAGCCGCTCACGCAGTGTCCCCAGGGCGAGCGTCAAACCCGGCTCGACATCCTGGGCCAGGGGCTCCAACTCCACGCGGGTGAGTCGCGCATTGAGCGGGGCCAGTACGGCTCCGACACGGCCCAGTGCCCAGAAGAGGAACACACAGGCCGCGTGATTCGTCGCCAGCACACAGACGCGATGGCCCTTGCCAACTCCGCGAGCCTCCAGCGCGGCCACCCACCGACGCACCTCCGCATCCAGTGCGCCGTAGTTCCAGGAGCGCCCCGCGAAGGTGAGTGCCTCCGCGTCCGGTTGACTCGAGGCCCCTTCGCGAATGGGGCACCCGAACTTCGTCACACCACCACCCCGGCATCCAGGCCCAGTCCAGGCGACTCCGGAAGACGGATTCGCCCGTGCACGGGCTGGTACTCATGCATGGCGGGCTCATGCGCGAAGAGACGCCCCACCGCGAGCCCCGATGCCAGCGACCCCGAAGGCAGCGCGGCCGCGAGGTGCGCGGCGCCCGCTCGGGCCACCACGCCGTCCAGCGAGCTCGTCACATATGCCTGCATTCCCAACCGCGCGGCCCGCATCGCCACCACGAGTCCGGGGAGCAGTCCACCCAACACCATCGGCTTGAGCACCACCGCGCCCACTGCCGGTCCACCGCCCAACAGCGGATCCACCGACAGCAGCGCACGCAGCGTCTCCGGTGAGCCGAGCGACTCGTCCGCCGCCACCATGCACGGCGCCCTTCGCTGCACACGCCACAGGGCCGACAGGTCTTCCGGCGGCGTCGGCTGCTCCACCAACTCCAGGCCGTACCAGCCCAGCTTGTCGAGCGCGCGCTTCGCGTCCGGCTCGGACCAACCGCCATTCGCGTCCAACCGCAGCTTCACGTCCGGCCCCACGGCCTCGCGCACCGCCTTCACGCGCTGCTCGTCGGCCTCCAGCGAACGCGTCGCCACCTTCAGCTTCAGCGTCCCGTAACCTTCGGCCACCGCACGCCGAGCCTCCTCCGCCAATGCCTCCGGCGCCTCCTCGCTCAGCAGCGCGTTCACCAGCACTTCGGGACGCGACTCCTCGGCCAGCAGCCAGCACAGCGGCACGCCCTGGCGCTTCGCGAGCAGGTCCAACAGGGCCAGCTCCAACGCATGCTCAGCGGCGGGCACGGGGCCCGGTGGCGCGGGATGACGGGCCCGGACACGAACGCCCTCGCCACGCGCCACCGTCGGCGGGAAGGGAGACAACGTGTCCTCGACCGCGCGCACCGAGTCGCCCAGGAGCTGGCCCTTCAGCGACGACAGCCACGCCCCCAGCACCTCGCCGCACACGGACAAGGACTCCGTGCCGAACTCCGGCAGCGGCATCGCCTCTCCGAGTCCCACATTCCCGTCCTCATCCTCGAGCCTCACGAGGAAGCCCTCGCGCGCGGAGTAGGAGCCTCGGGCCGTCTTCAAGGGCTGGAGCAGCTCCAACCGCAGCGGGGTCAGCGTCGCCTGAACAATACGCATGGACTCACATCATCGCAGGTACAGGCCCAGGCCGAACAGCACGCCGAAGAAGAGTTGGAAGCGCGCGGTCCCCCCCAACGCCGGGTTCAGCGCCGCCCCCTGCTCTCGCAGCACCCGCTTCAGTGGCGGCACCGCCAGGGGCAGGCTCAGGAACGACAGAAAGACCCAGGGTCCGGCGAGTCCCAGTACGAACATCGCGATGGGTGTGGCGAACGCGGCCAGGAGCAGCAGCACGTACTCGGCCTTCCCCGCCGTCGTCCCCCAGCGCACCGCCAGCGTCCGCTTGCCCGCCTTCACGTCCGTGGTGACGTCCCGCAGGTTGTTGACGACGATGAGCATGGTGCCGCTCGCACCCACCGGAATCGCCGCCCACCACGCCGCCGGATGCACCGTGCCGGCCTGAACGTAGAAGGTCCCCGTCACCGCGACGAGCCCGAAGAAGATGAAGACAAAGAGGTCGCCCAGGCCGTTGTAGCCCAGGGGAAACGGCCCACCCGTGTAGGCGTAGCCACAGAGGAGCGACGCGAGCCCGATGGCGACGATGGGCCAGCCGCCCACCGCGACCAGGTACGCCCCCACCGCCGTCGCCAGGGCGAAGCAGACCGCCGCGCCCACGAGCACCGTGCTCGGCGCGATGAGCCCGCTCTGCGTGACTCGCACCGGACCGAGTCGCTCGTGCGTGTCCGCGCCCTTCTTGAAGTCGTAGTAGTCGTTGATGAAGTTGGTGCCAATCTGGATGAGCACCGCACCCAGGAGCGCCGCGAGGGCCGGGACGATGCGCCCCACTCCCAGGCCGAACGCGAGCGTCGTTCCCACCAGCACCGGCACCAACGCCGCCGTCAGCGTCTTGGGACGAACCGCCAGCAACCACGTCTTCACCGTGGGCCGAGGCTTCGCCATGTCCACGGGGGCTCCAGGGACGGACGTACTCACGGATTCACCCTCCCTGAACTCGCCACCGGAGCAACGGCCTCGAACTGGGGCGCCTCGAACCAGGGCGTCTGGAGGAAGCCCAGCACCTCCCGGACGTAGTCCTCCGGTACCTCCAGGTGCGGCGCGTGGCCGCAATCCGAGAAGGCATGTCGCCACACCACCGGAAGCTCCGTCGCCATCTTGCGCGCCGTCTGCGTGAACTTCTCGTCCCGCGCTCCCGTGAGCAGCAACGTGGGCAGTCGCTGGTGATGAAGCTCCGACCAGTAATCCGGTTGTACTCCAAGCCCCAGGCACTCGAGTGCGCCGGCGAGCCCCTCCACGGTGCAGCCTCGACGGTTCGCGCGCAGCGAGTCACGGCGCTCCTCGGGCATGGTGCGAAGGCTGTCGAACAGGGGCAGCGCTTCCCAGCGTTCCACGAAGGCGTCCACACCCCGGGCGCGGATGAACGCCGCGAGCTGCGCGTCCGCTTCACGTCGCGCGGAACGCTCCTGACGGCGGTGCAACCCCGGCGAGCCGCTCTCCATGATGAGCCGACCAAACCGGTCCGGCGCACGCACGGCCGCGGCCAGCGCCACCCTCGCGCCCTGCGAATAGCCGAGCAGGTCCACCGTGCCCACGCCCAGCGAGTCCACCAGGGACACCAGCGCGTCCACCGTCTCCAGGAAGCCGTCGCGGCCCTGTCGCTCGGGCAGCGGCGTGGTGCCATGCCCTGGCAGGTCCACCGCGATGGCTCGCACGGAGCGCCCCAGCAGCGGACGCAGTCCATTGAACGAGGCCCGGTTGCCGGTGAAGCCGTGCAGCAGCACGAGGGGCCGGGAGCCTTCTCCCCACGTCTCGTAGGCCAGTGTCACGCCCATGGTCCGTCTCCCAGTGCGGCGGCCATCCTCGCGAAGAGCTGCCGATGGTCATCCACGTTGGCGGCCCGGTCCACGCGCACCTCCACGAGATGCAGGCCGCCTTCGAGCCCTTCACGCACCGCCGACCGCAACGCCGAGGGCGTCGTCGGCCGGTGCAGTCGCGCTCCGCCCAGCGCCGCCGCGTGCGACAGGTCCACGCCGTGCGGCGTGCCGAACAGCGTCTCGAACTCGTCCGGCTTCGCCGCCTGGGCGATGGGCAGGAACGAGAAGATGCCGCCGCCGTCGTTGTTCACGGCGACCACCGTCAGTGGCACACGCGCGCGCGCGGCCGTGACGAAAGCCCCCACGTCGTGTAGCAGCGCCAGGTCACCCGTAAGCAGCACGGCGGGACGCGAGGCCGCCGCGGCCATGCCCAGCGCGCTGGAGATGATGCCGTCGATGCCATTCGCCCCACGGTTGGCCAGCACCCGCAGCGGCACGGGACCCGCCGGAGCGAAGGCATCCACGTCGCGAATGGGCATGCTGCTGGAGACGAACAACGGAGCCTCCGCGGGAAGCGCGGCCACCACCTCGCGGGCGATGCGCGGCTCGCTGAGCTGGTCGGGCCGCTCGGCGAAGGCGGCCTCGAGCGCGCCTCGCGCCAGTCGCTCCGCCGCGAGGAAGCCCTGCGCCCACCGTCCCGGGCCCCGGGTCTGTCCCTTCGCCAGCGCCGCGCAGGCCGCCACCGCCGAGCCCTCGACCACTGTCGACGCGCGATGCGTCGGGTCGAACAACGCGCCCCCATCACTGAAGAGGACGACGTCCGAGCCCGACGCCTCCACCCATTGCTGCGGCGATTTGGGCGTCAGCCCGCCACCGAAGCGCAACACCAACTCCGGGCGGTGCGTCCGAGCAAAGGGCGCGTGGCGCAACAGCGCGTCGTAATACGAGAGCGTGAGCGGCCCACCGCCATAACGCGCCTGGGACGTCGCCTCGGCGAGCACGGGGTAGCCCGTGGCCTGGGACAGCGCGGAGACGGCGTCGGCGAACCCGTCCGCCTCGTCGCGAGGACCACAGACAATGACACCCCGCTCCGTCGCGGCGATGCGCTGACGCAGCGACTCCAGCACCGCCGCATCCGGCATTGGCGTGGGTGGCACGATTCGCGTGAGCGGCGCACCCGCGCGGCCCGCCTTCGACAGCGCGGACAGGCGCTCCTCACCGAAGGCCTCCGTCACGGGCGCGAGCGGCTCGCGGAAGGGGACGTTGAGTTGCACGGCGCCCCGCGGCGCGCGCAGCGCGGTGGACACGGCCCGGGCGGCGGTCGCGCGCAGGTGGATCAGCGCCACGTCACTGGCCTCGGGGACGCCCACGTCCGTGAAGCTGCGCGCGTGCTCGCCATAGAAGCGGGCCTGGGGAACCGTCTGCGCCGCGCCCCACCCCTGCAGCTCCAGCGGGCGGTCCGCCGTGAGTACAATCAGGGGCACCTGGGACAGCGAGGCCTCGATGACCGCGGGATAGAAATGCGCGCCCGCGGTGCCGCTCGTGGCCACGAGAATCACTGGCGCACGTGACTGCTTCGCGAGCCCCAGCCCGAAGAAACCGGCGCTGCGCTCGTCGATGACGGACCAGGTGCGCAGGCCCTCCGCGCGAGCACACGCAATCGCCAGCGGCGAGGAGCGCGATCCCGGGCACACCACCGCGTGCCGCGCGCCACCGCGAACCAACTCCTCCACGAGCGCGCGAGCCCACAGCAGGTTGAGATTACTGTCGCCCGACATCCCCGCCTCCCAACGCACGCAACACGGCCAGACTCTTCATCTCCGTCTCCCGCCACTCCGCCTCCGCGATGGAGCCGGCCACGATTCCGCAACCCACGAACAGCCGGGCCCGCGAGCCCCGCACCCGCGCCGAGCGCAACCCCACCATCAGG
>NZ_VIFM01000141.1 GCF_006636215.1 Myxococcus llanfairpwllgwyngyllgogerychwyrndrobwllllantysiliogogogochensis | reverse complement strand
GGCGGAGGGGCGGCGCTGGCGGCGGCGGCGTCCTGCTTGATGCGCTCCAGGGTGGCCTGAGCCGCGCACTGCTCCGCTTCCTTCTTGCTGCGGCCGGAGGCCCGGGCGAAGGGCGCGTCGCCCAGCGTCACCTCCACCTCGAACACCTTCGAGTGCTCCGGGCCCGCCTCCGAAATCACGCGGTAGCGAGGCGACAGCTTGAGCTTCTCGTGGGCCATCTCCTGGAGGAGCGTCTTGTAGTCCAGCCTCCCCTGGCCGCTGGAGACCTCGTCCAGCAGCTCCGCGAAGCACCGGTCCACCAGGGCCACGGCGGGCTCCAGGCCCGCGCAGAGGTAGACGGCGCCGAAGACGGCCTCGAGCGCGTCCGCCAGCACTGAGTTCTTCTCGCGGCCGCCCGACAGGAGCTCGCCCCGGCCCAGGAGCAGCAGGTCTCCCAGGGGGATGGTGCGGGCCACCCGGGCCAGGCCGTCCTCGTTGACGATGCGCGCGCGCATCTTCGTGAGGTCGCCTTCGGGCATGCCCGGGAAGCGCTCCATCAGCCGGTGGCTGACGGCCAGGTTCACCACCGAATCGCCCAGGAACTCCAACCGCTGGTTGTCCTTGAGGTCCTTGTCCCGCGTCTCATTGACGTAGGTCTTGTGGGTCAGGGCCTCGAGCGCGATCTCCCTGCGCGAGAACCCCAGGCCCAGGCGCTTCTCCAGGGCCTCCACCCGCTCCGACACAGTCAGCTTCTCCACGGACGTCTTTCACTCCTGAGGCGCGTCCGGTCCGACCAGCCTCACGGCTTCGGGACGAACTTTCAGCAGCGCCGCCACCATCCGGACAATGCCCGGGAATTCATCCAGCTCGAACCGGCCCGCCCACACCTTGCCCTGAGCCCCCGCCAGCAGGCCCCGGAAGGTGCGTCCCGCCACCCTCGCGGCGGCGAAGCGATACGGCCGGCCCTCCACCTGCAACTGCGCCAGCAGCTCCAGGCTGCTCCGGGGCGGAACCAACGACTCCGCGCCAAACTTCTCCACGATGTCTGAAAAACGCACCAGCCCCGCGCCCGCGGGCGAAGGCTGCGGACGGCTCGCCGGCTCACCCAGCAGCGCCGCCAGATACCCCGTCAGCGCGGCGCGCTCGCGGAACTCCGACAGCTCCAGCGTGTGCCCCGCCCCACCGGAGACCTCACCCGCGTCCCGCTGGGCGCGGGCGATGCGGAAGTTGCCCAGGCGGTCCGCGGCGAGCAGGACGGAGAGGTCGCCCTCCACCACCTCGGTGGTCAGCTCCAGGGTGTCCTGGTCCACCCGCGGCACCAGCCCCAGGACCTGGAGCTCCGCCGAGCGACGCTGGACATGGAAGATGTGCTCGTTGAAGGCGTCCGACAGCAGCGCTTCGATATCCGCCACGTCGCTGAGGGCGCCGACGAGGATGGGCGCGAGCCCCACCACCGCCGCCGGGGAGATGGGGATGAGCCGGTCCCCCATCACCTGGAAGGTCACCTCGGCGATGAACGCCTTGGTCACGGGATTGACGAGAGGAGACGACTCCAGGTCCAGCACCGCTTCGATGCCGGCCACATCCTCACGTACTTGAAGCCCGAGTCCCTCCAGCCGTGCCGTATCCATCAAGCCCCTTTGAAGGTCTCTCTCGCGATGATGGTGCGTTGGATCTCGCTCGTTCCCTCTCCAATTTCACACAATTTGGCGTCGCGGAGGTAGCGCTCGACGGGGAATTCGCGGGTGTAGCCATAGCCTCCGTGGATCTGCACCGCCTTGGAGGCCGCGCGCATGGCGACCTCGGAGGCGAACAGCTTCGCCATGGAGGCTTCCTTGGAGTACGGCTGGCCCGCATCGGCCATTCGCGCCGCGCGGTGGACGAGCAGCCGCGCCGCGTCCGTCTCCGTCTTCATGTCCGCCATCATCCAGCGCAGGGCCTGGAACTCGGAGATGGGCTGGCCGAAGGCGGTGCGATCCTTGGAGTAGCGCACCGACTCCTCCAGCGCGCCCCGGGCCAGGCCCACCGCCAGCGCGCCGATGGTGATGCGGCCCTTGTCGAGGATCTTCATCGTGTCGATGAAGCCGTGGTCGACCTCGCCGACGCGGTTCTCGTCGGGGACCTCCACGTTCTCCAGCACCAGCTCCGCCGTGTCCGACGAGCGCATGCCCAGCTTGCCGTGGATGGCGCGCTGGCTGAACCCGGGCATCCCCTTCTCCAGGAGGAACGCGGTGACGCCCTTCTGGCGCTTTTCCGGAGACGTCACCGCGAGCACGACGAAGACGTCGCCCACGGTGCCCTGGGTGATGAACATCTTGGTGCCGTTGAGCACCCAGTTCTTGCCCTGGCGCACCGCGGTCGTCTTCATGCCGGAGGCGTCCGAGCCGGACCCGGGCTCCGTCAGGCCCCACGCACCCAGGGCCTCCGCGGAGGCGAGCTTGGGCAGGTACTTCGCGTGCTGCGTCTCGTTGCCGAAGACGCGCAGGTGGCTGGTGCCCAGGCCGTTGTGGCTGGCCACCGTGAGGGCGAGCGAGCCGTCGTAGCGGGCGATCTCCTCCACGGCCACGGCCACGGCGAGCGAGTCCATGTCCGCCCCGCCGTACTTCTCCGAGACGAGGATGCCCATGACGCCGAGCTGGCCCAGCTCCCGGACGACTTCCATCGGGAACTTCTCCTCCTTGTCCCACTGGCCGGCGAAGGGCTTCACCTGGCGCTCGCAGAAGTCGCGGAGGGAGGACTGGAGGGCGCGATGACTTTCGGGGAGTTCAAAGTCCATGGTCGGGAGGATCTATAGCAAAGGGTCCCGGAAGGCAGCGGGCCTTCCGGGTAGGGCAAGATTCTCTACTCAAACGGGATAGACGCCGTGCTTCTTTTCGGCACGAGGCGTCTGGCGCGAGGCGTACAGCCCGTAGCGCTGGGTCAGCTCGTGACGCAGGCGCTCACCGGGGACGATGTCATCGATGACCAGCTCGCTGGCCAGCTTGTAGATGTCCACGTCCGCCTTGTACTCGTCGCGCAGCTTCTGGACGTAGGCGGGGCGCTCGGCCTCGGGCAGCTCTTGAATCTTGTTGTAGTAGACGGCGTTGACGGCCGCCTCCGGGCCCATGACGGCGATCATCGCCCCGGGCAGCGCCAGGGTGGCCTCCGGCGCGAAGCCCGGGCCGCTCATGGCGTAGAGACCGGCGCCGTACGCCTTGCGCACGACGAGGCAGATGCGGGGCACGCTGGCCTCGGACACCGCGGAGATCATCTTCGCGCCGGAGCGGATGATGCCCGCGCGCTCCACCTTGGTGCCAATCATGAAGCCCGGCACGTCCGCCATGTAGAGCAGCGGAATGTTGAAGGCGTCACACAGCCAGATGAACCGGGCCGCCTTGTCCGCGCTGTCCACGAAGAGCACGCCGCCCTTGTACTTGGGCTGGTTGGCGATGATGCCCACCGGACGACCGTCGATGCGGGCAAGGCCGGTGATGAGTTCCTGGGCGAAGAGCTTCTTCACCTCGAACCAGCTCCCCTCGTCGATGAGCTCGGTGATGAGGGCGTGCATGTCGAAGGGCTTGTTCTGGTCGACGGGGACGATCTCCTCGACCTTCTTCCCGCTGGCCTTGGGCGCCTTGGACTCCGCGCGCGGCGGCAGCTGGCTGCAGTTCTCCGGGAAGTAGCTCAGGTAGTTCTTCGCCGCGGCGATGGCCTCCTGCTCCGTCTTCACCAGCACGTCGCCACAGCCGGAGATGGAGCAGTGCATCTTCGCGCCGCCCATCTCTTCGAGCGTCACCTTCTCGCCAATCACCATCTCCGCCATGCGCGGGCTGCCCAGGTACATGGAGGCGTTGCCGTCCACCATGATGACCAGGTCGCAGAACGCGGGGATGTACGCGCCACCGGCGGCGGAAGGTCCGAAGAGCAGACACACCTGGGGCACGTCCCCGGACATGTGCACCTCGTTGTAGAAGATGCGGCCGGCGCCCCGGCGACCGGGGAACATCTCCACCTGGTCGGTGATGCGGGCTCCCGCGGAGTCCACCAGGTAGAGCAGCGGGCAGCGCAGCGAGCGGGCGGTCTCCTGGATGCGGAGGATCTTCTCCACCGTGCGGGCGCCCCAGCTGCCGGCCTTCACCGTGGAGTCGTTGGCCATGATGGCCACCGTGCGTCCGGCCACCTTGCCCAGGCCGATGACGACGCCATCCGAGGGCAGCTCCCCGTCCAGGTTGTTGGCGAGCTTCGCGTCCTCGACGAAGGAGCCTTCGTCGACCAGCAGGCGGATGCGCTCCCGCGCGAACAGCTTGCCGGCCTCCTGGTTCTTCGCGTGGTACTTCGGCGCGCCACCCTTCTCCACCTGGGCGATCTTCTCGAGCAGTTTCGTGTCTTGGGACATGGCCCGGGCGACATAGCAGAAAGGTCCACGGCTGGCTGCTCTCTCACCGAGGGCTCGACGCACCCTGTCGTCCAGCCGATGACGCGCCGAGCGAACCCCAGGGTCCGGGGGGTGGCGGCACGGGCTCCCCTGCCTACCTTCAAAGCTCGAAGGAGACGCTCCGCGGCGCGGCGCGTCCCCGACCAACACTGGCCCAGGAGGGATGCATGTTCGCGAAGAAGAAGGCGAAGTGGACGGCGAAGGGTTTGGCCAAGAGCGAGCTGTACCGCAAGTGGATGGCGCACAAGCTCCTCGACGAGCTTCCCCGCGTCGCCCGGAATCGCTGGGACGACTTCGAGCCGGATGATGCGCTGCGGCACGTGGGCCTGACGACCTACAAGCCGGGACGCGCCGGACTGGGCAGCCTGGGCCTGTTCCTCATCGGCGCGGTGGCGGGCGGCGTGGCGGCCCTGCTGCTCACCCCGAAGACGGGCGACGACCTGCGCAGCCAGGTGAAGGACAAGGCCATGGGCTACATGAACAAGCAGAACATCGGCCTGGCGCCGGAGAAGAGCGCCAGCGCCTAGCTGGAGAGTTCCTCGTCGCGCGGGCCACTCGTTCGCGAGGGTCCGACCCGACCAGGGTCACGAGGGCGGGGTCCGCGAGTCGCGGGCCGCCGCCCTTCGTGTGTTTCTCATCGCCCCTTGAAGACGGGGGGACGCTTCTCCGCGAAGGCGCGCAGGCCCTCGAGCCGGTCCTCCGTCTTGAGGACCTCTTCGTACTTGCGCAGCTCCAGCGCGAGCGCGTCGTCCAGCTCCAGGCCCGTGCCCTCGTCGATGGCGTGCTTCGCCGTGGCCACCGCGATGGGGGCGTTGTCCACCACCGACTCCGCGAGGCCGTGCGCCACTTCCAGGAGGTGCCCTTCGGGCGCGAGCCGGTTCACCAGTCCCACGGCGAAGGCCTCCGCCGCGTTGAGGCGCCGGGCGGTGAGGATGAGGTCCTTGGCGCGCCCCGGGCCCACCAGTCGCGCCAGCCGCTGCGTGCCGCCGCCTCCGGGGATGATGCCCAGCTTCACCTCGGTGAGCCCCAGCTCGGCCGCCGGGGCCGCCACGCGCAAATCACACGCGAGCGCCAGCTCGGTGCCTCCACCGAAGGCCGCGCCGTTGATGGCGGCGATGAAGACGCAGTCGCTCTTTTCAATCGCGCGGAACGTCTTGCGCAGCCCGTCGAGGAACGCGCGCACCTCGTCCTCGGCCATGCCCGCGCGCTCCTTGAGGTCCGCGCCCGCGCAGAAGGCCTTGTCGCCCGCGCCGGTGATGACGACCGCGCGGACCTGGTGCCCCGAGGAAACCCGAGCGACGAGCGCGCCCAGCTCCTGGAGCATGGCGCGGCTGATGGCGTTGCGGCGGCCCTCGCCGTCGATGGTCCAGATCTCGATGGCACCGCGTGCGTCGACCTTGAATTCCGGCATATCCGCTCCCCTTCCAGGGCCCGCCCGGCGGGCCGCTCTGGGACGCGGCAGAGTGCGGCGGGAAGGCGGGTCTGGCAAGGCGGAAACGGTTAGCATCCCCTCATGCCTTCGCCGCGCACCGTGCTCCGACAGCTCGCCCCGTGGGCCCCCTGGTGGCCCTCGGCCCTTGCCCTGGTGGCCCTGGCCCTCGTTCCCCTGGACGCCCTGGCCCGGGGCGGTGGTGGCGAGCACTACACGCGTCCTTCCTCCGACCGCGACGGCGGTGGCGATGGGATCCCCATCTGGATCCTCTTCGAGGCGTTCCGCCTGGTGTTCCGCTACCCGAAGGTGATGATTCCGCTGCTGGTCATCTGCGGCGTCGGGTACTGGCTCTACAAGCGCAACCTCCACCCGACGGCCACCACGCGCAAGGCGTTGGACCAGTACGAGGCGGACCAGCGCACCCAGGTGACTTCGCGCGACGTGTCCGGCTGGGTCAACGCGCTCAAGCTGAAGGACCCCGCGTTCGAACTGGAGCCCGTGCTCGGCAAGGTGCGCCGGCTGTTCATGGACCTGCAGCAAGCCTGGTTCCGCCGCGACATGACGCCGGTGCGGCCCTTCCTTTCGGACGCGACGTGGCAGCGCTTCGGCGTGCAGCTCAAGCTGCTGGATGCGCAGGGCGTGCGCGATGCCATCACCGACATCGAGGTGCTCGACGTCCAGCTCATCGGCCTGGAGCAGAGCGAGTGGTTCGACAGCATCCAGGTCCGCGTCCAGGCGCGGATGCGGGACACGGATGTGTCCGCGAACGACACGGATGCGCAGGCGGTCGAGGCCGCGCGCAGGGCTCGGATGGAGACCTTCACGGAGGTGTGGACCTTCGTGCGCAAGCCGGGCGTGCAGACGCGCATCGGCGCGGACCTGTTCCAGGGCAAGTGCCCCAACTGCGGCGCTCCGTACAAGGGCGGCGCGGCCAACCGCTGCGAGTTCTGCAACGCGGTGGTGAACTCCGGCAACTACGACTGGACGCTCACGGAGATAACGCAGGGCGTGGAGCACTCGCGCTACCACCGGACGGTGGACGGGCTGCTGCAGGCGCGGCAGGACGACCCTGCACTCAACCTGGAGGTCCTGGAGGATCGCGCGTCGCTGCTGTTCTGGAAGTGGATCGACGCACAGAGCCGGGGCGACACGAACGGCCTGTCCAAGGTGGCCACGCCGGATGCACTCGGGACGCTGAACTCCGAACTGGACGGTTTGCGTCGCCAGGGCCGGCGGAGGGTGTTCCTGGAGTGCGCGGTGGGCTCGGTGGATGTGCGGCTGCTGGAGGTGGACCCGCGAGGGTATGACCGCGCGCACGTGGAGATCCGCTGGAGCGCGCGCATGGGCGTGGGCCCCGTCAACGAGCGTCCTCCGCAGATCCCCACCCTGCCCCAGCGCTTCGTCTTCACGCTGGTGCGCAAGCATGGCGCGCGGACGAACACCGCGAACGGCGTGTCCACGGACCGCTGCCCTCAGTGCAACGCGCCGCTCACCGACAGCGCCGCCACCGCATGCGAGTTCTGCGGCACGCAGCTCGCCAACGGCGAGCGGGACTGGGTGCTCTCGTCCGCGCTGCCCTTCGAGGCGTGGAATGTCCGCGAGGGTGCGAGCAGCTATCGGGCGCCGCCTGCCCGCGCGCCGGTGGCCCGGCCGTCAAACGGTGCGCCCGCGGTGGCCTCGTCGGGGAGCGGCACGGACGCGGTGCTGGATGTCCAGGAACGGCATCGGCTGCTCTACATGATGGCCGCCATCGCCGCCTCCGACGGCACCGTGACTCCCGCCGAGCGTCGGCTGCTGAAGCTGTGCGCCGAGCGCTGGGACGTCGAGTGGTCTCAGGTGGAGATGGCCCTCAACGCGGGGCCGCAGCTCTTCGAGCGACTGGTCGCCCGGGGCAGCCCCGAGGCGGAGGTCTTCCTGCGCAACATCGTCGAGATTGCCCTGGTGGATGGCCGCATCGACCGCAAGGAGCGCCGAATGCTGGAGTCCGCGGCAGGCCACCTGGGCCTCCAGGAGAAGCTGGCGTCGATGATCAGCGACCGTTGAAACGACAGGGGGCGGGCCACCGGGTCCGCCCCTCCGGGAATCCGGCGAGGCGCACTCCGAGTATGATTACTCGGAGTGAAGTCCGACCCTGGGCCCGAGGGCTCAGGAGGGGCGGTGTGACTCGGGCTGATAGGTCTGGATGACCCGTTGCACCCGGTCGGTGACGGACTGGAGGGCAACGGTGGCGGAGGCGGCGGAATCCAAGCGGCCCAGGGTTTCCGTCATCATCGCGGACAGGTCATTCACGGCGCCGAAGAGCTGCGAGACGCCCGCCGCCTGCTGGCCCACCGCCGCGGAGATGCGGCGCACGCTGTCGGTGCTGTTCTCCATCATCGAGGTGAGGCCGCGAAGGCTCTCGCCGGACTCGCGCACCACTTCCAGGTCCATCGACATCCGCTCGGAGCCCCGCTTGCTCGCGGTCATCACCGCCTGGATGGACTTCATCGTTTCGTCGAGGATGACGCGCACCTCGCCCGTGGCCTGCTGGGACTGGCGCGCCAGCCGACGCATCTCGGTGGCGACCACCGCGAACCCCCGGCCCGTCTCCCCCGAGCGCGCGGCCTCAATCGCGGCGTTGACGGCCACCATGTTGGACTGGTCCGCCAGGTCCTTCACCGTGGCGGCGATGTCGTTGAGCTTGCGGGCCCGCGCGCCCAGTTTCTCGAGCTGTCCCGACAGCTCCGACGCCTGCGACCGGATGCCCTCCAGTCCCAGCATGCTCTTGCCAATCATCGCCTGGGCCGTGGTGCCCGCATCGCCCGCCTGGGTGGTGGACTCCATGATGACCTCCGCCTGCCGCGAGGTCTCCTCCGACGTGCGCTGAATCTCCGTCGCCGTCACCTGGGTCTCGGACAGCGCCTGCGCCTGCCGCGACAGCATCCGGCGCTGGTCCTCGGTGGTGATGGTCAGGGAGAGCATCGCCTCGGTCAGCTCCCGAGCGGAGTCCATCAGCGGCTCCACCACCCTCGCCTGGATTTCCCCCTGCGCCAGCTCCAGCCGTGCCTGCCGCGACGCCAGCTCCCGCAAGTCCCTTCGTCCGCTCAGGCACGTCAGGATGAGGAACACGTTCTCGAACACCACCCAGCCCGCGTGCTCCAGCGGACGCCACACGCTCACCAGGTCCGAGCCGAACACCGATTGCGGCCAGAACAGCCCGCGCGCAAGGTGGTCCACCACCACCACGCCCGAGTAGATGAGCAGCACGCGCACGTCCCGGTAGACGGCCAGGAAGGCCAGCGAGCCGAAGATGTGGAAGTGCGTCTCGATGCGGCCATCGGTGATGTGGATCAACAGCCCTGACGTCAACGCTTGCGCCACCGCGATGGAGAAGCGCGTGGACACGCCCCCAGGACGCAGCAGGCTCAGTGACACCGGGAGGCTTGCCACCACGAGTCCGAGCACTCCAGCCGCCCAGACATGCGGGTGCACTTCACTCGAGGTCCCCGCCCACGTCCGTGGCGACAAGACGAGCGCGGTGAGGAGCGCCCCCAACCATTGAAGTCCCATCAGCACGGCGAACATCCGGTCCGTGCGGCGGTGGAGGGCAGATTGATGCGTGTCGAAGATGTCCGACGAGCGGTTCGCGAGGGCCGTCGCGTCGACCGTGTGGGTCATGAAGCAAGTCCAGGTGGGGGGTACAGGGTCGACTCCCACCCAGGCTAGCAGCGGTGCCCTCGTATCGGAACCACCGTCGAAATTTTACAGACTTGCCACCCCTCACGAAGGGAGTGACCCACGGAGCCGCTCCAGGCGAAATCCGTGGGAATGGCTCAGGTCTGCGCGCGGCGAGAGGCCTTCTTCTCGCGCTCGCCCAGGGCGGCCTGGAGGTACTTGCCCGCCAGCTTCCGGCCGATGAGTTCCTGGGCAATCTCCCCGGCCTCCACCAGCCGGTCCAGGTTGATGCCAGTGTCCACGCCCATGCCGTGGAACATGAAGACGGCGTCCTCGGTGGCCAGGTTGCCCGCGGCCCCGGGCGCATAGGGGCAGCCGCCCAGCCCGCCGATGCTCGCGTCGAACGTCGTCACGCCCGCGGACAGGCCCACCAGCGAGTTGGCCAGCGCGGTGCCTCGGGTGTCGTGGAGGTGCAGCGCCAGCTTCTCCACCGGAATGTGCTGGAGGAGCGCCTCCAGAATCTCTTCCGTCTGCCGGGGCGTGCCCACGCCAATCGTGTCGCCGAGGCTGAGCTGGTAGATGCCCGCGTCCACGAGGTAGCGGCAGATGTCCACCACGCGCTCCACCGGGACATGGCCCTCGTAGGGACAGCCCCACACGGTGGACAGGTAGCCGCGCACGCGCATTCCGGCCTGGAGCGCGGCGGACGTCACCTCGCGAGCGCCCGCCATCGCCTCGGCGATGCTCTTGTTGATGTTCTTCTTGGAGTGGGCCTCGGACGCGGAGATGAACACCGCCGCCTCCTGCAACCCCGCCTCCTTCGCGCGCTCCAGCCCCTTGAGGTTGGGCACCAGCGCGGAGAACACCACGCCCTCGCGGCGCCCCACCAGCCGCAGCAACTCCTCCGCGTCCGCGAGTTGGGGAATCCACTTGGGCGACACGAACGACGTCACCTCGATGCGCTTCTCGCCGGCCGTCACGAGGGCGTCGATGAGCCGCGCCTTGTCGCGCGTGGGCAGCGTGCGCAGCTCGTTCTGGAGTCCGTCCCGAGGGCCGACTTCGTACACGTCCACCCGCTTCGGCAGCTGGCTCAGCAGGGTTCCACGCGCTCGTGAATTCTCAGCCATCTCGCAGCACCGCTCCCACAATCAGGTCGGCCGACAGATGCGTCAGCGGCTCGCCATCGAGCCCGCCATGCACCCAGGAGATTGAAAACCCCGTGCTTTCCAACAGCCCGGCGAGATCCGCAAGGGGATAGTAACGAATGGCGTAGGACGCATGCAGGACGCGCCCGTCCACGAGGGTGAGCGTTCGTCGTCCCACGTCACGTCCCGTCGCCGCGTCGAAGTGACTCTCCTCATCCAGCACGCCACCACCGGGAAGCCCGCGCTGGAACGCGGCGTCGGGTGACGCGGCCAGTCGTTCATGTGGCACCGTCTGGAACACCAGCCGCCCTCCCCGTCTCATGGCGCGCGCCAGCTCACGGAGGATGTGTACGTGCTCCTCGTCCGTGAAGGCGAACAGCGTGGAATACCACGCGTACGCACCGGACAGGCTCCCCTCCCGAAAGGGCAAGGCCCTCAAGTCTCCGCGCACCACGGGGAAGCCCGGGCGTCGCATCGACAGCGAGAGCGCGTCCTTCTCCAGGCCGATGACGCGACCGGCCAAGGGCCCCGAGGCCTGGAGCCGCGCGGCATGGCGGCCATGCCCGCAGCCCAGGTCCACCACGGGCCCCGGGCCGGGGAGGTCGGCGAATGCGCGCGCGAGGTAGTCCACCTCCCTCGCCGTAACGGACTCGGAGAGGAACGGCAGCGTGCTGCGCAGGTACAGCTCGCCGAAGAAGTCCACGCGCGCCCGTGGCGGCCGGGAAGTGCCGGGCCGCCCTCCTGCGAGGGGATGTAGCAACCGCGTGCGGGGCTCGCAACGCGCGCGCGGGCACGGCGCCGTCAGCGTCGAGTCGACAGCTTCGCGCGCAGTCGGAGCACGGCCTCATCCAGCACCGCGTCCGTCTTGCAGAACGCGAAGCGGGCGAGCCCGTGCCCCAGGTGCCGATGCTCGGGCCCGTAGAAGACACTCGGGGGAATGGCCGCCACGCCGACCTCCGACACCAGGTGCCGGCAGAAGGCCACGTCGTCCGGGAAGCCGAAGCCCCGGATGTCCGCGAGGATGAAGTAGCTGCCATCCGGGGTGTACGCCGGCAGTCCCGCCTCGCGCAGCCCGGCGAGCAGCCGCTCCCGTCTCGACAGGTAGGTCGCCGCCAGCTCCGCGAAGTACGCATCCGGCAACCGGAGCGCCGCCGCCATGGCCGCCTGGAAGGGAGACGCCGTCGCGAAGGTGACGAACTGGTGCGCGCGCTGAATCGCATCTCGCAGCGGGGGCGGCGCGATGACCCAGCCCACCTTCCAGCCCGTGAGGCTGAACGTCTTGCCGCCGCTGCTCACCGTCACCGTCCGCTCCGCGAGCGACGGCACCGTGGCCGGGCGCACGTGGCGGGCGGGCGCGAAGGTGATGTGCTCGTAGACTTCGTCGGACAGCACCTTCACGTCATGCTCGGCGCACAGCGCGCCGATGCGCTCCAGTTCCTCGCGAGTGAAGACCTTGCCCGTGGGGTTGTGGGGCGTGTTGAGGATGAGCAGCCGCGTGCGCGGACCGAAGGCCGCGCGCAGCTCGTCCCAGTCGAACCACCACTGCGCATGCGCCGCATCCGGTGGACGCAAGGGTACCCAGCGCGCGGTGGCGCCGACGAGGGTGATGTTGGCGTCGTACGAGTCGTAGAACGGCTCGAAGGCCACCACCTCGTCGCCCGGGTCCACGAGTCCCAGCAGCACATCGAGGATGGCCTCGGTGGCGCCGCTGGTCACCGTCACCATGGTGTCCGGGTCCACCGTCTGCCCGTAGAAGCGCGCGGCGTGTTCGGCGATGGCGACCCGCAAGTCCCGGGCGCCCGAGCTCATGGCGTACTGGTTGACGCCCTCGCGGATGGCCCGCTGCGCGGCCTCCTTCACGGCGTCAGGCCCGTCGAAGTCGGGGAACCCCTGCCCCAGATTCACGGCGCCATGCTTCTGCGCCAGGGCGCTGAACTCCGAGAAGACGGTGGTGCCGAACCGGGACACGCGCTGCGACAACACGGGCCTGGACATGGGGGCTCCTGGCGGCCGGCATCAGTCGCCGGACCGGGCTCAGGGGCGCAAGATAGCGTCCACGGGGACGGAACGCGCGGCTCTCTCGCTCTCGCGCTGGCGGGCCGCTCGGGACAGGGCCGCGGACATGCCCACCACCACCATCACCAGCGGCACCGCGCACAAAAGGTCCGTGGCGTAGTGGAAGCGCCCGGCCAGCGTCGCGACGATGAGCCCCAGGCCCGGCAGCAACATCACCCAGAACAGCTTCCGGGAGAACCGCCACGAGTAGAACAGCACCACCAGCGTGGTGCCGGTGTGGCCCGACGGGAAGCAGTCCCGACCGAAGAGGGGCCTGCGCATGATGGAGTCCAGCATCGGCGTCCACGTGCCCTGCAGCGGCCCGCTGAACGCGTCGACCAGGAAGTAGCGCGGCCCCACGGCGGGCACCAGCGAGTAGGCCGAGTAGTTGAGGATGAACAGCAGGCCCAGTCCCAGCAGGTACTCGTCGAACTCCGCCGAGGCGCCCCGCGCCCGGTAGTACAGCCCGATGCCCAGCACCAACGGCCAGACGAAGTGGCCGTAGTAGCAGACCATCAGCACGTCGTTGAGCCACGGCGGCACGACGTGCGCGAGCACCACCGCCGCCTGGAACCCGAAGATGCGCTGGTCCGCCGCCACGAGCTGCGCGTCGCGCAGGAACGGGTTGAGCGTGTCCACCACCGGCGACAGCCACGAGTGCGTCAGCACCGCCACGGGCAGCAACCAGAAGTCGGCGATGACCGTCAACCAGCGCTGGCGAGGGAACCAGGACTCCAACGTCCGCAGCACCAGCGGACCGGCGGCCATGGAGGCGAACAGCCCCGCGTTGGGGATGGCCTGCGGCGCCCAGCGTCCCGGCCCGAGCAGGACAAAGGCCCCGAGCGAGCACGCGATGACGATGATGAGGTCCACCGCCCCCAGCCGGACCTGCGCATCACGAGGGCCATTCATGGGGACGGAGCCACGAAAGCTCTGGAAGGTCACGAGACTCACGCCGATTTCCGCTCCCCCGATGGCGCGGTGTCCTGACCGGCCATGTCGAGCTCCAGGCTCCGGACGACAGCACCCTCCCGGGCGACCGAGCCCTGCCTCTCCTTCCAGCGCTCCAGGAGGGCGAGCAGCGCGGGGAAGAAGACCGTGGTCCCCAAGAAGGTGCACACGACCCCAAGTAGCGCAATCTGTCCGATGCTGCGCAATCCCTGGTGGTTGGCCACGAGCAGCGCGCCGTAGCCCGCCGCGTTCGACAGCGTGGCCACCACGGCCGCCAGCCCCGTGTGCCGCACCACCTTGCCGAGCGAGCCGGGGCCCTCCTCCTCGTACCGGTGATACAGGTGGATGGAGTTGTCCACGGCGATGGCCAGGAGATTCGGCAGCACCACGGCGTTGATGAAGTTGAGCTGCACGTCGAACAGGTACATGCCGCCCGCCAGGCACGTCATGCCCAGGAACAGCGGCCCCGTCACCAGCAGCGCGCGCTTCAGGCTGCGCAGACTCAGCAGGATGACGACGAACACCACCGCCGCCGCGGAGCAGAGGATGAGCAGTCCGTCTCCGCGCACCAGCGCGAAGATGCGCGCGGCGATGCGGTTGCTGTCCAGGACGGACATCTCCACGCCCCGCGCCGTCGCCGTCTCCACCACCTGGTCGATCTGCGCGGCCCAGCGCTTCAGGTCGTCGGTGTCGTAGTTGGAAACGGAGGGGAACAGCAGCAGGAAGGTGCCCTGGCCGTCGGTGGCCAGGAAGCGACGGCGCACCTCCACGGGCAGCGAGTCCAGGCCGTAGGGCTTCGCTTCCACCATCTGCTCGAAGTCCTTCAGCCGCGGATCCTCGTGCGCCGCCTCGGGCAGCCCCTGCAGCAGCGCCCGGATGCCAGCGATCTCCTTCTCCCGTCGCTCCAGGTCTCCCGGCACCAGGTCGTTCAGGGAGGTGGTGCGCAGGAACACGGAGTCGGCGCCGTTGCGCTGCTTCACCTCCGCGATGACCTGCTCCACCTTCGCCACCTGGGCCAGGTCGTCGACCAGGAAGATGGCCGGGTTGAGCGGCTGTCCCAACTGCTCGGTGACATGGTCATCCAGCCGCGACGCCGGCGAGTCACCCTTCAGCTTGCGCATGTCCGTCTCGAACCCCAGTCGAGGGGCGATGGAGACGGAGAACGCGGCGAAGCCCACCACCAACAGGGCCAGTAGCGCGATGACAGGCGTGGGCCAGCGCTTCCACTCGCGCGCCGGAGCCGGGGTCGCCGACGTGGCGGTCTCCGCCGACGCGGGCGCGTCGTCCTTGCGCGCGGGGCGCAGCCGCTCCGCGATGGCGAGCAGTGACGGTCCCAGCGCATACGCCGCGATGACGGCGAGCAGCACGCCCAGGCCCGCCAGGAAGCCGAACTGGTTGAAGGCGTGGAACTGGGCCAGGAGCAGGACGAAGAAGGCCGCCGCGTTCGTCACCGCCGAGGTGAGCGCGCCGCTGAACGTGCCGCGCACCGCCATGGCCAGCGCGTCGCGCGACGAGCGCGTCCGCCGCTCCTCCCAGTAGCGCATGCACAGGTGCACGCCGTACTCGATGCCCAGGCCGATGAGGATGGCGACCAGGAAGCCCGTCACCACGTTGAGGTGGCCGATGGCGAGCTGCGCCACACCGAACGTCACCAGCAGGCCCACGACGACGGGCACGCCGACGACGGCCAGCGCCGCGATGCGTCGCGTGGCCAGCAGGATGAGCCCCACCGCGATGAGCGCGGACAGCATGCCGGCGCGCGAAAGGTCGCCCCGCATCACCGCGTCTTCCTCGATGCGGTTCTGGAAGTTGCCCGTGGCCTCCAGCTTCACGGCCGGAAAGCGCTCCGAGGCCAGCGTCCGGCCCGTGCCCATGGCCAGCTCCACGAAGCGGCGAGCGAAGGAGAGGTCTCCCGCCGTCCCCATGGGCTTGAGCATGAGGTACACCTCGGTGCCGTCCGCGTTGGCCAGGTACTCGTGCACCGGCGCGTTGGGCGAGTGCTTGCGGGCAATCTCCTCGAACGTGGGCGGAGGGGGCGTGGCTCCCAGGTCGATGTAGAAGGGATTGGCCTGCTGCCGCTCGTAGCGCACCCGCGCCGCCAGTTCCGTGCGCAGCTCCACCAGCTTCTCCGCCGGCAGCAGCAACAGCCCGTGACGACGGAAGAACTCCACGTCGTAGCTGTGCTCGACGTAGCGGACCTCCGGCAGGGCCTCCAGCCGCGATTTCAGCTCGCTCGCGTAAGCCTTCAGCCGCTCCGGCGTGTCCCCCTTCGCGACGATGACCAGGTACCCATCCCCGCCGGCCTTCTGCGACACGCGTGTCAGGTCCTGGACTTCACGGGCTCCCTGGGGAAGCAGTTCCACGAATGAACCACGAAACTCCAACCGCGACGCCAGTGCCATACCGCCCGCGGCGAGCAATGCGCAGATCAGCAGCACGTACCAGGGCCGGGAGACCGCCGTCTGGATGAACCCCTCGAACCACCGTTCCCGCAGAGACCTGGCCACCGTCCACTCCTCGATGAACGCCGGGCATAGCAAATTCCCGGCCATTCGTAGCCCCCCCAAACAACGGGCGGCTGGAAAGCCTTCCGCCGGTCATTCAGGTGCCGCCGGACGTGCAGCCGAGTACACACGGTACTTTCCAGTATCCACTGGAAGACGGTGCGATGCGGCGGGGTGCCACCAAAGCGCCAGTGCTGTCAAGGCACGGGCGTCAAAGGGCCTCTCGCATGGGACTCAAGCGACAGTCCGCGCCTTGACACTGCCTCTCGGCCTCTTTATTCACCGCCCCGCGTCCCCCGAGGGAGGTCGACGGACGCAAGGTTGCCCCCGGCTCGGGAACGAGCCCTGCATGGTGAGTGGCGACCGGAGCGATGCATCCGCCTGACAGGCGACAAACCCTCCCCCGACGCAGACATACAGAAAGACCACAGAACACCATGAGCGACGTCTTCGACAAGTGCAGCAATTGGAAGGACTACCGCATCGCGAAGGCCACCGGCCTCTACCCTTACTTCCGCGTCATCGAGGCGTCGCACGGCGCCACGGAAGTGGAGATCGAGGGCAAGCGGGTGATCATGGTTGGTTCCAACAACTACCTCGGCCTGTCGGCGGATCCGCGCGTGAAGGAAGCGGCGATCAAGGCGACGGAGAAGTTCGGGACGACGTGCTCGGGCTCGCGGTTGTTGAACGGCACGCTGGCGCTGCATGAGGAGTTGGAGGGACGGCTGGCCAAGTTCCTCAACCGCGAGTCGGCGCTGGTCATCTCCACCGGCTTCCAGACGAACCTGGCGCTGGCGTCGATTCTCGGCCGCCACGACATCGTCTTCAGCGACCGGCAGAACCACGCATCCCTGGTGGACGGCATCCGCCTGTCCTTCGCCACCGAGCGCAAGTTCCGCCACAACGACATGGACCACCTGGAGCAGCTCTTGTCCCAGGCGGATCCGAACGCGGGGAAGATCATCATCACCGACGGCGTCTTCTCCATGGAGGGAGACGTCTGCAACCTGCCGCGCATCGTGGAGCTGGCGAAGCAGTACAACGCCCGGGTGATGACGGATGACGCGCACGCCATGGGCGTGCTGGGTGAGAAGGGCCGGGGCACCTCGGAGTACTTCGGCCTGGAGAAGGAGACGGACCTCGTCATGGGGACGTTCTCCAAGAGCTTCGCGTCGCTGGGCGGAGTGCTGTCCGGTCCGTTCGACGTCATCAACTACATCCGCCACAAGTCCCGCTCGGTCATCTTCTCCGCGTCCATGACGCCGGCGTCCATCGCCTCGGCGCTCAAGGCGCTGGAGATCATCGAGGCGGAGCCGCAGCGCCGCGCGCGCCTGCTGGACATCGCGGAGAAGATGCATAACGGCTTCCGCGCCATGGGCTTCGACACCGGCGTGTCGGTGTCGCCCGTGGTTCCGGTGCACATCGGCGACCAGGTGAAGTGCTTCCGCTTCTGGCGCGCGCTGCATGAGGCGGGCGTCTTCGCCAACCCGGTGATTCCGCCGGCGGTGGAGGCGGGCCACGCGCTCATCCGCACCTCGTACATGGCCACGCACACCGACGCGCAGTTGGACCGGGTGCTGGACACCTTCGAGACCATCGGCCGCAAGCTGGGCGTGATTCCGGAGACGCGCCCCACGGTGTACGAGCCGGTGCAGATCGCCCGCCCGGGCACGTCCGTGCGCTCCAACAAGGCGAGCGAGAAGTGGGCGGCGGGCTCCGCAGGCCTGCTCGCGGACAAGGGCGGCATCACCCTGGAGCAGTTGCAGCGCATGTCGTCGCGCGAGGTGGCCGGGAAGATCTTCGACGCGGTGGAGCAGCTCACCTGGCGCGCGGCCAACCTCCAGCCGGAGGACCTGCGTCAGCTGCGCTCCGCGCCCATGAAGCTGTGGGAGAAGCGCGGCACGCTGCCCGGCCTCCTCCTGGAGAAGGGCGCGCACTTCTTCATGCGCAACGGCACCGACGGCAACCCCGCCGAGAGGACCTGATCCCCCATGGCCCTGCCCGCCGAGCCACCCGCGACACAGCCCGCCCTTCCTCCCCTCCCCTTCGACGTCCTGGTGACGCCCGTGCGGGGCGCCGCGGCGCAGATGACGTTCATCCGCTTCCCGGCCTCGCTGTACGCGGGAGACCCCAACTGGGTCCCCCCGCTGGAGATGGAGCGCAAGGACTTCCTGGACCCGAAGAAGAACCCCTTTTTCGAGTATGGCGAGGTGGAGCTGTTCCTCGCCCGGAGGGGCCAGGAGGTGGTGGGCCGCATCGCCGCCATCCGCAACCCACGTCACCAGGAGATTCACGGCACCAAGGAGGGCTTCTTCGGCCTCTTCGAGTGCGTGAATGACGCGGGCGTCGCGCGACTGCTGCTCGACGCGGCGGGGGCATGGCTGAAGCAGCGCGGGCTGGACGCCATGCTCGGGCCGGCCAACTTCTCGTCCAACCAGGACTGGGGCCTGCTCATCGAGGGGCACGACTCGCCGCCGGCCGTGATGATGCCGTACAACCCGCCCTACTACGCGTCGCTCATCGAGGCGTGCGGGCTGGTGAAGGCCAAGGACCTGTTCGCCTACGAGCTGTCCTCGTCCGCGGAGCCGCCGGAGAAGGTGGTGCGCATCGCGGAGAAGATGCGCCAGCGCGAGGGCATCACCGTGCGCGCGGTGAACCTCAAGGACTTCGCCAACGAGGTCGAGCGCATCCGCGACATCTACAACTCGGCCTGGGAGAAGAACTGGGGCTTCGTGCCCTTCACGGACCGGGAGTTCGACCACCTGGCCAAGGACATGAAGACCATCGTCCGGCCGGAGCTGGTGCTCATCGCCGAGGTGAAGGGTGAGCCTGTCGCCTTCTCCATGACGCTGCCGGACGCCAACCACGCGCTCAAGGCCGCCAACGGGCGCCTGACGACGTTCGGCCTGCCCATCGGCCTGGTAAAGCTGGCGCTCGCCTCGCGAAGCATCCGCCGCCTGCGCCTCATCACCCTCGGAATCAAGGAGGGCTACCGGCGCCGAGGGCTGGACGCCATCCTGTACCTGGACACGCTGCGCACCGCGCACCGCCTCGGGTACTCCGGTGGAGAGATCTCCTGGACGCTCGAGGACAACCACCTCGTCAACCGCGCCATCGAGTCGATGGGTGGCCAGCGCTCCAAGGCGTACCGCATCTACCAGCGCCCGCTGTAATCCTCCTGGAGTCTCCTCGTGCGCTTCCTCCTCACCGGTGGCACTGGTTTCATCGGCCATCGGCTCGCGAGCCGCATTGTCGAGCGGGGTGACTCGCTCACGGCGCTCGTGCGCTCCAGCTCTCGTCGCGACGCGCTCGCGGCGCTCGGTGCCCGGTTCGCCGTGGGAGACCTGACGACGGGCGAAGGGCTGGCGGAGGCCGTGCGCGACGTCGACTGTGTCCTGCACCTGGCCGGCGTCACCAAGGCCCGGGAGCCCGCGGGCTACTTCGAGGGCAATGCGAATGGCACCCGCCGCGTCGCGGAGGCCATGGCGTCACTGCCCCGCCCTCCCCGGCTCGTCTACTGCTCGTCGCTGGCCGCCGCCGGGCCGTCCACACCGGAGCGTCCGCGCCGGGAAGAGGACCCTCCGGCGCCCGTCTCCGTCTACGGCCGCAGCAAGCTGGGGGGCGAGGAGGCCGTGCGCGAGCTCGCGGACCGGGTGCCCTCCGTCATCGTCCGGCCCCCCATGGTCTATGGCCCTGGCGACGTGGAGTTCATCCCCTCCGTGATTCCCATGGCGGAGCGAGGGCTGGCGCTCAAGAGCGGCTTCGGGCCCAAGCGCTACTCGCTCATCCACGTCGATGACCTGAACACCGCGTTGCTCGCGGCCGCCGAGCGAGGCCCCACGCTGGACAAGGCCGACCCGGCGCGCGGCGTGTACACCGTCTCCGATGGACGCGAGTACACCTGGGAAGAGCTGTGCGCGGCAGTGGCCCATGCGCTGGGCCTCAAGGCCCCCACCGTGCTGCCCGTGCCCGACAGCGTGGGCTACATGATTGGCCTGGGGTCCGAAGTCATCGCCCGACTGCGCGGAATCACCCCCATCCTCAACCGCGACAAGGTGCGGGAGATGACCGCCGCGGCGTGGACCTGCACCACCGAGCGCGCCTCGCGTGAGCTGGGCTTCCTGCCCACCATTGCCCTGGCCGAGGGGCTCGTCGGGACCCTCGCGTCGTACCAGCAGCTCGCGCGCACCTGAAAAGACGAAGGCCGAGGCCCCTCGCGTGGGAGCCCCGGCCTGGAGTGCTTCGGTGACGCGGGGTTCGCGTCAGCTCACTTCGTCGGACCCGCCGAGCCGCCCGTCGCCGAGCCCGTTGCGCCCGTGGAGCCCTTGGCCGAGTTGGCGGCGTTCTCCTTCTCGAGCTGCGCCCGCTTGGTCTTCAGGGTGGAGAGCAGGCCGTCGAAGCCCTTGGTGCTCAGCAGCTTCTGGAACTGGCCCTTGTACGTGTCCACGAGGGACACCTCGTCGGTGACGACGTCGTAGATGCGCCAGTCGCTCTTGGCGCTGGGCTTGTACAGGCGGTAGTCGACGGGAATCTGGTCCTTCTTGAGGGTGAGCGTCGTGTTGACGGTGGCCTCGGTGCCCTCGATGGACTCCTTGCCGTACTTCACTTCGGCCTGGGCCTGGCCAATAGCCTTTTGGGCATAGGAGGCGCGCAGGAGCCCCGTCATCGTCTCCGAGAAGTCCTTGCGCTGGGCTGGCGTGAGCGTGGCCCACGTCTTGTCTCCGAGGGCGCGCTTCGCCAGCTCCTGGAAGTCGACGAACTTCTCGACGACGCTGGCGAGGGATTCAACGGTGGCGCCGGGAGCGTTGGCAGCCTTCTGGACATCCGCGTTCCCGGACTTGACGACCGAGAGGGGACCAGGCGCCGCGGCGATCAGGGTGGCGGCAAGCAGGGAAGCAATCATGGCTTTTCGACTCCGTGAAGGAGGACGGTACAGCGGACAGACGCGGCGCCCCGATTATTCACCCGGGGCGGGTGGCGTCCCCGTGACTCGGGCGAGGGCCGCCATTCCCAACCGGACGTCGAACCAGCTCTTCGACCGGTCGCCTGTAACCTGCGCATAGGCCGTGAAGGCGTCCACCAAATCGCGCGTTTCTCCCGTCCCCAGGTCGAAGGCGGCGAACGCGGAGGTGACCCAGCGACGCGCGCTCTTCTCCGCGTCCGTATACGCCCGGGCCCGAGACCACGCCGCCACCAGCTCGCCATGCACCTTCGCCACTTCCAGGCGGATGCCGGCGCGAATCTGTTTCTCCTGGGCGCGCAGCTTGTCGAGCTCCGCCCGCGCCTGATCCAACTGCGCGTCCTTGATGGGGATGTCGAACGTCCCCCGCACCACCAGGCCGAGGCCCGCGGTGCGATCATTGTACGGGTCATACGCGAAGGGGCTGCGCTGCCGGGTGGCGCTGCTGGTGAACCGCACGTCGTAGAACCCCGCGAGCCCCAGGTCCGGGAAGTAGCTCCGTTCACGGATGAGCACTTCGGACTCACGCGCGACGATGCCCGCGGCGATGGCGGTGAACTCCGGCCGGTACTGATCGGCCAACGCCAGAGCCCGCTCCAGCGAAGGCGGCTGCACCTCCGCTTCGGGCGCCAGCTCTTCTTCCACGACGTCGACCGCCGCACCGGGGGCGGCGTTGGCCAGCACGCCGATGGCGGTCAGCGCGAGCGCGCGCCCTTGAATCGCCTCGGCCTTCTTGGCCTCGACGATCTGCCGGAAGAAGCGGACCTTGTACGTGTCCACCTGGGTCACCTGGGGTGACTCCTCCTTCAGCAGCGCGGCGATGCGCTCGGCGGCGTCCTCCAGTCGCTTGGAGACCTCCTCGAGCTGCTGCACCCCGGAGCGCGCAAGCTGGTAGCTGAAGTACGCCTGCGCGGCCTGGAAGCCCGCCTCGTCCTGGGCCCGCTCGCGCAGCGCGGCGCCGAGGATGGGGCCCTGCGCGCCCGCCTTCTCCAGCGCGGTCAGCTTGCCAAACGTGTAGAGCGGCAGCACCGCGTTTCCAGAGGAGAACACCGTCACGCCGACCTTGCCGAGGTTCCAGTCGCCTTCGTAGGACGCCTCGGTGGTGGGCGGGCCGCCGACGCCGTCATTGCGCGCCTCGGGCACCGGGCCTCCCGCGCCCACGGAGATCTCGAACTTGGGGAACCAGGCCCACTTCGCCTGCTTGTAGAGCGCCTGGAACTTGCGCAGCTCCGCGCTCGCCTCCTCCACGCGGGAGTCCGTCGCGCGCGCCCGTTCCACCAACTGCCCCAACGTCAGGGGCGCGGCCTTGGCGGGCGGGGCGTCCGCATCCGGCACCTGCGCCACGCCCTCCTTGGCCTGCTGCGCCTCGCGCGCGGTCTCTCGCATGGGCGCCGGAGACACCGTGCGCCCCCCGGAAGGGTTGGTGGAGGTATCCACCGTCTCGGGCGCAATCGTCGGCGGACCTGGAGGAAGCGTGGTGCCTCCCGTCGAGCCCGTCGACGTGGCGGGAGCCTGCGGCGCGGCGGCGCCAGGCGTCGGCGTTCCCGTGCTCGGAGTGGGCGTGGGCGTGGGGCTTCCCGTCGTCCCGGTTCCCGTCCCGGACTGACCGCTGCCGGTGGTTCCCGTCGTCCCCGGCGTCGAGCTGCCCGAGGTCCCCGTCGTTCCTGGCGTCGAGCCACCGCCCTGCCCCGCCGAGCCTGGCGTGAGCTGGGCGGCCGACAGCCCACCCGCGAGCACCAGCGCCACTGCCACGCCTCGATCCAGGTGTCTGCGCATTGCTCGGCCTCTCGCGGGCCCCCATATCCGAGAAGCCCGCGACGTCGCAGCATCTTCCTTCGCCAGGGCACAGTCACCGACCAACTTCGTCGGCTGTCGAGAGTCCTCGTCCATCGCGTCCCCATGTCCCCGTGCCGCGCCACAGTGAGTAGCGTCGAAGGGGCCACGTTCACCACGTCGCGACATCGCCGAGACCTCGAATCGTGCTTGGAAGAATGCGGAGGACGGGACGCCAGCGCGGAGCAGCACCGGGGAGTCGTCGGTCACGCACCCAAGGAAGCCGCGTGAGGCCCGGCGCGAAACCGGGGCCATCGCTCGCGACCGCCCATCGGAAATGAAAAAGGCCCGCCAGGTTTCCCGGGCGGGCCTTTCTACTTCAGAGTGGAGCTAACCGGGATCGAACCGGTGACCTCTTGAATGCCATTCAAGCGCTCTCCCAGCTGAGCTATAGCCCCGTCTTTTGCTGCTGGCCGCCTTGGGTTGCGGCCCGACGTCGAAAGTGCGTGCCTTCTACCGTTTCTTGTTCCCAGGGCCAAGAACTGTTTGAGGCTTCGGTGCGTTTTTTCCAACCTTCAACCGCTCGGCGACTTCCTCACCTTCCCGAAGGATATCGGTGAGCTCGCGAGCATGCGCCTCGGCTGCCTGCTCGGCCGCTTCGATGGCCTTGAGCGCGGACGCGAAGCCCGCGGGAAGCTCCAGCCTGCCCTTCTGGATCTGCCGGTAGACCAGGTCGCCGAGTTCCTTGAGAGCACGGTCCTTCTGGTCCTTCAGCACCGTGGCCCTGGCGTTCGCGCGGGCCAGGTCGGTGTTGCGCTCCACCGCCTCGCGCAGCTGCGCCAGACGGGCCTGCGCCGCCTGGAAGGCCTCGTTGATCTGCTTCACCACCTCGGACTGCTTCGCGTCGGCCGCCACGTGGGTGACACCCCTTGAAGAACCAATACTGGCGTAGCGTGTGGGCTCGTGGACTGTCAACCCTGCCCCGTCGTCCGGCGCAGCCTCGCGGCGAAGAACCCGCCCCCTGGCACCTTGGGCGGCAGGGACTTGAGGTACGGCCCGTGGGCCGCCAGCGCGGCCCGTTCCGCTCCGAGCACGTCCGAGACAGGCTCCAGGGTGAACTCCGGATGTTTCGCCAGGAAGCCCTCGACCACGGCCTCGTCCTCGTCCGGCAACACCGAGCAGGTGGCGTAGACGATGAGCGCTCCGTGCTTCGCCTGCCGGGAGACCTCCTCCAGCAGCTCGGACTGCGTCGTCTGGTACTTGGCGATCTCCTGCGCCGTGAGCTTCCACTTCTGATCCGGCTCGCGCGCCAGTGAGCCCGTGCCGCTGCACGGCGCGTCGATGAGCAACACGTCCGCGTCGGACAGGGGCAAGGGATGCGGGAAGGCCACCTGCCGCAGCGAGAAGTGACGCACCCGCTCACGCGCCTCGGCCAGCCGGCGTCGGGAGCGGTCTCCCGCGAGCACGCGGCCCGAGGGACCGACGAAGTCCGCCAACGCCAGCGTCTTGCCGCCCGCGCCCGCACAGACATCCGCGACGGTGAGGCCCGTGAGCGAGCCGCCCACCGGACGGCAGACCTCTGAGATGAGCTGGCTGCCCACGTCCTGAACTTGCAGTCGCCCCGTCTTCATCATCCGCGTCTCGAAGACGCGATGGCTCGCATCCACCACGCGCACCGCGTCCGGAGCGGCGAGCACCGCCTCCGCCGCGACGCCCTCCTCCACCAGCGCCGCCAGGACTTCATCCCGCGTGCCCGGAGGCCTGACGCGGAAGTGCAGGCCGGGCTCCTCGTCGAGCGACGACAGCAGTCCCTCCAGCGTGGCTTCATCCGGGTACGCCTGCGCCAGCTTCTGCACCAGCCAGTTGGGGAACGAGTACCGCATGGCGAGCCGCTCCGCGTGGGAGTCCGGCAGCGGCGCCTCGGGCAGCTCCGACTCCACCACCTTCTGGAGCACCTCGTCCTTCAGGGTGCGCGGCCTCATGGGGCCCGGCAGTCGCACCTCCGGGCCGATGCGCGCCCAGGTCTCACCACAGAAGATGCGCCGCCATAGCGCGTACCGCACCAAGGCCTGGTCCTCCACCATCACCAGTTTGCCCGGCGGGTGGCCCAGGAGCTTCGCCGCCAGGTCCAACAGGCGCTGATGACGGGACAGCTCGCGAACGACGAGCGCGGCGAAGCGCCGCTCCTGGCCTCCGAGCCCATCCGCGTCCCGCAGGGCATTGGCCAGCGCGGCCTTCAGCGGATCTCCCCGCAGCACCGCGATGTGCGCTTCCAGCGCCGCCGTCGCCGCCCTCCGCGAGGGACGACCGAGACGTGCCGCATCATGCGGAGTTGTAGGCCAAACAGTGTCCACGGGTGCCAACCTGCCCTTTCAACCGTCCAGGCCGAGCGTGATGACGAGACACCCGGTGGGCGTGCGCACCTCGGGCGTTTCATCCGCACCCACGAAGAACGTCGCCGGGGCCACGAAGCGTGTCCCCTCGATCTCCAACTCGCCCTCCAGCAACAGGGCCGCCTCCCGCCCACGAGGCCGGGCCGACCAGGCCCACTGCCCCGCCGCCGCCAGCCGCACCCAGATGGCGCCCGCCGCCTTGCCGCCCGGCGAGGCCAGGTGCACACCCGGCGCGCACTCCACCCAGTCACTCTCGGAGGGAACCTGGCCCCTCGAGGCCAGCTCCACGTTCCGGTGCACGGCCAGGAAGCGCTCCACCAACCCGAGGATGTCCTCGATCTGGAAGGGCTTCACCAGGACGCCATCCGGGACGAAGGGCCTCAGGGCCCGCGCCACTTCCTCCGGAGACGCCGCGCTGACGATGGCCACCGCCTGGCGCCCCTTCCGGGCCGCCTCCAGCACCGAGCGCCCGCCTGACTCTCCGCCGCCGATGCGCAGGTCCGTGACGACGAGGTCGAAGCGCTCCTGGCCGAGGGCCGCCAGCGCCGAGCTCACTTCGCCGACCGAGCGCACCTCCGCCAGGTCGGAGATCAGCTCACCCATGCCTTCCCGGAGGCTCGCGTCGTCCTCGACCAGCAGAACCTTCATCTCGGGGTATCTCCAACGCCCCTGACCGGAGCACGTCCTCCACGGTCCCAGGCGGGGGAACCGGCGATGCCCTGCCAGTCACCCACCCCATTCGGGAAGTGGCCCTCCCCGGACTCGAACCGGGACGCGGGGTCAGCCGCAGCGGATTTTGAGTCCGCCTCGTCTACCAATTTCGACAGAGGGCCGTTTGTTACGGAAGCGGCCAGACGTATACCGCGACGGTCGCCCGTATGCATCCGAAGATTGCGGTGCCGGACGCACATCGCTATGAGGGCCCCCGCATGTACAACCTGCTCATCTCGCTGGCAGTGGGAATCGTGGTCGCGCTGCTGGTGAAGTTCGCCGGCTTCTCCATCTGGGCCGGCCTGGTGCCCGGCCTCATCGCCGCACTCGGTACCTTCATCTTCCTGGCCCGGCGGGTCGCCACCCGCATCCAGGCACTCATGACGACGGTGCAACAGGACCTCCAGTCCCAGCCCACCAGTCAGAAGGACGCGCAGGGCCGGGTCGACCGGGCCGTGAAGACGCTCGAGAAGGGACTCGTCTATGACAAGTGGCAGTTCATGGTGGGTCCGGAGATTCACGCGCAGATCGGGATGCTGAAGTACATGGTGAAGGACCATGACGGGGCGCAGGCGGCCTTCAGCAAGGGCAGCTCCCGCAACTACATGGCGAAGGCCATGGAGGGTGCCCTGCGCTACCAGCGCAAGGACTTCGCGGGGATGAAGACCGCCTTCGAGTCCGCCACCAAGAGCGGGAAGAAGGAAGCCATCGTCTGGGCCGTCTACGCCTGGTGCCTCCTGCAGAACAAGGAGAAGGACGAGGCCCTCAAGGTGCTCGGCCGCGGCGTGGAGGAGAACCCGAAGGACGAGAAGCTCAAGGCCAGCCTCGCCCAGCTCCAGAACGACAAGCGGCTGAAGATGAAGCCCTACGAGCCGCTGTGGTGGCAGTTCGGGCTCGAGGCCCCGCCGACGATGCCTCCCATGGGCGGTGGTGGACGCCGCATGCAGTTCGTTACCCGACGTTGATCCCAGGAGCGAGGGGGGCGTGCGCGCCCTCCTTCGCCCGGGAATTCCTACCGCCTCCCCTACCCTGACGCTGGAACGACTTCCGATCCGCCTTCGTTGCGAGGAAGCGTTCGCATCGCAACCCCCTGAAATGACTCCCGGCCGCATGCCTGCTCCAAGGGCATGCTGCTTGCTCTTCGCCCACGCGCGCCGACGGGGATGACACCCGCCGCGCACAGCAGTCGGGCCTGGCGGCCGGAGGTCTCGGGTGAAGGTTGCGGGTGGGGATGGGTGCTCGCAGGACCGGGCGGTGGCGGATGCGCGTGGGGCGCAGGGGCGGCGAGAGCACCTGGTGGGGCGTGGCATCCGAGACCTCTGGACCGCGAATCATCGGGAGATCAACGAAGCGGAGAGGTTCATGCAACGGCGAGGGCGCACCTCGGAGCGGTCCCTCCTCCTGGTCATCGAGGATGACGCGAGCGTGTTGGAGAGCCTGTCGGACCTGCTCGCCTCGCGCTTCGATGTCCTGGGCGCGGCGGATGCGGGCGTGGGGCTGGAGTTGGCGAGCGAACATCGTCCCGACCTGGTGCTCCTGGACAGATTCCTGCCCAGCGGGGATGGGCTGGCGGTGTTGGAAGCGCTGCAGCGGGACTCCCGCACGGAGTCGACGCCGGTCATCTTCCTGACCGGGGACGCGGACGAGGCCACCCTGGAGCGCTGCCTGGAGATGGGGGCGGTGGACTTCATCCACAAGCCGGCGAGCGCGAGGGAGCTGATGGCACGGATCGACCGGGCGCTGCGGCAGAGTGAACAGCAGCGGCGGCTCCAGATCCTCGCCCAGACGGATGCCCTCACGGGGCTGGCGAACTTCCGGGCCCTCACCGTGCGGCTCGAAGAGGAGCTGCGCCGGGCCCAGCGCTACGGCTACCCGCTCAGCGTGGTGGTCATCGACCTGGACCACCTCAAGGCCATCAACGACGGGATGGGGCACGACGTGGGCAACCGGGCCATCCTCGCGCTGGCCAACCAGCTCAAGGGCAATCTGCGCGAGTCGGACTTCGCGGCGCGCTTCGGCGGCGACGAGTTCGTGGCGCTCCTTCCCCACCAGACGGCGCTGGAAGCGGCGGTGTTCGCCGAGCGCATCCGCACCGGGCTGCATTCCGTCGGCGTGCAGAAGAGCGACGGCCGCCCTGCTTCCTTCGGGTTGAGCGTGAGTGTCGGCATCGCCGACCACACATTGGAAACACCCCGGGACGATACGGATGCGCTGATGAAGGCGGCGGACGCGGCCCTCTACGAGGCCAAGCGCGAAGGGCGTGACCGGGTCGTGGTGTTCGGCCGTCCGGCGCTCGCGCCGCCCGTGCAACGACACTGAGCGCGGGGCGGGACGAAGCAGGCGACGGCGGGAAGCTAGAGGGCGCGGATGATTCTGGGCAACAGGCTGACGAGCGGTTCGAGGGTGGCGGTCGTCGGGGGCGGTATCGCGG
>NZ_VIFM01000140.1 GCF_006636215.1 Myxococcus llanfairpwllgwyngyllgogerychwyrndrobwllllantysiliogogogochensis | reverse complement strand
AGGGTACGGGGCTTCGAGGAGGCGGCGCGATGACCTCCGAGGGGCGAGGGGCGCGTGCGAGGGGCTCGCTGGAGCGGGAGCGGAGGCAGGCGTACTGGTTGGTGGCGCCGGCGGTGCTGGTGCTCGCGGCGGTGGCGCTGTATCCGATTCTCGCGGCGGTGTGGCTGAGCCTGCACCGCTTCATCCTCGTCTTTGGTGAGCGGCGTTTCGTGGGGTTGGGGAACTACGCGTACCTGCTCGGGGACGCGAGGTTCTGGGCGGCGCTGGGGAACACGGCGTACTTCACGGGGGTGGCAGTGGGGGTGGAGCTGTTGCTCGCGGTGCCGCTGGCGCTGCTGCTCCAGCGCGCGTTTCCGGGGCGAGGGTTGCTGCGCGCGGCGGTGCTGGTTCCGTGGGCGATTCCCACGGTGGTGAGCGCGAGGCTGTGGGCGTGGATGTTCAATCCGGACTACGGGCTCATCAACCGCCTGCTCCTGGGGAGTGACATCAACTGGCTGGGCGCGCCCGGGTATGCGCTGCACGCGGCCATCCTCGTGGATGTGTGGAAGACCACGCCCTTCGTGGCGCTGCTGGTGCTGGCGGGGCTGCAAGGCATTCCGGAGGACCTCTACAAGGCGGCGAGGGTGGACGGTGCGTCGTCGTGGCGGACGTTCCGCTCCATCACCTTGCCGCTCTTGAAGCCGGCGTTGCTGCTGGCGTTGCTGTTCCGTTCGTTGGATGCGTTCCGGGTGTTCGACGCCATCTACGTGCTGACGGAGGGAGGGCCGGCGAACACGACGGAGACGCTGAGCATCTATGCGTACAAGACGCTGATGCGCTCGGGGGACTTCGGGTACGGGAGCACGCTGTCGGTGGCGACGTTCCTGTGCGTCGTCGTGCTGGCGGCGGTGTGGCTGCGATTGCTGGGGCGGCAGGAGGAGGCGCGATGAGACAGCGCGCGGGCCTGGGGACGGCGCTGGCGGTGGTGGCGTTCCTCACGTTCTTCCTGGGGCCGTTCTTCTGGCAGGTGCTGACGAGCCTGTGGCCGGATGGCGAGCTGACAAGGCCGTGGCCTTCGCACCTGACGCTGGAGAGCTACGTGAGCGTGCTGTGGGGGAGGCCCTTCTTGCGAGTGGTGTTGAACTCGCTGCTGGTCGCGGCGCTGACGACGGTGTTCTGTCTGGTGATTGGCTCGGCGGCGGCGTTCGCCCTGGCGAAGCTGGAATTTCGAGGCAAGGGGTTGCTGTTGAGCGCGGCGCTGGCGGTGAGCATGTTTCCACCAATTGCGACGGTGAGCCCGCTGTATCTCATCTTGCGCGCCGTGGGTCTGAGGGACAGTCTGGTGGGACTGGCGTTGCCCTATGCGACGTTCGCGATGCCGTTGACGCTGTGGGTGCTGACGTCGTTCTTCCGGCAGCTCCCGGACGAGCTGTATCGAGCAGCGCGGGTGGATGGCTGCACGCCGTTCCAGGCGTTCCGCCGCGTGCTGTTGCCACTGGCGGCGCCGGGGCTGGCGACCACGGCGATTCTCGTCTTCATCTTCGCGTGGAACGAGTTCCTGTTCGCGCTGACGTTCCTGACGACACCGGAGAAGAGAACGGTGCCCGTGGCCATCAGCCTGTTCGCCAGCGAGTACCGTGAGCCATGGGGCGAGATTGCCGCGGCGTCCGTGGTGGCCACGCTGCCCCTGGTGGTGCTCACCGTGCTGTTCCAGCGAAGGATTGTGTCGGGACTCACGGCGGGCGCGGTGAAGGAGTAGGTGGAGGCTCTCGTGACTGGTTGGCGGACTCCTTGCAGTCCGGTGAGGACCGAGGCTGGAGAGCCACACCCATGGAAAGACACACATACCGGGTCGCCCTGGGCGTCATCTTGTTCCCTGGCTTGTGCTGGGCAGAGGTGCTGGACAAGCAGCAGGCCCCCTGGGAGCCCGTTCCGGTCATTGCGACCGTCATGATGTCCGCGCTCTGTGCGCTGCTGGTGCTGTGGCGCCGAGACGGACTGTGGCGCGTGGCCTGTGCACTGTCGGTCCTCTGGGCCTTCGTCTGGCTCCAGAACGACTTCTTCAGCGCTGACGTCGGCCCGATGCTCCGGGCCGAACTCTCTTCGCCCGAAGCGCGGGCGTACCCTGTTCTCTTGCTCGTCGAGACACTGCTTCCCTTCATCGTGACGCTGGGGGGACTGATGCGACGGCGCCTGCTCCCACGGGTGGGCTTGAGCTTGTCAGCATGCAAGCCTCGCATGTGACGCCGCCAGGGGAACACTCGCGACGTCAGTCCACGATGAAGAGCCTGGCCCCTGTCTCTGTCGATGAGCGGTGGGCCCCGTCGTCGTCCGCGACCTGGTAGCTCATCATCGGTCCGAGCTCGAAACGCCGTCCGTCCTTCAGCTCCGTGAGCAGCGTTCCCTCGAGCACGAGCAGGATGTGGCCGCGGCTGCACCAGTGGTCCGCCATGTATCTGGGGGTGTACTCAACGAGCCGGACCCGGATGTCTCCCGCCTGGAGAGTCCGCCAGAGCGCCTTCCCAGAGACCCCTGGGTGCTCCGTTGGCTGGAGCGCGCTCCAGTCCGTCGTGCAGAAGGGAATGTTCGAGATCTTCAGGATCGGCTCCTTTCAGAAACAGGACTCGTGAGGCAGGGGGCGGCTGGGCCTTCACTCTACAAGGTGTTGGACGGACGGCTGCTGCCGAAAGGCATTGAGCACCGTCCCCTCGTGCAACCCCTGCAACACCGAGCAGCACTTGCACGGACCTCCTCACGAAACAGTGCAAGACCTGCATCATCCCCACGTCCACGGTGCCCCGAATCCCCTGGCACCCGAGTTGCTCTGTGTGTCCCCGCTCCGTGATGAAACAGGTCCGCACCCCGCGGCCCGCGTCACGGGGACACCGTCGGCGTGCCCTGCGCATATCACCGCGCACCAGCACGCCTCGGCGACTCACTCACAAGGAATGGGCCCACTCATGCACTCGATGTGTTCACGACAGGCCGTGCGCAACCTGCTGTTCGCACTGCCACTCACCGCCCTCACTGTCGGCTGCGGCGGAGAGCCTCTGGAGCAGCCCACGGACACCGCACCCGTGGCCGGTGACGAATCCCCGGCGCAGGTCGAGCAGGGCGTCGCCCTCGGCGGCACGTACTGGTGGGGCACCTCCACCAACGGCTTCACCTCCACCGCCATCGGCACCGCCACCAACCGCACCTGCTTCCTCTCTGGCGTCCAGGGCAACCTCGTGCCGCGCGTCACCGGAAGCTGGAGCGGCACCGGCACGTTCATCAGCGGCGGCAACTGGACCGTGTACGTCAGCCAGAACAACAGCAAGGCGCTCTCCACTGGCATCCAGTGCCTCGCCACCGCCGCCAACCGGACGGCCGAGGTGTCCTGGTACCAGGGCTCCGCCGCGAAGCTCCTCGGCGCCGCCACCGCGCAGCGTCGCTGCTTCCTCACCTCCATCGAGGCCTCTGGCGGCTTCAACTCCAACTCGGACTATGTCCGCGTCTGGAGTGACGGCCTCAACTGGTACCTCGGTGGAAACCTCGCGGGCGATGGTGGCGGCAGCGCCGTGTGTGTCGACGTGCCCGAGAACCACGGTGGCTGGCTCTGGGTCGCTGGAGATCCGGGCGGCTTCACCGAGAACCTCGCCTACAACCCCGACAGCGTCGCCTGCCTCCTCTCCGGCATCGGCGGCCACTTCAATACCAGCAGCTACACGGACGGCGTGAGCATCGACTACAACGCCGGTACCCGCTTCTGGGAGATGACCGTCGTCAATGGCAAGCGCGGCTGGGGCAACTGCGTCAAGTAACCCCTGCCCACGACTCCAACCCACGCAACGCCCGGCATCCGGAGCTCACCGCCGATGCCGGGCGTCCTGCCCGCGACTACTTCGCGTCCAGCGCCGCCGCCCAGATGTCCTTCACCCCACCGATGTGGTCGAAGTCGCAGTGCCCCACTCCCGCGATGACGGTCTCCTCCAGCGGCACCGCGAACCTGCGGTACTCCGTCATGCTGGCCCGGATGTCCGGGAGGTACTCATCCTGGTCGCCGTACAAGTAGAACAGCTTCGTCGGTCCGCGCAGCTCGGGCCGGGTGCTGTCCCAGTCCAGTGCGCCACTCCACGGCGCCTCGCCGCCACACCCCAGCGCGTAGATGCCGCGATAGCGACCGCCGTACTTCGGCAGGAAGCTCGCCGTGAGGAACACCGAGCCCCCCGAGGACCCGCCGAACAGGATGGGCTCGTTGTTGAGGTCCCAGCGCTTGCGCAAGGTGTCGATGACCTCCGTCAGCGCCCGCGCGTTGTCTCCCGCGACATCCCGGTCCGCGGCTGTCGCGGTGTCCGTACACGTCGTCAACGAGGGCTTCGTCCACCACGCGCACTTGTTCGGCGCGAGCGCTGACACATAGAGCGTGTCGTGGTCGAACGCCCACGGCGCCTGCAGGCGCGGCGCGGTGTTCCCTGTGTGCGCCCGTGCCTGGTCGCCATGCAGGTAGATGGCCAGGTTCAGCGGCACGGGGACGATGCCCGCGCGAGGCTCGACAATCTTCAGCTCGATACCCGCCACCTGCGCGACACAGAACGTATAGGTCTGGTTGTTGGTGGACAGCACCGTGCCCGTGCTGTCACACGGCAGCTTCCCCGTGCCGTGCGAGCTGCCCGCATCCGTCCAAGGCCCAGGCCCCGCATCCGAGCCCGCATCCGTCCCGGCATCCGAGCCCGCATCCGTGTCATCCGGAACGCCCGCGTCCGCGCCGGCATCCGTCGGCGGAGAAGGGTCGGGGTCATCCGAGCATGCAGCGAGGGACAGCGAGAGCAGGGCGGCGATGAGGAGACGATGCATGGGGTGTCTCGATCGAAGAATGAGCAGGGGCCCACGCTACCGCGTCCACGTCAAAACGGCGCCCAGCCCCGCCACTGTGTTACCCATGCCATGTTCGGACAACACTCAGCGCGCCCGTGAGGTCGTGCTCGCCTGGGCCTGCTCGGCCAGCGAGACGGTGGGCGTCGCGAGCAGGGAGCGACGCGCGCGGCCACTGTGCGGCCAGCTACAGGTCCACGGCGCTCGCGATGGTGCCTGTCGCTGATCCATGGATGTGCGGTTCCGCCGTAAGGCCATGGCGCGAAGGCGCCGCCGAGGACCTCGACGGGCTGCCCTCGCATTACAGCGTCGCCGGCCTCGAACCGTGAGGTGGTAGCGGGAGGAACTCCGGGTGGGTGCGGGGTTCGTTCTCTCGAAGAAACCGCAACTGGGAACACCGGGTGCGCGATAACCCAGTTACGTCGTCGCTTTCCCTGGAGACCACACCCCATGGTTGCTCCGCTTCAGCGTTTTGTTCAGAACACCCTGCTGCGTCCCTTCAGGTCCGAAGAGCCGCGTCCGCCTCCTCCTCCGCCCCAGCCGACGGCGGGCCCCACGCCGAAGCCGGTGGACAGCTTCGAGCAGCCGAAGGCGGCACGCCCCACGCCCTCTCCGAGCCCGGGCCCGTCCCCCACGCCGCCCGCGGCGCCGCAGCCGCTGACGCCCCTCTCCACGGACCCCACCAACCCGACGCCGGAAATGGTCGTCCGCCCCTCCAAGAACTTCAATGACAGGCCCGCGGGACAGGACATCGACTCCATCGTCCTGCACCACACCGCGGACCCCTCCGATGAGAGCAGCCTGGAGACGCTGACGGGCAAGCCCACGTCGGTCATGGGCTGGCTCGAATCCAAGTACAAGGACCTGACGGGCCGGGGCGACGTCAGCTCGCACTACCTGATTGGCAAGGACGGCACCATCTACCAGCTCGTCGGCGACGAGAAGCGCGCGTGGCACGCTGGAGAGGGCTCGCTGCCGGGCAAGCCGGGCGATGTGAATGATCGCTCGATTGGCATCGAAATCGTCAACGAGGGCGACGGCAAGGACGGCTACACCGAGGCCCAGTACAAGGCACTCGAGCAGCTCGTGCCCTACCTGGCGAAGCGCTACGACGTGCCTGGGGACAACCTGGTCGGTCACAAGGACATCACCGACAAGAAGCAGGACCCCTCGCCCAACTTCGACTTCGACCGCATCCGCCGCGCCACCGAAGCGAAGAACTGACGCGCGACTTCGACGAAGTCACCTCGGGTCCGGGCGGAGTCTCCGCTCGGGCCCTTGGTGTTTCTGGAGGCGCGCGCGGCGGCACTCTGTTAGTGCCGCCACGTTTCGCACTGCGAATCCGTTCGCCTGGTTGGTTTGATGTGGCTCCCAGAATTCTGGTGAGACCATTCCGTGGGCAGGCGAAGCCCACATGTCAGACATTGCGGGGCGCCTGGTTTTCACCGCGTGTCGTTGCGAGGCGTTGCCGCGCGTCCTTGCCAGTGTTTGCTCGGCATGCGGGCAGGCCTGTTGGTATGTAACGCCTGTTTCCGGATAGGACTCATTCAGCAACTATCCAGACCCCTCAGGGATGTCGGAGGAAATCATTTTCTCATTCCTTCGATAATGAGGGGTCGGTTCTGACGAAAAGGGGATGTTCCATGGGCGGTCTGTCACCTACGGGTGGTGGTTCTGGAACTTCGAGCGCTGCAGCGGCCGAGGCCGCGCGTCGCGCCGAGGAAGCTCGGCAACGAGCAGAGGAAGCGCGCAAGGCCGCGGAGGCCGCGCGCAAGGCCGCCGAAGCCGCGCGCAAGGCCGCGGAGGAAGCACGCAAGGCCGCGGAGGCCGCGCGCAGACAGCAGGCCGCCGCGCAGAAGGCCGCCGCCGACGCGCAGAAGAATGCGCAGAAGCCCGGGCAGAAACCGGAGGAGGCCCAGAAGACGAAGACGGCCGCCGCCAACGCCGAGAAGGCGAAGCAGGCCGCCGCGCAGAAGGCCGCCGCCGCGGAGAAGCAGCTCCAGGCCGCCGAGGAGAAGGTGGCCCTCACCGCGAAGAAGGCCGAGGAGGCCATGGGCAAGGCGAACACCGCCGCCACCCAGGAGAAGAAGACTCCTCCCTTCACCCAGAAGGACATCGACAGCGTCAAGCCGAAGAAGAACGAGCTGGTCTCCGCGTTCGAGGGCTCCAGTCGCACGGCCGAGTTGGAGAAGCTGCTCGGCACCACCGCTCCCCCGAAGGCCGAGGTCCCCGCGCCGAAGCCCGTGGACGGGTCGCCCGCCTCGCTCGACGCGGTGGATGCGAAGGACGTCCAGGACGCCTCCAGGCTGGCGGACGGACAGAAGTTCACCGACCCGTCCTCGGGCGCGAACTACGACGTGAAGAAGAACGCGTCCACCGGCGAGACGGTGCTGTCCGACGCGAAGAGCGGCAACACCGTCACCATCAAGCCCGATGGCAGCTACACGTCCACGGTGACGGCGAAGGAGTCACCGAAGGAAGGTGGCACGAGCGAGACGACGTGGACGAGGTCGTCGGATGCGCAGGGCAAGACCACCAGCCTGGAGTCGCGCAAGAGCCAGACGACGCAGAGCCCGGAGACGGGCGCCACCACCACCACGTCCACCACGAAGTACAACCCCGCTACGGCACTGCCCCAGTCGCGCTCCGAAGAGGTGCGCATGGAGAAGCCCTCGGCGGCGCTGGTGGGACGGCCCAACACGCCCCAGGGCCCGACGACGGTCACGACGGACACGGAGTTCAACGCGCAGGGCCTGCCCGCCAAGCAGGTGAAGAAGACGGAGATCCACACTCCGGGCTTCGACGCGAACGCCGTCAGCGACTTCGAGGCGAAGCAGGGCAAGGCCCTGAACGACGCCTCCAAGGGCGAGGACCACCACGACACGAACCGGGACCCCACCTCCCTCAAGCCCGGCGAGTCCAGCCTCACGCTGACGGAGGAGACGCGCTTCAACGCGCAGGGCGAGCCCGCAACCTCCACGCAGAAGACGGAGTCGGTGTCCACGCAGCCGCTCGCGTCGGACAAGAACGGCAACGGCGTGCAGGTGGCGCGCAGCCAGCAGGAGGTCACCTACGGGCCCAAGGACGCCGCGTCCACCGACTCGCTGCCCGGCCTCACCAAGCAGACGCAGGGCAACATCACCAGCAACACCACCGTGACGGGGTATGACCCGGACGGCAGCCGCTTCGACGACGGCTACGCGAACCGGACGCAGACGGTGTTGAACTCCTCCGGCACCGTGGGCCCCGACGGCCAGCTCCAGATGAAGCACGAGCCCACGCAGGTGAAGAGCCTCCAGGAGGCGGACGACAACCGGTGGAAGTACGACCACGTCGAGTTCGAGACGGGCGCCGACGGCAAGGTGGCGTCGGGCGCGAAGCCCAAGGAGCTCGACAAGGAGCGCCAGCTCCCCTGGTACCAGGACGCGAAGGACTTCGTCACCGAGGGGCTCGGGGACCTGGCGGGCGCGGCGGGAGACTTCGCCAAGGACGCGCTGGGCTTCGCCAAGGACGCGGTGCTCAAGCCGATTGATTACGTCATCGACCAGGTGACCGCGCCCATCGAAGGCGCGGTGGCGGACGAAATCAAGAAGCTCAACAGCCCGGGCGACACGCTGACGTTGAGCGGCAACCTCGACGTCAAGGTGGGCCTGAAGGCCGGCATCGAAGGCGAGGTGGAGGTCGAAAAGACGGCCGACGGGAAGTACCAACTGTCGGCGGAGGTGACGGGTGATGTCGGCGTGGGCCTGGTGGGCTCGGCGTCGGTGTCGGCCGGTGGCCGCATGGAGATGACGTTCGACACGCCGGAGGAGGCGGCCAAGGCGGCCGTCATCCTGGGCAAGGGGCCCGCGGCGCTGGCCTCCGGTGGAGAGGACCACAAGTTCCTCCTCGACCACCTGTCGGCGATGGAAGTGAACATGGGCGCGGAGGCGGAGGCGGGCCTCGGCGGGAAGTTGGGTCCGGCCAGCGCGGAGCTGTCGGCCAGCATTGGCGCGACGGCGAGCTTCCGGGTGGAGTTCGAGAACGGCAAGCCCACGCATCTGGTGCGGTCGCTCGAAATCGAGGGCTCCGGCGCGGCGAGCATCGCCGGAGGACTCAAGGGTGACGCGGGGCTCAACCTCGGCGGAGAAGTCACCGGCTCCGTGAGCCTGGAGACGAAGATTCCGCTGGATGCCAGCAAGCTGGACGCCAAGGACGTGCTGGCGTTCATCGCGAGCCCCGCCACCGCGGCGTTCGCGGGGCCCGCGGAGACGAGCATCTCCGTGTCGGGCTCGGTGGACGCGGGGCCCGAGGGGAAGTTCTTCACCGCGGAGATCAGCGGGCTGAAGGGTGAGCAGCTCCAGCAGGTGACGAAGAACCTGATGGACGGCAAGTTCGACAACGCCTTCGACGGCCTGGACCTGGAGGCGAAGTTCACCTCGGGCTCGTTCAAGGACCGCGAGCTGGGCGTGGGCGCGAAGCTGGGCGTCGTGGACTTCGAGGTCAACGCCCGCCACCGCGACGTCACGGCCGAGGGCGCCAACGGCGGCGCGGGCACCACCGTCAGCGTCGGCGGACGCAGGCGCGACGGGACGTCGGGGAGCAACGGCTCCAACGGTTCGAATGGCTCGGATGGCACCAACGGCTCGACGGGCAATACCGGCACCACGGGCGGAACGGACCGACCGGGCACGACGACGACGGGCACGAACAATCGACCCGGCACGACGACGCCGGGCACCGACACCCGGCCCGGCACGACGGGTGGACCCGAGCAGACGGGGCGTCCTCCCCAGAACACGGTGGAGAATCGTCCCGCGCCCACCGAGTACCGGGTGAACCCCGCGACGGGACAGCTCATCCCCGTGCCCCCGACGGCAGGCCCGCCGCGCACGGACCGGCCGGGCGCCACGACGCCCGCGCAGACGCCCGAGGTGGGAACGGACAACACGGGACGTCCCCCCGTGCCCGTGGTGCGCAACCCCGAGCTCCAGGGTCGCACGACGCACGTGCGCTACGACGACGGCAGGGTGCGCATCGAGGCGGGCCCGGAAGCGACGGCCGAGGACATCCAGGCGCACATGGAGACGGCGCGGGTGCTCCAGCGCTACGAGGGCGCGGTGGGCAAGGCGCGCCAGCTCATCGACAAGGTGAAGCAGGCCATCACCGGCATGCCGGGCTACGGAAGCCAGGGCTTCGAGTCACGGCTCGAGGTGCAGAAGCTCTCCAACATCCTCCGGAGTCTGGAGGCCGCGCAGGCGACGCTCAATCAAGGCATCGCGGGTGCCACGGGCAATCAGACGCCGGCCACGGCCGCGCAGCTCGCGGACATGGAGCGGCAGATTGCCAGCGTGGAGAGCCAGCTCAACGCGCATGCGGCGCAGGTGGACTCCCTGACGACCGGCCGTGGATACGTGGCGCGCGAGGATGCGCCCACGTCCGCGAACGGGCGCCCGCTGCCGGAGGGCGTGCAGCAGGCGGTGAACACGGCCTGGAACAACCTGGGCCCCGAGGACCGCAGGACGTTGCAGACCGTGCTCGACAGCCAGGGGTTCGCCGGCCTTCAGGGCAACGAGCAGGAGGCGCTGGTGCGCCTGGCGGGAGGAAACAATCCGCAGCTGTCGCAGCCCATGCGGCAGTCGCTCTTCAACAACGTCAATCGTGGCTACCTGGACCCCAACGAGCAGAACGCCACGGAGCAGACCGACTATCTGCGGAGGTTCCTGTCGAGCCCCACGGGCGGTGACCGCGCCGGTGTTCCCCGACAGGTGCCCACCGTCCCGGAGCAGGGTGAACCTCGGCCTCTGGAGAACCCGACGAAGCTCCTCGGTACGCGGCCGTCGGGCACCACTGACCACCGCGTCACCGTGGGTGGGCGCGACTACATCGTGACCATGCCGCCCCCCAATCAGGTGCCCGCGGGAATGCACCTGCCCACCCTGGAGGAGGTCGCCCGGGGAATCGAAGCGCTGCCGCCCTGGGCTCGGGAAAACCTCAAGAATGTGACGGTGAGCAACCAGCCGCACAAGGATGACGCGAAGAACGCCCGGGCCACCGGCAATCCCAACTTCCGCGCGTACATGACCGCTGACCAGAATGGGCAGGTGTCCATCCATCCCGTGCCCGACAAGCGCACGCAGGACCAGGTGAATGGAACCCTCGTCCACGAGCTGGCTCACACCATCTCCAAGAAAGAGTGGGGGGGGCCGAGCAGTCAGCAGTGGCAGGACTGGGCCGCCGCCGCCGAGCGCGACGTGGTGATTCCGTCCAACTACGCCACGGACTCCGCCGAGGAGGACTTCTCCGAGACGGTCAAGCTCTACGAGCAGGTCCGCGGCACGCCACACGAGGAGGAGATTCGGGCCCTGATGCCGGAGCGGTTCCGGCTCCTCGACCAGTACTTCCCCAAGGTGACGGGCGAGACGCGCTGAGCGCGAGGCCCTGGCTCCAGGCCGGCACGTGGAGAACTCACGCGCCGGCCGCCGCCACCTCCTGCCACAGACTGTCCCCTTCGAGCACCGTGTTCAGCGGTGCTCGCTTCTGGGCGACATGCAGCAGCACGGCGGCCAGCTGGTCCAGGTGGATGGGCCGCAGCCCGCCCAGCAGCGGCAGCTTCGAGAGCGTGCGCAGCAGCGCGGGCGGGCGGTGGTACTCGCCCTCGAACGCGGGCGGGCGCACCACCGTCCAGGGGATGCCGCTCTCGCGCACCAGTCGCTCTGCTTCCGCCTTCGCCTTCAAGTAGGCCCCCACCGGCCGGCCCGCGCCCACCGAGCTGAGCAGGACGAGGTGGTCCACCCCCGCGCGCTTCGCCGCCTCCACGAGCTGCCGCGTGGTACCGATATCGCTCGACTCGTACGTGTCCCCCGACGCGAAGCGCTTGCGCATCGTGCCGATGAGCTGGAGCACCGTGGTGCTCCCCTTCATCGCCTCCGCCAGCGGCTCGCCGCTCGCCAGTTCGACGACGGCCTTGCGCGGCCAGCTCCGCGCCGGCTCGGTGTCCGCGCTCTTGGGGCGCACGTGTGCAATCAACGGCACGTCGCGCGCCAGGGCCTGCTTCACCACGTTGCGCCCCGTGGCGCCCGTGGCTCCGGCGACGAAGAGAAGGCGGGATGGCTGCGTCATGGCGGCGGCTCCAGCGGCGGGAAGGGGTGGCCCCTCTTCAGCACACTGTCGCGAGGCTGCCCAGTCCACCCACGAGGCGACGCCGCCTATCGGACGTGTCGCGCGCTCAGCGCCGCGCCTGCCCGGAGTCGCCCACCTCGCGCGCGTGTGTCAGGTCCTCCAGGAAGAAGGCCTCCATCTGCTTCGCGGCGTCCAGGTCCTCCAGCACCAGCGAGCCCTCCTCCAGCACGTTGAAGGACAGCGGGTCGTAGTTGATGGAGCCCACCAGGACGAGCCGGTCATCCACGAGCATCGTCTTCGCGTGCATCATCGACGGCTGGTATTCCCAGACGCGCACGCCCGCCTCCAACAGCGACGAATACGTCGCTCGCTGCGCCACGGTGATGATCTCCTGGTCGTTGAGGTCCCCTGGCGCGAGCACGCGCACGTCCACCCCCGCGCGCGCCCTCTCCTGCAAGAGCTCCGACAGCGGCCCGTTCGGCGTGAAGTACGACTGGGCAATCCACAGCCGCTTCGTCGCCGCGCGCACCATCAACTGCGTCAGCCGCTCCGCGCGCGTCACCTCGGGGTTCGCGGTGCTGCCCACGAAGGCCGCCCAGCCCGCGCCCGCGTCGTCGAGCCCGGGCACCGGCTGCGCCAGCGTGGGGAAGTCGCTCACGGGCAACAGCTCGCCCGTCGTCTCCTGCCAGTTCTCCGCGAACGCTTGCTGCATCTGCTCCACCACCGGGCCCACCACGCGCGCGTTCGTGTCGCGCCACTCCTCCTCACGCAGGCCCTCGCCCAGCCACTCGTCCTGAATCGCCAGTCCGCCGGTGACGCCGACGCGGCCATCCACCACCAAGAGCTTGCGGTGGTTGCGCGCCAGGTTCTCGTCCGCGGGCAGCGGTCGGAACAGGTGCGCCCGGCAGCCCGCCGCCTCCAGGCGTGGCTTCACGTCCGTCTCGAAGCCCGCGCTGCCCAAGGGGTCCACCATCACCCGACACGCCACCCCCGCGCGCGCCCGCTCGGCCATGGCCGCCACCATCCGGTCCGACGCACGCCCCGGTCGCCAGATGAACATCACCAGGTGCACGGAGGAGCGCGCCTTGCGAATCTCCTCCTCCATCACGTCGAACACGGCGCCGTTGTTGGCCCACGTCAGCCGGTTGCCCGGCGCCATGCGCACGCCCACCGTCTGATACAGCGCCACCGCGAAGTCCGGCCTGTGTGAGCCCACCTCACCCGTGAGCTGGAACGGCTTCGGTCGCTCCTCCGTGCACGCGACGGGGCACCCCGTCAGCACCCACGCCGCCACCACCCAGGCCACCCACCCGCGCATGCGCCTTCGAGATAGGCACGCGCACCCCCTGGGTCATCCCCGAGGACGAGACAGATGTTCACCAGTGGATGTTTCAGTTCCCGCGAATTCGGCAACCTGCCGGATGCGGAGCGCGGTGTCCTGTGTCTAGCATCCGCCCGCCTTGGACACCCGCGAGCCTCTCGTCTTCCCCCAGAGCTTTGAAGGCCTCATCCGCGCGCTGGGAGACCAGCTCGATGAGCGCTGCGTCGGCCGGCTCAAGCAGGTGGGCATCGACACGAACGGACGGCTCGCCCCCGCCTATCCGCTGGAGGTGTGGCTGGGCGCGCTGAAGGTGGCCGCGGACACGCTGGCGCCTCAGATGCCGCTGGAAGAGGGCGCCGTCGTCGTGGGCCGCCGCTTCGTCGAGGGCTTCGGCTCCACGCTCATCGGCAGCGCGCTGCTCACCACCGTGCGCCTGTTGGGGCCTGAACGGATGCTGGCGCGGATGACGCGCAACCTGCGCACGGGCACCAACTACCTGGAGGCGTCGCTGGAGCCTCGGGGGCCCGGGCGCTACGCGCTCACCTGCCGGCCCGTGGTGGTGGCGGGCTTCTATGTGGGCCTCTTCCTCGCGGGACTCGAGGCCAGCGGCGCTCGTCACCCCTCCGTACAGGTCGTTCGTCGGGAGGGCGAGGAGGCGGTGTACGACATCGCCTGGAGCTGACCACGGGCCGGCCGGTCGTGGTAGTCAGCGGGCGTCCATGTCCACGCCCTCGTCGTCCTCGCCCTCCGCTCAGTTCTCCGACACCCAGACCCAGTTGTCCGCCACGTTGCGGTCCCTGGCCGCGCGGCTGCCCGAGTCGCTCACCGTGCGCGAGCTGATGCAGTCGTGTGGCGAGCAGGGCCTGCTCCTCTTCTGCTGCATCCTCACCTTCCCCTTCCTCCTGCCCGTGTCCGTCCCGGGCGTGTCCACCGTGTTCGGCGCGCTCATCGTCCTCATCGGCGTGGGTGTGACGTTCAACCGCGTGCCCTGGCTGCCGCGCAAGCTGATGGACAGGAAGCTCGCGCGCGCGTCGCTCCAGCCCGCGCTGGAGAAGGGCGCCGACGTGTTCACCAAGGTGGACCGCTTGAGCAAGCCGCGGCTGCTCGCGCTCACCCACGGCGCCAGCACCAACCGCTTCAACGGCTTCATGCTGTTCGTCGCCGGCGTGCTGCTGATGGCGCCGTTCGGCCTCGTGCCGTTCAGCAACACCCTGCCCGCGCTGGCCGCGCTGTTCTTCGCCATCGGCATTCTTCAGCGTGACGGTTACGCCATCCTGGCGGGCCACGGCATGACGTTGGGGACCATCGGCTACTTCGGGGCCCTCATCTTCGGCGCCATCCAGGGCGGCCGGGGCCTGGCGAGCCTCATCGGCCGCTGAACATTCCGGCAGGCGGGCCCTCCTACCCCGGAGGGCAGTGGGAAAGGCGCCCGGTGCCGGGTGTGTAACAACCCGTGTATCACCCGGGTGAAAGCAACCCCCCGGATAACCTGAATCTTCGTTATCATGCCGGCGGGCGGCCCCCCGCACATGCGTTCAATCCCACTGGATGCGACACAGCCTCGGTTCGAGGACCCGGCGCGCCGTCTCTTCGACGGCGAGGTCGTCGGGGGGCGCTACCGGATTGCCGACTTCCTGGGGCGGGGCGGCGCGGGCACGGTGTGGCGCGCGCAGGACTTGCTGAACGGCCCGGTCGCCATCAAGCGGCTGCACAAGACGGTGGAAGACCTGGTGAAGCCGCCCGTGGGCGAGAACACCCCGTCCTCCGCCGCGCGCCATGAGCTGGCGCTGTCGCTGGCCCACGAGTTCCAGACGCTGGCGTCGGTGAGACATCCCCACGTCATCAGCGTGCTCGACTACGGCTTTGACGCCGAGCACCGGCCGTACCTGGCCATGGACCTGCTGGAGGATGCGCGGCACCTGGTGCAGGCGGGCGTGAATCAGCCGCTCGACGTGCAGGTGGACCTGCTGGTGCAGACGCTCCAGGCGCTCGCGTACCTCCACCGCCGAGGCATCATCCACCGCGACCTCAAGCCCGCCAACGTGTTGGTGGCGCGCGGGCAGGTGAAGGTGCTCGACTTCGGGCTCGCCGTGGGACGCGAGCAGGTGCACCGCGCGCAGCCGGGCGGCACGCCAGGCTATCTGGCGCCGGAGCTGTTCGAGGACCAGCCTCCCTCGGAGGTGACGGACCTCTTCAGCGTGGGCGCCATGGCGTGCCAGATGATTTTCGGACGGCTGCCCTTCGACGGGAAGGCCCCGCCGGCGCCCCCGGACTTCCCGGAGGCGCTGCACGAGGTGCTGGAGCGCCTGGTCTCCAAGGACTCGCGGCGGCGGCCTCGCAGCGCGGACGAGGTCATCGCGGCGCTGTGCGCGGCCACCCATCGCCCGGTGCCCGCGGAGTCCGTCACCACGCGCGAGAGCTTCCTGCAGGCCGCGCGCTACGTGGGCCGCGCGCGCGAGCTGTCGCTGTTGTCCTCCGTGCTGGACGCGGCGCTGCTGGGGCATGGCGGCGGGCTGCTGGTGGGTGGAGAGAGTGGGGTGGGCAAGTCGCGCCTGCTCGACGAGCTGCGGCCCCTGGCGCTGGTGCGCGGCGCGGTGGTGCTGCGCGGCCAGGCGGTGGCGGCGGGCGGCAGTCCGTATCAGGAGTGGCGCCCGGTGCTGCGCTGGCTGTCCATCCTCACGCCGCTGGATGACCGCGAGGCCAGCATCCTCAAGCCGCTGGTGCCGGACCTGGAGCTCATCCTGGGGCGCGCCGTGCCGGACCCCGCGGAGCTGGGCGCGGAGATGGCGCAGGCGCGCCTGCTGCAAGTGGTGGAGGACATCTTCTCCCGGCTGACGCAGCCCACGGTGGTGCTCCTGGAGGATTTGCACTGGGCCCACGGGGAGTCGCTGCTGTTGCTGTCGCGGCTCGCCGCTCGCGCCACGGGGTTGCCGTTGCTGCTCCTGGGCAGCTTCCGCGACGACGAGGCGCCCACGCTGCCCACGCAGCTTCCGGGCCTGGACGTGCTGCGGCTGCCCCGGCTGGACGCGGGCGAAATCGCCGTCCTCAGCGAGTCGATGATTGGCCCGGCCGGTGGGCGGCCGCACCTGGTGGAGCTGTTGCGCCGCGAGACGGAGGGCAACCCGTTCTTCCTGGTGGAGGTGGCGCGCGCGCTGGCGGAGGAGGCGGGCGGGTTGGACCGGCTGGGTGACATGCCGCTGCCGGAGCGCGTCTTCGCGGGTGGCGTGCGACGGCTGGTGCGGCGGCGCCTGGAGAAGGTGTCCGCCAGCTCGCGGGACCTGCTGCGCGTGGCCGCCATCGTCGGGCGACAGGTGGACGTGGCGCTCTTGAGGCACGCGGCGCCCGGCGTGGATGTGGAGCGCTGGCTGTCGTACTGCGCGGCGGCGGCGGTGCTGGACGTGGCGGACGGACACTGGCGCTTCGCGCATGACAAGCTGCGCGAGGGCGTGCTGGAGGAATTGGCCGCGGCGGAGCGCCCGCTGTTGCACCGCCGGGTGGCGGAGGCGATGGAGGCGGCGCACCGCGATGGCTCGGAGCGGACGGCGGCGCTCTGCTACCACTGGGGCGAGGCGGGCGACTCGACGCGCGAGGCCGAGTACGCGCAGCGCGCCGGTGAAGAGGCCCTGCGGGTGGGCGCCTGTCGCGAGGCGCTGCCCTTCCTCGCGCGAGCGCTGGAGCGGGTGCCCGCGCGCGACGCGCTGCACCTGGGCCACCTGGAGGCGCTGCTGGCCGAGGCGCGCTTCCAGTTGGGCGAGCTGGCCGCGTTCCGGGGACACGCGGAGCGGGCGCTGCGGCACTTCGGCTGGCCGGTGCCCACCACGCGCCTGGGCTGGGCCCTGGGCACGCTGGTGCAGGTGGGTCTGCGGCTGGCGCAGAGCGCGCGGCCGGACGCGTACGACGTGGAGACGGAGGAGCGGCGGCGGGTGCGTCGCGTCGCTGGCCGCTTGTTGATGCGGCTGACCGACGCGTTCATCTACGGGCAGGAGGCGCTGCCGGTGCTCTGGGCGGGCCTGCGCATGCTCAACCTGTGTGAGCCCGCGGGCGCGTCGTCGGAGCTGGCGCGCGGCTACACCAACATGGCGGTGGTGGCGGGCACGGTGCCGGTGCGTCCGGTGGCGGAGGCGTGGGTGGGGCGGGCGCGCGAGGTGGCCGAGCGCATGGGCAACCCCGCGGACCTGGCCTACGTGCTGTGTCGCAACGCCGTGTACTCGACGTACATGGCGCGGTGGGCGGAGGTGGAGGCGTGGCTGGAGCGGGCCATCGGCATCGTCGACTCGGTGGGTGACTTGCGGCTCGCGGAGGAGTGCCGCGCGCTCCTCACGGTGGTGTCCTGCTACCAGGGGAAGTTCCACAAGGGCCTGCCGCTGATGGACTGGCTGGAGCACTCGGCGCGGCGGCGCGGGGCGCTCCAGACGCAGCACTGGGCGCTGCACTACCAGGGGTACATCCATCTGCGCCTGGGGGAGCACGCGCGCTCTCGCGCGGCCCTGGAGCAGACGGTGGTCTGGACGGAGGCGCAGGGCGGCCTCACGGACCGCATCATCCTGGACGGCTCGCTGGCGCTCCTGCGGCTGCGCGAGGGAGACCTGGCCGGCGCGCGGATGGCGGCGGAGAAGGCCCTGGCGAAGCTGGTGGCCGGAAAGTCGGTGGCGCACTTCATCTACTTCCCCGTCACGGCGGTGGCGGAGGTGCTGCTCACCCTCTGGGAGCTCGAAGGGGGCCGCGACGTGTCGCTGCTGGAGAACGCGCGGGCGGCGTGCCGCGCGGTGGAGAGCTTCGCGCGCGTGTTCCCCTTCGCACAGCCCGCGGCGAAGTTGTGGCGCGGGTTGGAGGCGTGGCTGTCGGGTGACGCGCCTCGCGCGTACGAGGCGTGGCGCGAGTGTGTCGCCATGTCGACGGCGAAGGAGACGGCGTACGAGGAGGCTCGCGCGCGGTTCGAGCTGGCGCGGCACCTGCCGCCCGAGGACCCGGCGAGACGTCCGCACCTGACACGCGCACTGGAACGCTTCGAACACATGGGCGCGCAGGACGACCTGGCCCGGGCGAGGGTGCTACAAAGTCTGGGTGCGTAGCGGATTGGAAGCAGGGGACGTCGCGTTGCTGGCCTGCCCGGCCTGCGCCGGGACACTGGTGTTCCACGGCCAGCAGGAGGAAGGCCGCCTGTCGTGGGGCTGGCTGCGCTGCGGAGGGTGCGGTGAGGCGTGGCCGGTGAAGCGCGGACTCGCGCGGCTGTATCGCGAGGAGTCGGTGCGCGGCACGGACCGGCTGATGCGAGTCATCTACGACGGGCTGCCGGCGCTGCATGACCCGCTGACGAAGGTGCTGACGCCGCTGCTCCAGTCCGTCACCGAGTCGAAGATGCGCGCGGGCTACATCCGGCGCCTGGAGCTGGGCGCCTTGCGCCCCTCCGAGGATGGAGCGCCCCTTCGCATCCTGGAGGTGGGCGTGGGCGCCGGAGCGAACCTGCCGCTCATCCGTCGCGAGCTGGGCGCGGGACAGGAGGTCCAGGTCTGGGGCGTGGACCTGAGCGAGGGCATGTTGGGCCGCTGCCAGCATCGGCTGCGCAAGGGGAGCTACCCGGGCGTGCGGTTGATGATGGCGGACGGGCACTCGCTGCCGTTTCCCTCGGGCATGTTCGACCGGGTGCTGAGTGTGGGAGGGATTGGCGGCTATCGAGACCCGGCCGCGGGACTGCGAGAGCTGGCGCGCGTGGCGAAGCCGGGCACGCCGGTGGTGGTGGTGGACGAGCAGATGGACGCGGCCCACCGGCCCTCGCTCCTCCAGCGCGCCGCGTTCCGCGCGATAACGTTCTACACGCGCGACGCGCACTGTCCCCGGGAGCTCTTGCCCTCCCGCGCGACGGACGTGTTGGAGGAACAGGTGTCGCCGTTCTTCTACTGCCTGCGCTTCCGGATGCCGAAGCTCGCGGTGGTCCCCGTCACGGGTTGAGCACCAGGTCCAGCAGGCGCAGCGTCATGCCCCCGGTGAAGTCGATGGTGGCGCCGTTGAACCAGCCCGCTTCGTCACCGGTGAGCACGCCGACGAAGTTCGCCACCTCCTCCACCGTGCACATGCGTCCCGCGGGATTCATGCGCGCGTGGGCCGCCTCCAGTCGCACCAGGGCCTCGGGTGAGTACACGTGTTTCAGCGCGGGCGTGAGCACCGTGCCGAACTTGAGCAGGTTCACCCGGTGCCCCTTGCCGCCCAGCTCCATCGCCAGATAACGCACGTACATCTCCAGCGCCGCCTTCGACGCGCTGATGAGCGCCGTGTTCGACAGGTGCGTCTCGTCCAGCGAGTTCTGCAACCCCAGAAGCCGCGCGTCCGGCGCCAGCATGTCCTCGGCCACCAGCGCCTGCGCCCAGTACACGAACGAGTGCGCCATCGTGTCGAACGTCCTGCGCATGCGCCGCGCGTGGAGCCGGTCCTCGCCCTCCGACAGGAACCGCCCCACCGATGCGCCTGCAATCGAGTGGACGAAGAGCTTCACCGAGCGCGGCCCCGCCACCTCGCGCAAGGCCTGCACACCCGCCTCCGCCGCCTCGGGCGTGGACGCGTCCGCCTGCCACAGCAGCGCGCGTCGTCCGGCCTCCTTCACCTGTCGCTCCACCAGCGCCGCGTTGTCCACGTAGCGGCCCCGGTGGACTCCAAACACATCCAGCCCCGGCTTGCGCGCCACCGCGTTGGCAATCGCCGCGCCGGTGCCCGAAGAGGCCCCCAGGATGAGCGCCCATGGTCGCTCTCCCTTGCCTCTCTCCTCCTCCGAGTCGCTCATCGCCCCTCTGCCTTCCCTGCCTCGCTCAGTCCATCGCCTCGGGCCGCCGGCCGCGTGCCCGGTCCAAGAGCGCCTGCACGGCGCCCGCCACTTCCTGGTGTGCTTCCAACATCGACTCTCGCTTGCCCGCGTCGAAGCCCGGCTCCAGATGACGCGTCAGCGGCTCCCCCACCCACTGCGTCATCTTCACCGGGAAGGGCAGCGACAGCGGCCACACCCCCGTCGCGCCCAGGCCCAGCCACAGCGGCAGCCGCGCCGGCATCCCCATGCGTCTGCCCAGCGCGTACCCGTCATTGAGTCCCAGGTATGCGTCATCCATGCCGCTGCCTCCCACGGGGACGATGGGCAGCCGGTAACGCACCGCCAGCCGCAGGTAGCCCAGCCGCTCGCCCCAGCTCACCTGGTAGCGATGCCGGTAGCTGCGACATCCCTCGCGTGTGCCTCCAGGTTGCAACAGCACATGCTCGCCTCGCGCCACCGCCTCCGCCAGCCGGGGGTCGTCTCCGGTGACGAAGCCCAGCCCGTCCACCACCGCGCGCATCCCGGGGATGCGTTCGAAGGCGCCGTGCGCCACGCCGTGTGGCAGGTAGCCCAGGTGCTCATGCAACGTCACCGTCAACATGCAGAGGTCCACCGCGAGGGGGCGCCCGTGGTAGCCGACGATGAGCTTGGCGCCCGGACGCAAGAGCGGCTCCAGGTTCACCACCTCGTAGCGGTGGTAGCGCCGCAGCCACCCGAAGGCGCCCAGCCACGCGGCGAGAGGCAGCCCACCGGCGCGCGTCATCCTCCCACCCGGTACAGCACCGCGCCGTGCGCCACGCCCGCGCCCACGCCCACCATCAGGACGCGGTCCCCGGCCTTCACCGGCCGCGTGCGCCACAAGCGGTCCAGGCTCGTGGGCAGCGACGCGGAGCCCACGCTGCCCACCGTGTCCACGACGCGCACCCCGCGCGCCGCCTCCACGCCCATCGCATCCAGGACGACCTCCAGCATCCGCCCGTTGGGCTGGTGTGTCAGCACCCACTCCACGTCGCGCAGGGCCACCTGGGCCTCCTCCAACACCGTGCGCGCGGCGCGCAGCAGCGCGTCCAGCGCCACGCGCGTCATCTCCTTGCTGGGCGTCAGGAAGCGCATCCGCTCCGGCTTGCCCGTCGCGTGCGGGTTCTCCAGCACCACGTCCGTCGGCAGCGAGCCGTCGTTGCCCAGCGCCACGCCCAGCACGCCTTCCCCGGGCCGCCCGGCCCCGAGCACCGCGGCGGCGGCGGCGTCTCCCAGCACCAGGTAGGGCCTGGGGTCGTCCGGCGTCGTCGTGCGCGACAGCAGCTCCACCGAGACGACGCCCACCGGCCCCAGCCCCGTCGCCACCGAGCGCGCCGCGAGGTCGAACGCGCTCAGGAAGCCCATGCACGCGTTGCTCAGGTCCATTGCGTCACAGCTCCCCGACAGGCCCAGCGCCGCGGCCACCCGGTTCGCCGTGGCGGGCGTGGTGACATCCCCGCCCATGGACGAGACGCAGAAGATGCGCCGCAGCGCCTTCGCCTCCAGTCCCGCCGCGACGAGCGCGCCGTGGAGCGCCTCGGCCGCGACGTCCGCCGCCTTCGTCCCCGGTGGCGCGAAGTGCCGCGAGCGGATGCCCGTCTTGCGCAGCACCTCCGTCGCGTCACGGCCCACGCGCGCGCACAGCTCCTCGGTCGTCACGGCCGGGCCGGGTTGCAGGCTCGCCGTTCCCAGGATTCGCACGGGAATCATGCCGCCTGCTGTCCTCCACAGCGCCGCCCGTGGGGACCGCAGTGCAGGCGCATCTGCTCCCAGTGGGCGCGCAGCTCCGTGAGCTTCCAGGCCAGCGCTTCATCCGACGCGGCGCGCTTCAGGATGTCTCGCGCCTTGGTGAACTCCATCGCCGTTCTCAGCGGAGTGTCCGCTGACTGGATGTCGTAACTCACGTCCGCCATCAAGCTCTCCGCGTCACCGCTGCGATGCAACAGCAACACACCGCTGGCAACAAGGTCCAGCGCCCTCGATACAGGATTGAGACCCGCGAGGAATCGGCCCACCCGGCTCTCCGGCATCCAGGCTGTTTCACGCAGGCCGAAGGGAAAGATGTTGCTGGAGAACACGAGGTCCGCGCCCGCGCTCACCAACACGCTCGCGGGCACCATGCTGGTGAAGGCCCCGTCCACGTAGCGTGCGGGAGGCACCAGCGTGGGCGCCCAGAGTCCAGGCGCCGAACCACTCGCGCGCACTCCCCGTGCCACGGGGCCGCGCTCCAGCGCCACGCACTCGCCGCTCGTCAGGTCCGTCGCCACCGGGAGGAAGCGGATGGGCAGCTCCTCCAGCCCCACGGCTCCCAAATCTTGCGTCACCAGGTGCTCCAGCGAGTACGTGGTGAAGACCGCCGCCATCGCCGCCAGCGACAGCCGGTGGCTCATGGCCCGCTCCTCCAGGCGGTGCAGGCCCTCCAGGCCGCTGTGGCCATCCAGCGCGGTGCCGCAGAAGTAGGCCCCCACCAGCGAGCCCATGCTGGAGCTGCTGATGAAGTCCACCGGCACGCGGTGCTCCACCAGCCAGCGCAGGATGTGGACGTGGTAGAAGCCCCACACGCCGCCGCCGCTGAGCGCCAGTCCCACGCGACGGTGGGTGATGGCCCGGGCCCAGCGTGACAGCGCGTCCCGCTCCGCGGGGCTCAGGCCCACCTCCGTCAACGGCCTTGCGTCCACCTTCAGCGTCGCCAGCCGCCGCAGGTCCATCCTCAGGCGACAGGGCGGCAGGACATGAGCGTCCGCGCGGGGGCCTTCGTGAGGCCGGCCTCGCAGCTCGGCTTCCCGCGTCGGATGTCTCGGGTCGATGACCACCGTGGGCAGCACGCGGTCCTTTCCAGGGCGCGGCACCCGGGTGTTCTCATGGTGTGTCACCAGGAGCACGTGCTTGTCCACGAGCGGCGCGCTGCCCGTCACCTGACAGCCGTCCAGGAAGACGTAATGCGGGTCGTGCTCCCGGGCCAGCTCCCGCAGGCGCGCCACGCTCAGGCGTCCCGGCGCCCCTGGTTCGGACGCCGGTACCGTGGCGCGCAGCACGCCGTCCGCGCCCTTCACCGGCAGCTCGTCCGAGCCCGACTCCGCCGTGCGCACCAGCAACACCCGGTCCTTGAAGTCGTGGGTGATGACCTTGGCCACCAGCTCGATGAGCTCGGACAGCGGCGTGTCCCGCACCTCGCTCGCGAACGTCACCACCTCCACCTGCGGCAGCGGGTCCTCCTGCTTCGGTGGCTCCGCGTGAGCCAGCAGTCGCTTCAGGTCCTGCCTCAGCCCCGCGCGTGCCTGGACGAGCGTCCACACGCCATCGCGTGGAAAGAAGAGGCCCTTGCAGGCGGTCGCCGCGCGCGCGGTGACGGAGTAGTGGCCGCCCATCAGCGCCTCGAACCCGAGTGGGGTTCCAGGACGCAGTGTCAGCAGCAATTCGCCGTCACGGTGTGCCTCCAGCTCTCCCTCGAGCAGCAGGAAGAAGCCGTGGGCCTCCTGGCCTTCCTCGCACAGCACCGTGTCCTTGGCCCAGGTGACATCCCAGGCCACATCCAACATCTGGAGGAGGACGGTGTTGCTGGTGTGCCGCAATGCGGGAGCGCGCTTGAGCGCGTACAGCCGACGACGCTGGACGTCGAGGGGCATGGAGCGGGCCATGAATCGCCGGAGGATAGCGAACCCTCCGGCTTGGGATATTGGGTCGTATCGGCCCCGCCACGTGGCTCAGGCCGGCTGCGGACGCGGCGGCTCGTTGGGCGGTGGTGTTCCTCCGCCATCGGGCCGTGCGTGTTCGTGCCGCTTGAGGAGTCGGGAGCGCGTGGACTCCACCACCGCGTACAGCACGGGGATGAAGATGAGGTTGACGAAGGTCGACAGCAACATGCCGCCGAACACGGTGGTCCCCAGGGACTTGCGCGCCGCCGCGCCCGCGCCCGAGGCGAGCACCAGCGGCACCACGCCCATGAGGAAGGCGAACGACGTCATCAGGATGGGACGCAGGCGCGTGCGCGCGGACTCAATCGCGGAGTCCATCACGCTCCTTCCCTCGTGGCGCAGTTGCTCGGCGAACTCGACGATGAGGATGGCGTTCTTGCTGGAGAGTCCGACGAGCATCACGAGCCCCACCTGGCAGAAGACGTCGTTCTGCAGGCCGCGCAGGTTCTGGAACCCGAGCGCACCCAGCATGGCCACCGGCACCCCGAGGAGGATGACGAAGGGCAGCGCGAAGCTCTCATACTGCGCGGAGAGGACCAGGAACACGAACACGATACCGAGTCCGAAGATGAGGAGCACGCGCCCACCCGCCTCCTTCTGCTCCAGCGACAGGCCCGTCCACTCGTAGGTGTACCCCTCCGGCAGCACCTCGCGCGCCGCGCCCTCCATGGCCTCCAGCGCCGCGCCGCTGCTGGAGCCCGGGGCCGCCTGCCCGTTCAATTCCGCGGAGCGATACAGGTTGTAGTGCTGGATGTTCTGCGCGCTGGTGATGGGCTTGATTCGCACCAGGGCCTCCAGCGGCACCATGTCCCCGCCCGCCGAGCGCACATAGAGCGCGCCAATGTCCCTGGGCTCGCTGCGGAAGGGCATCGCCGCCTGCACGTACACGCGATACACGCGGCTGGAGAAGGTGAAGTCGTTGACGTACTGGCTGCCCAGGTACACCTGGAGCGTGGAGAAGAGCGAGTCCAACGGCACGCCGAGCGACAGCGCCTTCTCCCGGTCCACCTGGATATCGAGCAGCGGCGTGTTGGCGGTGAAGGAGGAGAACACCCCGCGCAGCACCGGGGCCTGGTTGGCCTTGCCCACCAGCGCCTCCGTCGTCTTCGCCAGGTCCGACAGGGAGCGTCCGCCCAGTTGGTCCTCCAGGACGAACTCGAAGCCGCCCACGCTGCCCACGCCTCGGATGGCCGGAGGCTGGAAGGGCAGCACGCGCGCCCCGCCAATGCCGATGAGCGGACCGCGCAGCCGCTCCACCAGGCCCGCCACGCTCGCTTCGCGCGTCTTGCGTTCGTCCCAGGGCTTCAGGTTGACGAAGAGGGTGCCGTAGTTGGCGCCGGTGCCCAGGAGCGAGAAGCCGCCCACGGTGAAGATGTCCACGACTTCGGGCTGCTTCTTCAGCACGTCCTCCGTCTGGAGCAGCACCCGCCGCGTGTAGTCGAGCGACGTGCCCTCCGGGCCCTGCACGGCGACGATGATGTAGCCCTGGTCCTCGTCCGGGATGAAGCCGGAGGGCGTGGCCCGGTACACCAGCACGGTGCCGACGAGGCACAACGCGAACACGATGACCACCGGCCACTTCAGCGGGCCGATGAGCTTCTCCAGGAGCCGGCCATAGCTGTCGCGGAAGCGGTCCATGCCCTTGTCGAACTTGCGGAACGCCAGCCACTTCTGGCCCTCTTGAGGCCGCAGCAGCCGGGCGCACAGGGCGGGGGAGAGCGTCAGCGCCACCAGCGCGGAGAGGCTGATGGAGAAGGCGAGGGTGAGCGCGAACTGGCGGTAGATGGAGCCGGTGGTGCCCGGGAAGAAGGACACCGGGACGAACACCGCGGACAGCACCAGGGCGATGGCCACCACGGCGCCGGCCACCTGGCGCATGCCCCGCTGCGTGGCCTCGCGCGGCGAGTAGCCCTCCTCCATGGTGCGCTCCACGTTCTCGATGACGACGATGGCGTCGTCGACCACCAGACCCGTGGCCAGCGTGAGGCCGAAGAGGGTGAGGGTGTTGAGCGAGAAGCCGAACGCGCTGACGAAGAGGAAGGTGCCAATCAGTGACACCGGCAGCGTGGTGGCGACCACCAGCACGCTGCGCCAGCCGTGCAGGAAGATGAAGATGACCAGCACGACGAGGAGCACCGCCTCGCCCAGCGTGACGAGCACCTCTTCAATCGACGCCTGCACCGCGACGGTGGTGTCGAAGGCGGCCTCGTACTTCATGCCCGGGGGGAAGCTCTTCTGCAGGCGGTTGAGCTCCGCGACGACGCCGTCGCGCACCTCCAGCGCGTTGGAGCCCGGGAGCTGGAAGATGCCCAGACCCACGGCGTCCCGGCCGTTGAAGCGCAGCAACTGCGCGTAGTTCTCCGCGCCCAGCTCCACCCGGCCCACGTCCCGCACCCGCACCAGCGAGCCATCCTGGCCACGCTGCACCACGATGGCCCCGAACTGCTCCGCCGTGGCGAGCTGCCCCTGCACCTGCAACGTGAACTGGAAGTTCTGCCCCGGAGGCGCCGGCTCCTGGCCCACCTGTCCGGCGCCCACCTGCACGTTCTGCGTGCTCAGCGCCGCCACCACGTCGGAGGCCTGCAGCCTGCGCCGCGCCAGCTCCGTCGGGTCCAGCCACAGCCGCATCGCGAAGCGCCGCTCGCCGAAGATGCGCACGTCGCCCACGCCCTTCACGCGCAGGAGCGCGTCGCGGATGTAGACGTCCGCGTAGTTGCTCAGGAAGCCCGTGTCGTAGCGGTTCTCCGCGTCGAACAGGCCAAAGGCCATGAGCAGCTGCGTCTGCGCCTTGTTGACGGTGATGCCCAGCGCGTTGACGGCGGCGGGGAGCTGCGGCGACGCGGTGGCCACGCGGTTCTGCACGTCCACCGCCGCGATGTCCAAATCGCGGTCCTGGTCGAACGTCACGGTGATGCTGCTCTGCCCCGTGTTGCTGCTGGTGGAGGAGATGTAGCGCATCCCCTGGACGCCGTTGAGCTGGCGCTCCAGCACCGTCGTCACGGCGCTCTCCACCGTCTCCGCCGACGCGCCGATGTACGTCGCCGTCACCTGCACTTCCGGCAGCGACAGGTCCGGGTACTGCTCGATGGGCAGCGAGGGGATGCTGATGGCCCCCGTCAGCGTGATGAGGATGGACAGCACGCTGGCGAAGATGGGCCTGCGGATGAAGAAGTCAGTGAACATGCCGTCCTCTCACTGGCCCGCGTCGGAGGCGCCGCCCACACCCTGGCCCTCGGGCTTCGCGGGCGTGGGTTTGATGGGCTGGCCATCGCGCAGCAACTGCAACCCCGTCACCACCACCTGGGCCCCGGCGTCCAGCCCTCCCGTCACCTCGTAGTCGTTGCCCGTGACTTCTCCCACGTCCAGTGGCGTGCGCTGCGCGACGGTGCCTCCGTCGGCCGAGCCCACCAGGTACACGAAGGACTGGCTGCTGATTTGAGTCACCGCGACGGTGGGAACGGTGAGCGCCTCGCGCGATGCGTACACCACGCGCGCGCGCACCAGTTGCCCCGCGCGCAGCCTGCCCGTGTTCTCGAAGGCGGCCTTCACCTCCACCAACTGCGTCGTCGCGGCGGGCGTGGGCGCCACGAAGAAGGCGGGCGCGGACACCAGCACCTTGCCTTCCGTGTCCAGCACCTCCAGCGGCGTCTTCCCCACCTGCACGCGCTGGGCGCGGTCCACCGGCACCTGCACGGACAGCTCCAGCACCTTGCTCTGGTCCAGCGAGGTGAGCCGCGTCTGCGGCGTGACGTAGTCGCCCACCTTCACCGGGATGTCTCCCACCACGCCCGCGAAGGGCGCGCTCACCTCGTAGAAGCCGAGCTGCACGCGCTGCGACTGGATTTGCGCTTCAATCGCCCGCGCGCTCGCCTCCGCCTGCTGCGCCTGCGCCACCGCCTGGTCATAGTCCTGGCGGCTCTGGAGCCCTTCCTTGAGCAACTGCGCGCTGCGCTCCCGGGTGCGCCGGGCGAACTCGCGCTGCGCCAGCGCCGACGCGCGCTGGGCCTGGGTGGCGCGCAGCCCCGCCTGCTCCCTGCGCGGGTCCACCACCAGCAGCACCTCGTTGCGCTGCGCGCGAGAGCCGGGCCGCACCGGAATCGCCTGCACGTAGCCGGCGACCTGGGGATACAGGGAGATGCTGCTGCGGGAGATGAGCGTGCCCACGTACTCACCCGCCTCCTGCACCTCGCCGGGTGACAGCGCCAGCGTCTGCACGGACAGGGCCGTACCCGCGCCGGCCTGCCCGCCCTGGGGGCCGTCCCCCTCCTTCGAGCCCTTGCACCCCGCCAGCGCCAGCGCCACCGCGCACCATGTCCTCACCAGTCGCATGCCGCCTCCGCAAGGAATGCCTCGACGCGCGCCTGCTCCAACTGGAACTCGCGCACCACCAGCGCCAGCTCCGCCTGTCGCAGCGCCGCCGCTGTCTGGATGAGCTCCAGGCTGGTGCCCGTGCCCACCTCGAAACTGCGTCGGGTGAGCCTGTCGTTCTCCTCGGCCAGTACCCGCTCCTGCGACGAGATGTCCCGCGAGGCCTGGGAGACCTTCACGCCACGCCGCGCCTGGGTGACCTCCACCGTGACGGAGCGCTCCAGTTGAACCACCTGCTGGCGCGCGACCTCCGCCTCCGCGCGGGACTGTCGCAGCAGTCCCTCGCGTGCCCCGCCGTCCCAGAAGGGCAGGAGCAGGCTGGCTCCGATGTTCCAGATGGGCACGTTGACGAAGTCGTCCTCCACCGTGAGGGCAATGGTCGTGCTCGTCAGCGATATCGAGGGCGCGTACTGCGCCTTCACCGAGCTGACCTGCCGCTGCGCCACCCTGAAGCGCGAGCGCGCCGCCGCCAGGTCCGAGCGCCCCTCCAGTTCTGGAAGCTGGCGGCAGTCCTTCCGCGCGCTCTGGAGCAGTTCGTCCACGCGCACGCCCTTCGCCAGGCCCACCGCCTGCGGCAACCCGAGTGAGAGCCCGAGCGCCTCGCGCGCCTGTCGTAGATTCTCGTCACCCAACACGACGAGGGCGCGCGCGGACTCGGCGTCCTGCTTCACGCGCACCACGTCCAACCGGGTGCCCGCGCCCAAATCCAACCGCCGCTGTGCGAGGGCGAGCCGCTCCAGCGCGGTGCGCAGGTTGACGCGGTTGACCTCGGCCAGTCGCTCCTGCGCGGCCACCTGCACCAGCGCCCGGGCGAGCGCGCCGCTGAGCTGACGCCGCGTCTCCGCGAGCGACCACGCCGCGGCGCGCTGGGCCTCCCTCGCCGTGCGCCGTGCGTCAATGGCCTGCAGGTCGAACAGCGGCACGGAGGCCGAGAGGATTCCCGCGAACGGCGGCTGCGTGGGTCTCAGGGCGCTGTCCGTCCCCGTGCCCCCGCCGACACCGCCGCCAATGCCTC
>NZ_VIFM01000013.1 GCF_006636215.1 Myxococcus llanfairpwllgwyngyllgogerychwyrndrobwllllantysiliogogogochensis | reverse complement strand
ACCCACGGCCCCTCCCGCGAGCCCCTCCGCGCCCAGGCCTCGTCCACCACTGACGCCGCCCACGCGGGATGGGACGGGACTCGCGGAGGTCCGCGTCGTCTCCGCCCAGGACCAGCGGCCTCTCGCGGGAGCCATGGTCGCCATCATTCGCGAGCCCGTCGACCTGGCCAATCCCTTGGAGTCCGCGCTCACGGATGAGCAGGGCCTGGCGCGGTTCCCCGCCGCGCTCCCCGGGCACTTCCACCTCTGCGCGCGCGGCGCGGGGCACGGCGAGGACTGCGAGCCGGACGTGGGCCTCGTCGCCGGAGGAACCATCACCGCCCACCTGGCGCTGCCTCCCGGCGCCACCGTCACCGGACAGGTGCGCAAGCTCGATGGGACGCCCGCCCAGGGGGTGCGATTGATGGCCAGGGGCGAGCGCTCGGTCGAGAAGTGGATGCCCACCCAGGCCATCACGGACGCGCAAGGCCACTACCGCCTGGATGGCGTTTCGCCGGGCCCCGTCTACATCCATCCCTTCTCCCCCGAGGGCCAGGGGCTGGGTCGCGACCTCGACGTCAAAGCGGGAGAGGAGGCTCGGCTGGACATCCAGTTCGCGGGCTTCACCACCGTGACAGTCCAACCCTCGCGCAGCCGCAATCGCCGCTGGTCCCGGTTCAAGAAGTCCAACAACGTGGATGTCATCGAATCCGTCTCCGTCGGCGTTCCGCTGCGGCGTCAGGACGATGGCGGTTGGACCGGCAACGTCGAGGTGGGAAGCCACACCGCGCACGTGAGCGGCGTCCACGGCTGGTCGACCCTCGACGGATGGAAGAAGGTGGAATTGGCCCCCGGAGTCCCGCTGTCCATCAAGGTTCCGTATGACTCGAACGTCCACGGAGTCACCATCGGGCCACCCCATCCTCCGGTGCCGCACTACTTCGAGCTGGCGGGTCATGTCCTCATGCCGGACGGCACGCCCGCGAAGGGGGCACGCATCTCCGTGATGAAGCCCACCCAGTACTGGAGAGGCTGCAGTCAGAGCCCTCGTTACTTCAGCCAGATCCGCTTCGAGGGCTCGGCCTTCGTGGTGAATCCCGTCGTGGGGACGCAGACCGTCGTCCATGCGTGGCTCGATGACGGCCGCGCCGGCAGCGTCACCGTCACGGCCACCGAGGGCCAGAGGGTGGTCGCGGACATCCGCTTGGAGGACACCGGCGCCGTCGTCGGCCACGTCGACGTCACCCAGGAGGGGACGTATGTCGTGGGCCCGCGCCTGAACGTCGACGACTGGATCTACCACCCCATGTCCTTCCGGGGGGCGGACGGGCGCTTCATCGTGGCGGGTCTTCCCCCGGGAGAGCACTTCCTGACGATGGAGGGGAGTCTCGACAAGCGCCCCTTCGTCATCGAGGGCGGGGCTCGCACGGACCTGGGACACCTCAAGGCGGACACGCTGGCCCGGACGCCCTGACTCGCGCGAAGCCCTCGCGTCGGGTCCCGGCGCGCCTCGGCGAGGGCCGAAGCGCTCGGGCGACACTTCAGAGCACGGTGCGGATGGACCGGTCCCCGGCGATGTACTGGTTCAGCGTGTAGCCGAAGTCCGACGTACAGCCGGCATCCACCTTGCGGAGCAGCGCATACAGCGCGCGGCCCACCGGGACGGTATCGAGCACGGACCTCACGCTGAAATGCTCTTCATGCGCGGTGACCTTGAGGTCCTCGTCGAGCACGACCTTGTGCACCGCTTGATAGGTGAAGGAATCCCCGACCAGCTTCTGCCAGGGGCGCCACAGGAGGAAGTGCTTGAAGACCAGCGTGCACGTCACGTCGGCCAGCACGACGTGCGAGCCGTCCGGACGGACGGTCTCCGCGACATCCCCGAACACGATGCGGCAGTCCGTGAGGAACGTCCGGTTGACGTAGACGAGCCGCCGGATGCTCTCGATTCCCTGCACCGTGAGGAGCGGATCCTGGAAGGTGGCATCGGGATGGTAGTGCTTCGTCGCGGCCGCCCGAGGCGGGCGCTCGTCGACGCCATAGAGGATGGGCAGGATGCTCCGGACGAGCTCCGCCGCACTGCTTCGGGACTCATGGAGAGACAGGGTGGAATGCGCGACATCCCTCATCTGGGATACCTCCGACTGGGGTGGTGAAGCTGCTTCGAGCCCGAGCACGCATCAAGCCCGGACAGAAAAACCACGCGGCGGCGCCAGGCCCGTCAGCGCGCCCTGGAGCAGCGCGGAGCGCGGGGAACTCAGCGGCAGGGCTGGCGGCATGGAAGGCGCGACGGTCACCGCGGCGTTGCGAGGCGCTCCCCAGCGGTCGCCCCGAACAAGCATGACGGCGTCGCGCGCGACCCCCGCGCCAATGACAGCCACACGACGTCGACGGAAGGGGGTTCGCCCTGTGGGAATGGCACGCATTCGGAGGCCGGGATGGTCTCCGTTCGGGCGGGGGCTCGTAATCGCCTGTCAGTCGCGGATGGCTGTCGGCTGCTGGACGGCGACCTTTCCGGACACGGCACCCTTCATTTCGGCGACGACAAGGCTCCGGCGCGCGAGCACGCCGGAGCCCCTTGAAACCATCGACTCAGGTCAAGGCAGCGGCGGCAGCGTCAGCACGCCATTGCACTGGCCGGGGGAAGCAGGCACGCCGGCGCCGCCCCACGGCGCTCCCGTGTTCACCGTCACGCTGCCGCTGGGCGGCGGCGGACACCCGAAGCCAGAGGCCTGGCGCACGGTGACGTTGACGTTGGCCGGCAGGTTGTAGAGGACGTCGGTGCCCGCCCCCACGCACATGTTGCGCGTCTGCGTCCCACCGGTGGGGATCGGAATCTCCAGCTCCAGGCAGATGGGCAGCACGGTGCCGGGCGGCAGCGACGCGGCGTTCACCACCACGCGCAGACAGGCGGGGTTCGTCTTTTCGATGTCCGCGTTGACGAAGCCAATCTCGCTGGTGTTGCCCCCGAAGCCGGTGGACGAGATGCGGCTGCAGTCGTCAGGGTCACACGTGACGGTCTCACGCACCCCGCACTGCGTCGGGTTGGGCGCCCGCGTGGCGGGGGTGGCCTGCTGGTTCCACACGTTGGTGCCGACACCCATGGACCACAGCGCGATGGAGCTCGGCGCGGAGCCGGCCATGTCGTTGGTGAGCGGGATGAAGATGCGGGCCGTCGCGCCCGCGCGCAGCTTGAGCAGGGTGCCCTTGGCGTCGCGCACCTCCGTGTAGATGGCGCCACGCGACTCCAGGAAGACCGTCTGGCCCGCGCGGTTGATGGCGGCGTCCGCGCCCGGCATCGCGAGCAGGCCCGTGTCGATGTAGCGCACGCCCACCGTGAACGGGGGGAGGGGCTGCTCACCGGAGGGTCCCTGGAGCGCGCTCAGGTTCACCTGGATGGAGGCGCCGCTGCGCGGGTCCGCCACCGTGGGGGTGCCGCCAGTGAAGGTCTGACGGTGGAGCGTGTGGAGCACGAACCGGGCCCCGAGCACGTTGCGCGTGATGGCGCCGACGTGGGGCATGTACCCCGGCGCGGTGATGGTCAGCGCGGAGCCCATCGGCGCCGGCGCGGACACGGAGAACGAGCCATCCGCGGCCGTGAGCGTCCCAATGCCACGCAGGTCCACCATCGCGCCAGCGACCGGCGCGCCCGTGGCCGTCGTGACGACGCCACAGGCCGTCAGGCCCGTCGACGAGGGCGTACACTGGACGAGCGGACGCGCCTGCTCCACGGAGGGCTGAGGCTCGACCTCCGCGTCAGGCGCGCCACAGCCGCCACCGAGCACCACCGCGCCTCCGAGCAGACCGCACAACCACAGCCACTGCTTGCCAGCGATTCTCGACAGAGACATCACATACCTCCGGATTGGGAGAGAGGTGGCATCGGGCTCGATGACACCCAGGAGCACGATATGTGATTCGTCTGACGTTGCCACGACTGGCACAGGCGTTCCAATCCCGGCGTCAATATCCATCCAAACACAGCCATGCCACACACGACCCACGGCAGGCGGGACCCTCATGTGACATGAAGCGCTACAAACAATGCCTCTCAGCTGGCGGCGTGTGACATGGAATGCCACAAACATCGACGTCCGACCCCAGCGCATACGGGATTCCCGCAAGCGCCGGGGCGAACCAGGTCTCATCATTTCGCCAGTGTGGCTTTCCTTCCGCCCGGCGGCCGCGGCGCCCCCAGGAGTTCGGCGAGCCGCGGGTTCTTGTGGCGCAGCGCTTCCTGGGCGGGGGTCTTCTCCCCCGCGTCCTTGCGCGTGACGTCCGCGCCCGCGCGAAGGAGGAGCTCGATGACCGGCTCCCGGTCCAGGAAGCACACGTGCTGGTGCAGCGGTGTCCAGCCATCGCCCCCGTTGGGGTCGGCGCCCACGTCGAGCAGGGCCTGGGCCACCTCAGGCACCTGGGCGTTGAAGAGCGGGGTGCGTCCATTCTCGTCGAGCGCATCCACCTGGGCTCCGCCCTTGATGAGCACGGGGATGCAGGAGACCGCGCCATCCTCGGCCGCGAGGTGCAGCGGCGTGGCCGACTCGGCGGCGACGGCGGACGTGGAGAGTCCCAGGGCGAGCAACTCCCGCACCAGCGCCGCGTCATCCACGCGGGCGGCCAGGTGGAGCAGCCCCTGCTCATCCTCGTCCTGGACGTCCAGGTTCGCGCCCAGCGCGCGCAAGGCCAGCACCCGGGCCACTCGACCTCCGCCGAAGAACGGGCCGAAGAACGGGGCGGCGTCCTGCCCCGCCGCGAGCAGCAGGCCCGCGTCAAGCTGACGGGCCTTCTTCCCCTTGGGCCGCGCCGCCGGCTTCTGCTTTCGCAGCCACGCCACGAAGCCCTCGTCGGAGAAGGCCCCCTGCAGACCGCTGAAGCAATCCGGGCCGTCGTCCTCCACGTCGAGGGTTCGCTGCTCGGGCGCCGCTTCCAGCACGGCGAGCAGCTTCTCGTAGCCCTTCGTCCCCGGGCCCTTCCGCAAGGTGCGCCAGGCGTCGAGCCCCCGGCGCGCCCGCGCATGGTCCGGCAGCGGGCGCAGCCCCTCGGCCTCCTCCAACGCGGCCTCCACGGCGTCGAGCTGGGCGTCCGTGGGACTGCCCCCGACGACCTCCTCCGCCCACAGGCTCAGGGCCAGCGAGCGCGCCCGCTGGGCATCGCTCAGGTCGCCACCGGCCCGGGTGCCTCGCGTCAGCTCGAGGACGCGGTCCCTGGCCCTCCAGTGCTCCGCCTTCAGCGTTCGCTCCCAGCGACGAGGATCGGTGCGACGCGAGGCGTCCAGCGCCCAGCTCAGGGAGTGCAACGCCATCAGTCGGTCTGGCTCGGCCTCCAGCACCTGGCGCAGAAGGGGAACCGCGTCATCCAGTTGAGGCGGCGACTCGTCGAGCAGGCCGTCCACCTTCTTCATCAGCCTGGCGACATCCATCTTCTTCGGGGGCTTGGGGGCATGAGACATGGCGGACCGAAAATACCGCCCATACCCGCCGCCGGGCTCACCTTTTCACCCAGGGACGCCCGATGAATCCACCGGCTCCCATGAATCCCCGGATTCATTCCGATACACAGACAGACATCCACCAGAACCCAGGGATTCCCGAGTGGGTCAGACGCTCCTCCTGCCAGCCTATTCCAAGCCATCCATGAAAAGACCTCGGCCGGCGGGAGCTCAGAACGTCACCGTGAACGCGAGGCTGGCGCGCATTGGCATCCATTCCTCGCTCAGGGCGGCGTCAGCTTCGAGCCCTGAGCGCCCCACCTCACACCTCGCGTCCGCGATCTACACGCGAGGCTCGACGACTGGCGCGGGGACGGTGGGCTTCTCCGTCTCCTCGGGAACGACGTCCGTCGCCGGCTCCGCGCAGAGCGTGGAGCCATTCATCAAGCAGCGACCTCCGTCGTCCAGGTCGAACTGCCAGCGGTGGCGAGGACAGACGAGGTACTTGCCCTCCTCCACCCAGCCCTCCGCCAGGTCCGCGCCCTGATGCGGACAGAACCGCTGCACGGAGAAGCGCTTCTGCCCCACGGACACCACCGTTCGCTCGCGCTGCGACTCCGTGGAGCGCACGCCTTCGCAGAAGGCGCGCATGTCTTCGATTTCCACCCCCAGGAAGCCATGGAGGATGGGCTCGTAGACGTCTGGCGACCGGCTCAGCCGCAGGCGGAACGACAGCAGGAAGTCCTCCCACGTCAGCTTCCGGTCGAGCACTCGCACCATGTCCGCAGCGGAGACCTTCATCGTGTAGCGCGTCGTCTCGCGAAGCTCGGAGACCTCGTCCACGCGCCGGCCCTTGAAGTCCACCCGCAACAACCGCTCCGGCAGCTCCGTCAGCTCCACGTACAGGGGCATGCCCACGCGCTCGTGCAGGTCCAACAGGTCCAGCTTGCGCTGCAGCTCCACGCGCAGCCGCGCGTGAATCTCATCCACCTCCGCGCGCAGCATGTTGCGGCGGCGCTCCCGGAACAGCGGCGCCATGTCGTCCGCGTATTTCCGGAGGTACGCATCGAAGCCCTCCTGCGTCACGCGCTCCTGGTCCAGTGAGACGAAGTCCAGCGAGCCGATGTCCAGCACGTCCCCGGGCATCGGCTCCAGGTACTTCGACGCGGCCCCCGGCAGGCGCTGCTCCAGGAACCGGAACAGCGTGGTGGCATTGGGGAAGATGTTCACCTTCTCGAAGTTGAGGTGGAACAGCGTCGGGTCCAGGAAGCACGCCGGCCCCGCGGACGCGAGGTAGGCCCGAGGGCGCACCACCTCCAGCGCCCGCGCCACCGCCTCGAACTTGCTGTCGCGCTTCTTCAGCGAGATGGCCGCGTACGTCTCCGGCGAGTACTCGTAACAGGTGGGATGCCAGATGGCGCCGGAGAACTGGGCCGTGAAGACGTCGATGGGCCCCTCCTCCTCGGTGATGCGCGCCAGGCGGTCATGCAGCTTGCAGTCGTTGAGGTTGATGAAGCACTGGCCGTCCCCTCGCACCATGACGGCTGAGTCCCGGTTGGTGCCCTGCTCCGACACGTAGAGCTTGAGGTAGCCCCCCTTGAAGGGGATTTCGCGGCCGTCCTCACAGGCGATGACGCGCTTGCAGCCGTACTTCGCGAAGATGTCCTGCAGCTCCGAGCGCAGGAAGCGAGGAATCACCACCGTGAAGTCGCGGCGCTGGAGCGTGGCCAGGAACTCCGGGTCGAAGTGGTCCTTGTGCTCGTGGCTGACGTAGAGGAAGCGCTCCCGGCCCGGCGTCTCCAGCAGCTCGCGCACGCGCGGAGCCAGGTGGTGGTTGCGCGGCAGCTGCATCCACGCCGAGTCGAAGGCGCCCCGCTCGGTCAGCCACGGGTCCATGACGACGACGCTCCGCGCGGTTTCCACGGCGAAGCCCGCATGGCCCAGGAAGGTGATTCGCATGAACGCCGCCCCTCGCCCGAAGTGGACCGGCGAAGCGCCGCGCCCACACCCTCGGATGCCGTCCGCTCCCGCGCCGGCGCGAAGAAGGCTGCGCGTTCCCGGACACTCCGGCCACCTGCCTTGGGGTCTCGCACCTCGTTGGCGCGGAGACATGAAGCCCCCGGACACGAAAAAGGGCGCGGAAGGCTTCCGCCCTCCGCGCCCTGACACGGCCGCGTCCACCGCGGTCCGTGACGCCCCATCAACTACGGCTGGATTTCACGAACGGACAGCCACTTGAAGTCGACGTCCTCCGCGTTGTCCCAGCGGAACGTGGCGATGGGGCCACCCCAGGTGATGGGCATGGGACCGACGGAACCACCGCAGTGCTCGGCGTCACCGCCCCAGTCTCCCGCGTCGACCATGTCGTGGACCTTCTTCCACGTCACCTTGTCGGCGTTCTCGTTGACGTACAGCTCCAGCTTCACGGCCTCCTTGCCGCTGACGGTGGTGTTGCGCATCACCGCCTTGAAGCCCACCCAGCGGCCCTTCAACGCCGACGTCGCGGGCTTGTAGGGCGCCTGCTCGTAGGACACGTGCCACGTCTCCTTCTGCCAGCGGGCACGGCCGTCGTAGTGCAGACCGCCCTTGTAGCTGCTGCCCTCACACCCCGACTCCTTGTCGTTGTGCTTCCCGCCCCGCGCATACCAGTCGAAGTTGTCCGAGCCGTCGGAGGCGGAGTTGAGCTTCACGAAGCCCGTCATCTCCAGGTTCTTCCAATCGTTCGCCGCCTGCATGTAGCCACGGCTGGCCAGCACGTCCCGGTCATAGGTGGGGATCTTCGCCGCCGAGTAACCCGTCGACGTGGTGACACCCATGCGAACCTGGCTGCTCTTCATCTTCCAGGAGCCATCCGAGTTGCGGGTGATGGTGCCCTGGGGATCGAACCGCGAGTCCGACGTGGGGTTGTCCGACAGCGCCCAGGCCTCGCCCCCTGCCTTGGAGGGATAGAGCATCGTCACGCCAAACTTGTCCGCGCCTGGCTGCTCGGGCGTGGGGTCCGGATTGGGAGTTGGCGTCGGATCCGGATCGGGCGTCGGTGTCGGATCCGGATTGGGCGTTGGCGTCGGGTCCGGATTGGGCGTTGGCGTCGGGTCCGGATTCGGCGTCGGCGTTGGGTCCGGCGTAGGCGTGGGGTCAGGCGTGGGGACCTGGGGCTGCTCGGAAGGTGGCTCGGTGCCACTGCCGGGAGACGTCGTACCAGAGGAGTCAGCGCCACAAGCCGTGGCGGACAGGGCAAGCAAGGCCCCGCAAATCGAGGAGAGAAGACGGTTCCGGGTCAAAAGGGCGGTCCTTCTTCGAGGGGCCACGAGAGTGACAGGAGCCGCGGACGCCAATCGCCCTGCGAGCCCTCGCCGCGCCCATCCCGCCGGAGGCCAGAAATGCCTCCGGGCGCGGACGCCTGGTTGGTCTCAATGGCCCGGTGACTGTCGAGTTCCAACCGGACGGGCCGAAACCCACCACGTCCCGCAACCCTTCCCCAGCCAGCGTCGCCCGCTCCAGCCCCCCTCGGGCCGGCCCCTCCCGGGACAGGCCTCCATCCGCTCCCGGCATCCCTTAGGTTTTCTCGATGGAGCGCAACCGGAATCCCTATTTGTCGATGAGAACGGGCGCTCTTATCTGAAATCCACCTATGGAATCCCTACAAACCGTCGGCAGTCCCGCCCTGTGGGGCGGCTTCATTGCCTTCGTCATCGCCATGCTCGCCCTGGACCTGGGCGTCTTCCACCGGAAGGCCCACGCGGTCGGCTTCAAGGAGGCGCTGGGCTGGAGCACGGTGTGGATCAGCCTGGCGCTCGTGTTCAACGCGGGGCTGTGGTGGAAGTTCGGCGGGGGTCCGGCGGTGGAGTTCCTCACCGGCTACCTCATCGAGAAGTCGCTCTCCGTCGACAACATCTTCGTCTTCGTCGTCATCTTCTCCGCGCTGCGCATCCCCGCGCTGTACCAGCACCGGGTGCTCTTCTGGGGCATCCTCAGCGCGCTGGTCCTGCGGGCCATCATGATCTTCGCGGGCGTGGCCATGCTGGAGCGCTTCCACTGGCTCATCTACGTCTTCGGCGCGTTCCTCATCCTCACGGGCCTGAAGCTCTTCTTCCAGCGCAACAAGGAGGACCACCCGGAGGACGGGTGGATGATGAAGATGGCGCGGCGGACCATCCCCTCCACGCCCCGCTTCGACGGGCACCACTTCTTCACCGTGGAGAACGGCCGCAAGCTGGCCACGCCGCTGTTGATGGCGCTCATCCTGGTGGAGGCGTCGGACATCCTCTTCGCGCTCGACTCCATCCCCGCCATCTTCGCCGTCACGCGGGATCCGTTCATCGTCTTCACGTCCAACATCTTCGCCATCCTCGGCCTGCGCTCGCTGTTCTTCCTCCTGGCCGGGGCGGTGGAGAAGTTCAGCTACCTGAAGGTGGGCCTGTCGGGCGTGCTCGTCTTCGTGGGCACGAAGATGGCCATCATCGACTTCGTGAAGATCCACCCCGCGGTGTCCCTGGGCGTCATCGCCGGCCTGCTGGGCGTCAGCATCGTCGCGTCGCTGATCAAGTCGCGGAACACGCCGCCCCACGCGCCGGTGACGCCCGGCGCCGAGCCGCTCGCCAAGCCGTCGGAGACCTGAAGTCCACCCCGCACGGGGAACTCGCGGCGCGCCTGGGAGTCCATGCCCGGGCGCGCCGAGCCGAAGCTCCAAAGAGACATCCGGCGCTGCCTGAGCCGAAAAGCGAAGAGGCCGTGAACCCTTGGGTTTCCCCTTGGATTCACGGCCTCTTCTGTTGGGCGCAGCAGGGCTTGAACCTGCGACCCCTGCCGTGTGAAGGCAGTGCTCTACCACTGAGCTATGCGCCCGCGCTTCGTGTGCGACCGAGACGCGACGAGGGGGTAAATGCCATCTGCCCCCGTGGGTGTCAACGCAATTTCAACTACAGCCCATCCAGCTTCTCTTCCAGTTCGCGCAGCCGACGCTTGAGTCCGGAGAGCTGCTTTCCCACGGCCTTGAACTCGCTGCGCGGCGCGAAGTGGAACGCCTTCAACAGCTCCTCCTGGCCCCGGTCCAGCGCCTGTTTGCCACGCTGAACCTTGCCAATGGCGTTGGCGATGGCCATGGCGCGACTCTCGTCGGCCATCAGCTTCTCCACCGCCTTGCTGGAGACCTCCAGCGCCTGCTTCTTCAAGTCGTCACGGATACCCATGATTGCCCCCCGGCCTACGGCTCGTCGACGAACTGCGTCTGCAGCTTCGCGAAGACTCGGTCCGCGATGCCCTTGTACTTCATGCGCTCGATGAGCGGCTGCAGGTCACCCTTCATGGTGATGCGGCGCTTGAGCACCGCCTCCACCGGGTCCAACGTCCCCTGGAGCAGCTGCTTCCAGACGGTGTACGGGGCGCGCGCCAGATAGATGGGCTCGAGCTCATCCAGGTCGTCCGGGTCCGCGAGCACACGCGCCTTCTCGATGCGGCAGTCACCGGGGACGACGTGGATGACGAACGCCTTCGCCAGCTTGCCGGGCTCCGCTTCGATGACCGCCCCGAAGTCGCCCTTCCAGCCCCTGCCGGCCACCGCGCACTCGGGATCTTCGTTCGTGAGCCGGACCGCTTCGTCCAGCCACTCTTTCGACGGGAACTTCGCCATGCCCCACTAACCTCTCCGGAAGATGCTCTTGATGCTCGAGAGGAGGCCCCGGTCATCGTTGGTGCCGTTGGAGCTGGGCACCGGCTGGGTGTCGCGCTTGATGACGACCTCCTGGAGCGCCTTCTTGAGCTGCTCCGGGGTGTCTCGGGTCGCCAGGTCCACCTTCCGCATGCCGCTGGCCTCTTCCACCATCACCTGGAGCAGACACTCCTCGGTGAGGCGGAAGTCGATCTTGCGACCGGCGGCGGCGGAAGGAACACGGACGGTGCCCAGGTACTCGTTGTCCACCATCAGGTCGCTGTCGCCCTGGAAGATGTCCAGCTCGATGAAGGGCGCGCCGGGCTCCTTGGGAGGAGGCAGGCGGAAGCTCTTCACCATGGGGATGAGCGAGTTCTTCTCGATGATGCGCTTCACGCGACCGTTGGGCAGCGCGTAGCCAATGGGCATGGACAGCGCGTCCAGCAGCGTCACCGCGTCGATGCTGCCCAGCGAGTCACCCAGCAGCGCCGCGCCCAGGGCCACGCACTCGTCGGGGTGCACGCCCTTGCGAGGCGGCTTGCCGAAGTGAGCCTGGATCTTCTGCTGCACGAGCGGCATCCGGCTCTGCCCGCCGACGAGGATGATCTCGTCGATCTCCGAGCGGGCGATGCCCTTCTCCGCCAGCACGCGATCACAGATGTCGAACGTCCGGTCCACCAGGTCGCCGGTGAGGCTGTTGAGGAACTCGCGCGTCAGGGGGATGCGCAGGTCCAACGGCTTGCCCTTGCGCTCGTCGATGAAGGGCAGGTCGATGACGACGTTGGGGATGAGCGTCAGGTCGATCTTCGCCGCCTCGGCGGCGTTCTTGATGCGCTGGAGCGCGATGGGGTTCTCGGCGAGGTCGACCTTGGTCTCCTCGCGGAAGCGCTCCAGCACGTACTCCATGATGCGGTTGTCGAAGTCCGCGCCGCCCAGGAAGGTATCGCCGCCCGTCGCGAGCACCTCGAAGACATTGCCGGACAGGTGCAGGACGGAGACGTCGAAGGTGCCGCCGCCCAGGTCATAGACGAGGATCTTCTGGTCCAGGCCCCGGTTGAAACCGTAGGCCAGCGCCGCCGCCGTCGGCTCGTTGACGATGCGCTTGACGTCGAAGCCGGCCAACCGGCCCGCCTCCTTCACCGCCTGGCGCTGGTTGTCGTTGTAGTAGGCCGGGACGGAGATGACGGCCGCGTCGATGGGACCGCCCAGGAACTGCTCGGCGATGGTCTTCAGCTGGGACAACACGAAGCTGGAGACCTGGGGCAGCGAGTAGAGCTTGCCGTCCAACATCACCGCGGCGTCACCGCCAGGGCCTTCGACGATGTCGTACGGGAAGGCACCGCGGAGGTCTTCCACGGACTTGGAATGGTACTTCCGTCCGATGAGCCGCTTGGTCCCCCACAGCGTGTTGCGGGGGTTGGTGACCATCTGATCCTTGGCCACCCCACCCACCAGCAGGTCACCCTTGGACGACAGGGCGACGACGGAGGGGAGGATGAGATTGCCGCGGTCCGTGGGGACGATCTTCGGGATGCGGTTGCGCACGGACGCCACCAGCGTGTTGGTGGTGCCCAGGTCAATCCCGACGATGCGAGGTCTGTCCGCCATGAAGTTCACAGGCGCGGGTCACAAGACGCACGCCCTCGTCCCACTCTGTATCACGTCGCGACTTCGCGCGCGCGTTTCTGGGCGTCCGCTCAGTCCTCCGGCTCGGACCCCATCGGCCCAGGCCCAGCCAACCCCAGGGGGAGCCCCCCCAGTACCGCCTCGGCGGAAGCCAGGACGAGCCGATCATAGGGAGCCCCCTCCCCGGCTGGCAGCTCTTCCAGGAAGCGGGACGGCCGCAGGAGGATGCGCTCCCCCTCCCGGGGCAGCACCGACAAGGGGTACACCAGCGCCAGGTGGTCCCGGGCCCGGGTGGTGGCGACGTAGAAGAGTCGTCGCTCCTCCTCTTCCTCCTCCGCCGAGCGGGCGGCCTGGGACATGGGAAACCGCCCGTCCACCAGCCAGAGGACGAAGACGGCCCGCCACTCCAGCCCCTTGGACTGATGGACGGTGGTGAGTGTCAGGACGTCTCCGGGAGCCCCGGCCCCCAGGGCCTCCTTCGCGGCGAACTCCGCGACGAGCGCGAGCTCCGACAGGAAGCGGGGCAGGTCCTCGAGCCGGCGCGCGTACTCGGCCAGCTGCCGCAGGTCGTCCTCCCGGCCTTCCTCGGGTGAGGACTCCGCCGCGAGGACCTCCGCGTACCCTCCCGCCAACACCTCCTCGATGAGTCGACCCGGGTCAGCCGCGGCCTCCGGACGTCCGAGCCGACCCATCAGCACGGCGAAGCGCTCGAAGCCCGGGCGCGACTTGCGCGACAGATGGGTCCGGACCTCGTCGCGCGCCAGGCCTTCCGCCAGGGACAGTCCCTCCGGCAGCGCGCGAAGGGACGTCCACAGGTGCTCCGCCGTCGTGGGCCCCACCCCGGGCACCGCGCGCACCACCCGCTTGAAGGCGAGCTCATCCCCGGGGTTGTTCACCAGCCGCAGGTGGGCCAGCACGTCCTTGACGTGGGGCTGCTCGAAGAACCGCACCCCCGAGCGGACCCGGAACGGGATGCCCAGGCGCGTGAGCTCCAGTTGGAGTTCGAGCGAGTGGTTGTGCGCGCGATAGAGGACGGCCATCGCCTCCAGGGACAGGCCCCCGTCGCGCAGCTCCAGGACGCGGCGGGCCACCCAGGCGGCCTGGTCAGCGGCGTCGAGCGCGGGGACGACGACGGGACGGGCCCCCGAAGGACGCTCCGCGACGAGCGTCTTGGGAAACTGCCGCTCGTTGCGGGAGATGGCCGCGTTGGCGAGCTGGAGGACCTCAGGGGTCGAGCGGTAGTTGCGAGTGAGCGTGAAGACGGCGCAGCCGGGATGGCGCTCGGGAAAGCCGATGATGTTGGAGAAGTCCGCGCCCCGGAAGCTGTAGATGGACTGGCAGTCGTCCCCCACCACCGTCAAGTCACGGCGCTCGCCGGCGAGCAGATCCACCAGCTCTCCCTGGAGCTTGTTGGTGTCCTGGTACTCGTCCACGAGGACGCTGTGGAAGCGCTCGGTGAGCTGGGCGCGCACCGTGGGGTGTTCGGTGAGCAGCCGCTTCAGGTTGAGCAGCAGGTCATCGAAGTCCATCAGGTGCAGCTGCGCCTTGCGCTGCCGGTAGCGCGCCGCCGTCGCGAGGATCTCCGGGGCCAGGGGAAGAAACTGGGGCCGCCGGTCGAAGAGGACCTCGGAGACGGCCTGCTGGAGATTGGTGGCCAGCGACACCAGGTCCAACACCAGCTCCGGTCGGGGGAAGCGCTTGTCGCTCTTGAGCTTGCGCTCGGCCAGACAGGTGACCATCAAGTCCCGGGCATCCTCCCGGTCCAGCACGGTGAAGCGGTCCGAGTAGCCCAGCATCCCCGCGTGCTGGCGCAGGAGCAGGTGCGCCGCGTGGTGGAAGGTCCCTCCGAGGATGCGCCGCACGTCCGCGAACGAGCCCGCCAGGTCCGCCACCCGCCGGGTCATCTCCCGCGCGGCCTTGTTGGTGAAGGTCAGCAGCAGGAGGTTCTCGGGCTGGACGCCACGCTCCAGCAGACGCGCCACGCGGAACGTGAGCGTGCGCGTCTTGCCGGAGCCCGCGCCGGCGATGACCAGCACTGGCCCGGCCTCCGCCTCCACCGCCCGCAGCTGCTCCTCGTTGAGCAGGCCGGCGTAGTCGATGCGCGACGAGGCGCTCGTCGGAGCGACGGTCCGAGGGGTGGGCTGGGTGACCATGGGGCGGCGAACTCTAACCGCCCCGCCCTCCGGGGACGAACGGATCAGTCGGCTCAGGGCACCGGCTTGAGCGCCGTCAGCCGCGCGGAGGCCGCCTCGCGGACCTGGGGCGAGGGGTCTCTCTCCCGCGCCAGCTCCAGGAGCAACCGTCCCACCTGCGGCAGCTTCGTTCCCACCGTGGCCAGCGCCGCGGTGCGCTCCTTCACCCCACCCTCCAGCCGCTCGCTGACACCCCGGTCCGCGCAGGTGCGCACGCCCGGGCTCTGCTCACGCAGGAGCAGCTCCGCGTCCGCCAGTCGCGCCTCGGCCAGCCGCCGCGCCTCCTCCGCCCGACGCTCGAACTCGGCCAGGTCCTCGGGGAACTCGTTGGACGCCGCGCGGGCCCGGGAGATGGCCCCGGCCGCGAAGCGAGCGTTGACGGCCGCCGCGCACAGCTGCCGCGCGGAGGCCAGGGGCACGCGGCCCTCCGCTGTCACCGTCTCCTCGCGCGCCACGCCCAGCGCCCACACGGCGAGCTGCCGCGCGGCCACCGCCGCGGAGAACGGCTGCTTGCGCGCCTCGCGGATGTCCACCCAGCGGCGAAGGACGACGGGGTCCGGCACGCCCGTATCGAAGGCGCGCTGGTACTCCGTGGAGGCCTGGGCGAGCTGACCGGACAGGTCCAGCAGCACCGCCACCGTGAGGTACATCTCCGCGCTGCCGGCCCGCTCGCGCAGGGCGTCCAGCCGCGAGGCCACCTCGTAGTCGGCCACCGGACGCGGCAGCGAGGCCAGCACCGTGCGCAGCGACTCCAGCGCGTTCTGCCGGATGAGCGGATTGCGCGCGGAGCGCAGCGCATCCAGCAGCGGATCCACCGCGCGCACGGACACGTGCTGGCCCATCTCCTCGGCCGCCTGCCACCGGTCCAACGCATCCGGCGCCACCATGGCGCGCTTCAGGTCCTCCAAATCGCGCAGGTAGTGCCCCACGTACGCCGCCTGCACCAGCGGCTCCGGCTGGGCCAGCGCTGCCTTCTCCGCGCGAGCGCGAGCCAGCCTCGCCGGAAAACCCGTGAGCTTGGGCCCCAGGGGATGCGCCTTCACCCGGGCCTCGGCCTCGTCCACCAGACCCGAGACGAGCAGCCCTTCCACTTCCAGCTCCAGCAGGAGGCCGCGCGCCTCCTCGCGGTGCGTCCCCGCCGGGAAGTCCTTGAGGTACGCGAAGAGCTTCGCCGCGCCCCCGGACCTGGCCTGCTCGAAGGCCTGCCCGTCCAGCCGCGACTCCACCTCCATGCGGCGCGGATCATCCGGGCGCTCGCGCAGGTACTCGGCCAGACGCCGGGGGTCCTGCGTCGTCGCCAACTCCCGCGTCTCCACCTCCGCCATCAGCCTCTTCGCCTCGTCGCGCTGCAGACCCTCCGGGTGCTCCTGGAGGAACTGCCGCCACGCGGCCACCGTGGCGGCCTCCTTCGCGGCGTTGAAGCGCAGCCCTTCCAGCAGCGTCTTCGCGGTGCGCGTGTGCGGCGCGTCCGGGTACACCTCCAGGAAGCGCTTGTAGGCGAGCACCGTGTGGAGCTTCTTCGCGTCCTCGAACTCCAGTTCCTCCAAGCGCGACTCGGCGGCGTCCGCGTCCGGGTGGGTCGGGTTCTCACGCAGGAAGGCGCGGTAGCCCTCCACGGTGTCGGTCCTGGCGGCGCGGTCATACGGCGACGGCAGACAGCCAGCGGACAGCAGGAGGATGGCGAGGGCTCGGCGGAGGGAGACCATTCTCCTGGGAGCAATACCGCACCCGGGCGCCCCCGGAAACCCGAGCCGTCACGGACGGTTGCCTGGGTAGGTTTTTTGACGACACAAGCCACCGGGGCGACCATGGGTGCCTCAGGACGCTACAGGGAGGTCGCGCATGCGGTGGCTCACGCTGATGGGAATCCTCGCGATGACGGCGACGGGCTGCGCCACCCCGTCGAACCGGCTGGAGCCGTGGCTGGACTCCTACGCCGTGCGCTACCGCTCCGCGTCTCCGCCCGCCTTTCCGCGCGAGTCGCTCTCCAGCCCCGTGGCCCCCAAGGCCCAGACGGCCGAGCGGAAGGCCGCCCCCGTCAAGCGCACGCCCGCGCGCGCCACCGCCGCCCGCCCCACGAAGGGCAAGCCCGCCACCGTTCCGGCGAGCACGCGCGTGCGGCCCGCCTCGGCCGATGCGCGCGCGACGGTGCTCGCTTCGGCCCGCTCACTGGTGGGCAAACCCCAGGTGACGCTCGACGGACGCAAGTACCCGGCGGACTGCACGGGACTCATCGAGGGCGTCTACGCCCAGGCGGGCCTGTCCTTCCGAGGGACGCTCAAGCCCGGCGACAACGGCGTCACCGCCCTCTACCGCTACGCCCGCGCGAATGGCCGCGTGTACTCGGAAGGTCGCCCCGCGGCGGGGGACCTGGTCTTCTTCAACGAGACGTATGACCAGAACCGGGACGGCCGCCGCAACGACGGCCTCACGCACGTGGGCATCGTCGACTCCGTGGATGCGCAGGGCACCGTCACCGTCATCCACCGGGTGCGCCGGGGCGTCGTGCGCTACCGGATGAACCTGGCCCGCCCTCACCTGCCCAGGGACCCCAAGACGGGCGCGGTGCTCAACGACCTGCTGCGCCACGCCGGTCCGAACAAGGACCCGGTCCTCACCGGCCAGCTCTTCGCCTCGTTCGGCAGCGTGCTGCCCCCCAGCCCCGCGACGAAGAAGCCCGCACCCGTCCCCGTCGCCTCGCTGCGGTAGAACGACGAGGCGCCCGGCCCCCAGAGGGACAGAGCGCCAGGACGCACGACGTGCTCGCGACTCAGGACGCGCGAGCGGTGCGGTCCCACGCGGCGCGCTGCGAGTTGCGCAGGAAGCGCCAGAAGCCCACGACGATGGCCAGGTTCATGGTGACGAAATAGTAGGCCACCGAGGCGACTCGCTTCGCCGCGCCGCGCTTCAGCACCCCCACCTTTCCGAGGTAGGCCAGGGCATAGAACAGGCCCTGCCCCAGGAGGGTGAAGCGGTAGAACACGCTGTCGAGCAGGAACAGGTTGGCGATCAGCGCCAGTCCCATCAGCGCGGGCGCGCACCAGCGCAAGAGCTTGTGCGACCAGAACGCGAACGCGGGGAAGCCCGCGGTGGGCAGGAGCAGGCCCGGCACCATGCGGAGGCTCTGGAAGTTGCCCGCGGCGATTCTCGCGCGACGGCCGAACTCCTTGCCGTAGTCCTCCGTCGTCTCCTCATGGGCGACGGCCTCTTCCTCGTAGGCGACCTTGTAGCCCTTCTCGAGGATGCGCAGCGGGATGACGAAGTCGTCGACGATGGTGGACGGCGGCAGCTCCGTGAACAGCGTGCGACGGATGGCGTACAGGCCTCCGTTGGCCCCCACCACCGCGCCCCGGCGCCCCTCGTACATCTTGATGAGGGACTCGTAGCTCCAGTACGCGCTCTCCTCGTAGTCCTGCTTCGTCGGATTGTAGAGGCGCAGCTTGCCGCAGACGGCCCCGACTTCAGGGTCCTCGAAGTGGCGCACGAGCTTCTGGATGGCCTCCGGTTCAATCATCGTGTTCGCGTCCGAGAGGACCACGATGTCGCCCTTCGCCGTTGGAATGCAGCGATTGAGCACCGTCGTCTTGCCCGCGCGCGGCGCCGGCGACAACCGCACCCGCTCATCCTGGCACTGGAGGACCCGCTCGTTCGTTCCATCCGTCGAGCCGTCCGAGCCAATCACCACCTCGAAGCGCTCCACCGGATAATCGAGCGCGAGGCTGTTCTCCAGCTTCTGCTCGATGCAGGACACCTCGTTGTACGCGGCCACGACGAGGCTCACCGACGGAGCCGGCCCCCGACTGGCCGCCAGACCCCGACGCGGCGCCCCACCCCGCATCGCCCGGATGTTCTGCGCCACCTGCGCCGCCCCATCCAGCACGAACAGGCTCAATGGGTAGAGAAAGTACGTGTGCGCCAACAGCAGCGCGGCACACCAGAAGAAGACCTCCGCCATCGACCATGCCTCCCAAGACCCAGTCCCCGACTCCGCACGGGTGACCAGCAAGAGGCATGCCCCGCGTACGGGCGCGCGTTCCGCCCGAAGAACCTGGGAAAGGCGAGGATCATCGCCACGGAGGGACTGGACTTTCTCCAGCCTGCCTCGGGACACGACGGACGTCGTTTCAGGGCTGGAAGCCCGTGGCATCCAACTGTTCGAGCAGCTTGCGCGCCAGCTCGTGGTTCGGATTGAGGGCAATCACTTCGTCCAGGAGTGAACGCGCCGCCTCCGGCTTCTTCTGACGCAGGGCCAGGCGAGCACCCAGGACATGGGCGCGCAAGAGCGTGCCGTCGGCCTGGCGCAATGCCTCCAGCTCGCTCACGGATTGGGCGACGGAGTCTGGAGGAGAACCCGAGCTGAGCACGTACTCGGCCTTGGCCACGGTGCTCCAGATCTTCGGGGCGCTCTCCACGTTGCGCAGGCGCTCCGCCAGGGCCAGGGCATCCGGAGCCGCCGTCACTCCGGCGTGCAGGGCCAGCGCCTTCACCCGAGCCGCCAGGGCCGGGGCGGGCTCCACCTCCGGCGCGGCTTCCAGCTCCGCGGCGAGGACGTCTACTTCCTTGCGAAGCGTGTCGACCTCGACCCGCAGCGGGCCGCTGAGTTGAACGACTTCTGCCGTCGATTCCCGCAGCACGTTGACCCGGCTCTCCCAGTCCACCGACTCACGGGTCCGGGTGAGGATCTCGATTTCGCGCTGGAGGTATTCGCTCCGCATTCGAAGTCGCTCGGCCTGCGACTGGAGCTCACCCAGACGCAGGGACAGCGCGCCGACGAGTTCGGCCCGTGCCTCGGTGTACTTGGGATGGACGGTCGTCAGCCCCCGGAGGGTCTTGATGGCCTGGTCCCTGGAGGTCGCGTCATCCCTCCGAAGCAGCGCCGCCGCGCGGTCCTTGTCCGCCACCGCGTCCGCCGGCATGTTCGCGTTGCGATCCCTCCAGGCCGGATAGGCGAGCACTCCCGCGAGGAGCACTCCCGCCGCCACCAGCAACCCGAGCCACAGCCGGGAGGAGCGACTCGACGGGGCCATCCCAGGGAACTCCGAGTCGTCCCTGCCCGCCGCCAGCAACTCGGGCGGAAGCGACACGGGGACCCGGCGCGAGGACGGGGTTCTCGGCTCGGAGGCTCCGAGACTGGCTCCCGCGCCAAAGGTCCCGACACCCGACATGTCCTCGGGCGGCAACCGCACACTCCCGGACTGGGCCCCAGGCCCCAGGGCCGCGCCGTACAGCGTCGTCTTGCGCTCCACCGGTGCCGAAAGCAGGCCCGTGGGCGACGACTCGGAGCCGATGGCTCCGTAGCTCTGAGTGCCGCCAGGGGCATCTCCATAGGCGCGGGTCTGGGCCTCACCCGCGAGCGACGGTGCCTCGTCGGGGGCGGAGGGTGTGGACTGAGCAGCCATCGCGCCGAACGTCAGGGTCCGTCCAAGGGAAGCAGGGGCCTCGGTCGAGCCCCCCGTCACCGGCGCAATCGAGGGCGGCACGGAGCTTCCCTGGGCCGCGAGACCGAAGACCTGGGTGGACTGCCTCACACCCCCGGCGGAGGAGCCCTGGCCCGAGGGGTCCCCACTCGATGCGTGCGCCGGGCCCGGCACCGCGCCGAAGGTCTGCGTCGTGTTCGGCACGGAGCCGTGCGGGCCCGCATCCGCGCGCACCGGAGGCACCGCGCCGAACGTCTGCGTCGTGTTCGGCACCGCCCCGTGCGGGCCCGAACTCACCGGAGGCGCCGCACCGAAGGTCTGCGTCGTATTGGGCACCGCGCCGTGCGGGCCCGAACTCACCGGAGGCACCGCGCCGAAGGTCTGCGTCGTGTTCGGCACCACCCCGTGGGGGCCCGGTTCCGAGCGCACCGGAGGCACCGCGCCGAACGTCTGCGTCGTGTTTGGCACCGCCCCGTGCGGCCCTGCACTCACCGGAGGCACAGCTCCAAACGTCTGCGTCGTGTTCGGCACCGCCCCGTGCGGGCCTGAATCAGAGCGCACGGGAGGCACTGCACCAAACGTCTGTGTCGTGTTCGGCACCGTGCCATGCGGGCCTGAATCAGAGCGCACCGGAGGCGCTGCACCGAACGTCTGCGTCGTGTTCGGCACCGCGCCGTGCTGCCCCGAACTCACCGGAGGCGCTGCACCGAACGTCTGCGTCGTGTTCGGCACCGCGCCGTGCGGACCCGAACTCACCGGAGACACCGCGCCAAACGTCTGCGTCGTGTTCGGCACCGCGCCGTGCGGCCCTGCACTCACCGGAGGCACAGCTCCAAACGTCTGCGTCGTGTTCGGCACCGCGCCGTGCGGCCCTGCACTCACCGGAGGCACAGCTCCAAACGTCTGCGTCGTGTTTGGCACCGACCCCTGGGAACCCGCACCCGCGCGCACCGGCGGCACCGCACCAAAAGTCTGCGTCGTGTTCGGCACGGCGCCATGCGGGCCCGAATCCGCGCGCACCGGCGGCACCGCGCCAAACGTCTGCGTCGTGTTCGGCACCGCGCCATGTGCAGCGGCCCCCGCGTCCACAGGAGGAACCGCACCGGACGCGCCCTGATTCTGGCCCGAGCCGAAGATCTGCGTCCTCAGCATGCTCGACGCGGCGGGACTCGAGGCCGAGGCCCACGAGCCGCTCGGTGTGCGTGGCCCCGCGGGGTCCACCGGTGGCGGACGCGGAGCCTCCGCCTGCGGCGAGGCCATGAACACATGGCCACAACGCGTGCACTGGACCGATGCCCCTCCCGGCGGCAGCAGGCGGGGATCAAGGACATACTGCATCGAGCACTGAGGGCAGGCGATCTGCACGTCGCGTGCTTACCACACGGGCCCGGCATCCGGAGTCGGCCCCAACAGGGTGGCCGCCTGGAGGGTCTTCAACCGGGCAGCACCCACCCCGGGAACCTCGTCCACCGCGTCCCAGCTCCTGAAGCCACCCGCCGCCTCACGGGCCTCCACCAGCCCCCGCGCCAGCGACGACCCCACGCCCGGCAAGAGCGCCAGCTCCTCCTCCGTCGCGGCGTTCAGGTCCAACCGCCGCCCCAGCGCCAACGCCGTGGCCCCCGTCGGCACCTCACCCTCGCCACACGTGGCCACGCCATCGGCCCGAAGCCGCACGGACTCTGGAGCACAATCCAGCGCTGGCTCGGAATCCGGCCAGCGCCAGCGAGCCACCGCCCCCAGCCCGATCACTCCCAGCGCGACGACGGCGAGCGCGGCGGTGCGCCCTGCCACCGGCTCAGACCTTCTCGCCCTTGAGCGCGGCCGTCTCCGACACGGTGGCGACACCCTCGGGAGGCAGCGGCTGATCCAACCCGAACGCCGTGTGCAGCGCCCGCACCGCCAGCTCCGTGTACTTGGCGTGGACCACGCAAGACACCTTGATCTCCGAGGTGGAGATGATCTGGATGTTGATGCCCTCGGAGGACAGCGCCGTGAACATCCGCGCCGCCACGCCCGAGTGGTTGCGCATGCCCACGCCGACGATGGACACCTTGGCGATGTTCTCGTCCGTCTCGATGCCGGCGGCCTGAATCTCCTTCACCGCCTCGCGCACCACCTCCTGCGCCTTGAGGAAGTCCGACTTGCCCACCGTGAAAGTCAGATCCGTGCGCCCATCCCGCGACGGGTTCTGGACGATGAGGTCCACTACGATGTGCTTCTCGTCGAGCGGTCCGAAGATCTTCGCGGCGACGCCCGGCACGTCCGGCACGCCACAGACGGTGATCTTCGCCTCGTTCCGGTCATACGCCACGCCGCGGACCAGCACGTCCTCCATGGACTTGTCCTCCTCACACACGAGTGTGCCCGGGTCCTGGGAGAACGACGACTTCACCCAGAGCGGCACCTTGTACTTCATGGCGAATTCGACGGAGCGGATCTGCAACACCTTCGCGCCCACGCTCGCCAGCTCCAGCATCTCCTCGTAGGCGATGCGCTCCAGCTTGCGCGCGGCGGGGACCATGTTCGGGTCCGTGGTGTAGACGCCGTCGACGTCCGTGTAGATTTCACAGGCATCCGCGCTGAGCGCCGCCGCCACCGCCACCGCCGTGGTGTCCGAGCCACCGCGCCCCAACGTCGTGACGCTGCCCTCCTCGTCCACGCCCTGGAAGCCCGCGACCACCACGATGTGCCCCTTGGACAGGGCCGCGCGGATGGGCTGCGCGTCGATGCTCTTGATGCGCGCCTTGGAGAACGTGCTGTCGGTGACGATGCGCACCTGATGCCCCAGGAAGCTCGTCGCCTTGCCCCCCTGCGCATGGATGGCCATCGCCACCAGACCGATGGAGACCTGCTCGCCGGTGGCCACCACCACGTCCTGCTCCCGCTCGTCTGGCCGGTCGGTGATCTGCGCCACGAGTTTGAGCAGCCGGTTGGTCTCTCCCGACATCGCGGAGACGACGACCACCACGTCATGACCCGCCGCCTGGGCAGCCAGACAGCGGCGAGCGACATTCTTCATCCGCTCGGTGTCACCCACGGAGGTACCGCCATACTTCTGGACGATCAGCGCCACGGAGTCCGTGACCTCCCTCTTCAGTCGGCGGACCTATACGAGCACCGCTCCCGGGTGTAAAGCCCCGCTGCCGAAGACCCTGAATCCGCCATCCCCTTGGAGCCCCAATGTCGCGCCCCCGCATCCTCATCGACGGAGACACCCTGACGCTGGAGCAGATCCTCCAGGTCGCCCGGAACGAGGTCACAGTGGAGCTGGCCCCCGAGGCCGCCGCCCGCGTCCGCGCCGCCCGCGCGCTCGTGGACCGGGTCGCCGCCGGTGACACGCCTTCCTACGGCATCAACACCGGCTTCGGCACCCTGGCCGAGGTCCGCATCGACAAGAAGGACCTGCGCGACCTCCAGCGCAACCTCATCCTCTCCCACGCCTGCGGCGTCGGCACGCCCATGCCCCTCCCCGAGGCCCGCGCGCTGCTGCTCCTGCGCTGCAACGTGCTCGCCAAGGGGTACTCCGGCATCCGCTCGGAGACGCTCGCCCTGGCGCTGGACATGCTGAACCGGGACGTCGTCCCCGTCGTCCCCGAGCGCGGCAGCGTGGGCGCCTCCGGTGACCTGGCGCCGCTGGCCCACCTGGCGCTCGTCTTCATCGGCGAGGGCGAGGCCTTCCACCAGGGACAGCGGCTGCCCGCGCGCAAGGCCCTGGAGCTGGCCGGCCTCCAGCCCGTCATCCTCGAGGCCAAGGAGGGACTGGCCCTGGTGAATGGCACCCAGGCCATGTGTGCCGTGGGCACCCTCCTCCAGCTTCGCGCCGAGTCCCTCGCGGAGCTGGCCGACGTGGCCGGCGCCATGACGCTGGAAGGCCTGCTCGGCAGCCACAAGCCGTTCATCCCGGAGATTCACGACATCCGAGCCCATCCAGGCCAGAAGGCCTGTGCGGCGAACCTGCGGCGCATCCTGGTCCACAGCGAGCTGGTGGAGACGCACGTCAACTGCAGCAAGGTGCAGGACCCCTACTCGCTGCGCTGCATGCCCCAGGTGCACGGCGCGGCGCGCGAGGGCCTGTCCTTCGCCCGGCGCATCCTCGAGGTGGAGGTCAACAGCGCCACGGACAACCCGCTCGTCTTCACGGAGACGGAGCGCATCGTCTCCGGCGGCAACTTCCACGGCCAGCCCATCTCCCTGGCCATGGACGTGGTGGCCATGGCGCTCACCCAGTTGTCGTCCATCAGCGAGCGGCGCGTGGAGCAGTTGGTGAACCCGTCCCTGTCGGGCCTGCCCGCGTTCCTGGCGAAGAACTCCGGGCTCAACTCGGGCTTCATGATTGCCCAGGTGACGAGCGCGGCGCTGGTGGCCGAGTCGCGAGTGCTCAGCCACCCCGCGTCGGTGGACTCGATTCCGTCGTCGGCGGGCCGCGAGGACCATGTGTCCATGGGCATGACGGCGGCGCTCAAGGGCCGGCAGGTGGGTGAATTCGCCCGCTCGTGTCTGGCCATCGAGCTGCTCGTGGCCGCGCAGGCCCTGGACTTCCGCCTGCCGGGGAAGCCGGGCAAGGGCGCGCTGGCCGCCTACGAGGTCATCCGCTCCAAGGTGCCGCACATGGACCGGGACAGGGAGCTGCACAAGGACATCGAGGCCGTCAGCCAGCTGGTCGACTCCGGCGAGCTGCTCGCGGCCGTGCGCTCCGCCACCGCCTGAGCCACGCATTGCTGAAGCACGACGGCCCGCTTCCGGAGACACTCCGGGGCGGGCCGTCTTCATTCACGCGGGGCGTGCTCAGCCGCAGGTGTAGTTATAGGTGATGACGAACGCCGTCACCCGGCCCCACTGGCCGTAGTTGCTACAATCACAGCTCCGCGTGCCCACCAGCGTCGAGTACGACGCGTCGGAGTAATACTCCCGATCATAGGCAATGCCATTGCAGTTGGGCACCGCGTCCTCGCGCGAGGTGAGGTCCTGGGCCTCGGTGTCTTCCACCGCCGCACCACCGCAGCCAGCCAGCATCAACCCCACCGCAAGCAACGCACCGCTGACGAACCTTCCAGCCTGCATTCGTGCCTCCAGGGACAGTCCATGGTCTGTACGACCTGTCCAGTTTAGCACACTGGACAGGTTGAGAGAATCTCCCCAGGCATGAGAGGGGATGCCGCATCGAGTCGAGTCCCCTTCAAGTTTCAACGACGCGCGGGACCTCCCCGGCCATGCCGGGTGGGAACGGGGTTCTCGGCATCGCGAAAACACTCTCGGGGATGTCTCCGACAAATACGTTCGGGAAATCACGCACCGAGACGTGCTGCTTGTCGTTGCCGGAAACCATGCGGAGCAGCAGGTTGGTTCCAGCCTGGAGGTAGAGCGTCAGGGGCGCCTTGTGCGGCCTTTCGATGGTCCAGACATCCGCCAACTGGCCCAGCACAGGGTCACATCCGGCATGACGCGCGTTCCCGTCCATCAATACGGCGCGAGGCAGGAACAACTCATGGAACGATGACCTTTCATCCGGCAACAAGGTCTCACAAAGGTGTTCCCCGATGGGGGTCGCCTTCTTCCAGTAGGCCATCTTCCTCTTGAGGCTCTGTCCGCGCGCGACATCGCCGACCTCCGACATCCAGAGATGCTCCCCCCTCTCCTTCTCGGGCCAGGGATTGAACAGGCCGTCAATCCGGCAGACATCGCGAGCGTAGTTGAACCAGCAGTAGCCAGAAGTCATCTGGTCGCCACGCAGCATGGGCGACCAATAGGAGACATAGGCGCTGCTCCACTGCATTGGCAGGAGCGGCGGAGGGGGATGTGATTGCATGGCCGAGCTAGTTCATCCTTCCAAGCTTGTACCACACATTCTGCTTCCGTTGGATTCGCTGCAGCTCGTCGTAAGGGACCGAATCGAAATACAGCTTCTCCGCCATGTCCGGCGGATAGAGGCTGGGAAATTTCTGATGCATGTAGCGGGCATACTGGGCCCGCAAGAAGAAGATGAAGCGAGGATTGCTCAGCATCTCGTAGTTCGCGATGGACATGTCCTGCATCGCATCCGCCTGCACCTTCCGCTGGCGGGTGAACTCCGGGAGCACGACCTCAAGGTCATGGGCGTGTTTGTCCAGCAGGGTGGAGAAGACATAGGCATCTTCCAGGGCCATGTTCATGCCTTGCCCCATGAAGGGCGCGGTGGCATGCGCCGCATCGCCCATCAGCACTGCATTCCCACGATAGTGAAAGGTGCTGGAGCGAACATTGACGAGGTCGTTGCTGGGCAGTGTCATGAACTGCTCCAGCATTTCTTGCCGGCGGGCCGGAGGCAGGCCCCCGAAATAGTGGTTGAAGAAGGCGCGCAGGGTGTCTCCATCTTGCGTCGCCAGGCTCAGGGCGCCCGTGTATGGCAGACAAATCGCGAAGCTGATGCTATCGCCGGGGATGGTCGCCGCGCGGCCGGCGAAGAGCCCCTTGGAGTCCATGCCAAAAAAATACAACAGGTCCTTCCGATAGCCCAGTTCCGCGGCATTGGTGAGGACCAGCGTCTTGTAGCCGTGGCGGAAGAAGGTCTGTTTGAATTCGAAGCGCCGCAGGCCGCTCTGCATGGACTGGCGTACCGCGGAATGTGCGCCATCCGCGCCGATGATCAAATCCCCTTGATGGCGCTGGACCCCGCCGTCGTTTTCCTGGACGAGGACTGACTTCTTCTCCAGGTCGACACCCAGGCATTTTGATTCGAAGTGATACTTCACACCGAGAAGGGCGGCGTGCTTGTTCAACAGCCTTTGAAACGCCAACCTATCCAGGGACAGAGGGGAAATTCCCTCGGACGGAGTGAGTTCGCGGATCCTGTACTTTCCACCAACGGAGAAGGCCATGCCGGCGATGGGTTCGCCGCACCGATTCAACTCTTGTGGCTCAATCCCGGCCTGCAGCACCGCCTTGATGCCCCTGACGTTCATGCTGACGCCGATGGCGCGCGAGCTGGTCATCTCCAGGGCGGAGAAGGTGTTCTGCAGCGGGTCTCTCCGCCTTTCGACGACACGAACGTCGTACCCACGCCGCGCCAGATAAATGGCGGTCAGGCTGCCTGCCAGTCCGCCGCCCACAATGATGGCTTTGTGCATTCAGGCCTCCCTTGGAATGTTCCCCTGGGCCAGATCGGTCAGTTGACGATTGAAAAATTCCAACATTTCTATCGGTGCCACGCCGACAAGGTCCGCGCCAATGCCGCGGGCCAACCGCGCCAATGTCAGGCATTTCTGAGCCAGCATCTGGCATCCTGAGGCGTAATCGCCGCCGACCTGGCCCTTGACTGGCTCGGGCACTGGCGGTCCGGCATTGCGCCCGGGCAGACCCGACGGCGTATTCATCAAGGTGATCGACAAAGGGCGCAGCAGACCCGTCATGATGTCGATGGAGGCATTCATCAAGCGGGAGCGGCGCAAACTGCCCAGCGGTTTTTGCGCGAAATGATGGGCCATCAGTAGCACCATCAACTCATGACACCCTTGATACAGGCCCATCAGCGACCTGGCATCCTCGTTCACCACCTGGACACAATCGTCACGTGGCTCCAGGGCCGGATTCCTCAATGCCGGTACGGCGGGCTCAAACGGCTTCTTCTGGGCGCTGAATCGGGCGGCCATGCGGCGCAGTCTTTGGAAATGCGAGGACTCGAAGGATGGGGCGTCGACCGCGACCCCCTCTCCCTGCTCGGTGACATAGTCGATGGAGAAGATCGCGCTGTCCCGATCAAAAACCTCCAGCTGATACCCAGGGAACAGCTTGTTCGTCAGTTCATTCAAGAAGAGATGATGTTCCCCGCCGCGTTTGCCGGGGCGGGTGTCGAACAGGTCAGGCAGCTCACGAATCCCCTGGCGAATCGAGCTGTAGAAATCCGCGATGGACTTTCCTGGCACGGGGATATGTCCAGGCCATTCAAACCGAACGAACCTGGCGAGCACATGCTCCGAGAAGGGCTCGAAGGAGAACTCGGTATCCAGACCAAAATGGAGCCGCGCCTGCGCTCCCACCATGGGGGTGCCCGCATGGAAGGGTTCGCCCAAGGCCATCAGCACATTGTTCATCACCAGATAGTGAATCATCTCTTCATGCGCGATTTCCAGCAACGTACCGCGCACACCACTGTTGCGGCGCCTGTCCTCGGTGCCGCAGGCCAGCTCCAGCTCGGCCATCTGCCAACGGCCCGCCTGAACCTGCTTGAGCCCTTGTTCGTAGTTGGGAATGGAGTAGGCGGAATACAGGTACTGAAACAGCAGGGACAGCTCCAGGTCGATCGCTCTCTTCAACTCCTTGACCAGGTGGGCCCTACTGCTGATCGGCTGCGGGCCAGGAGGCTCAGGAAGAGAGGTCCTGGAGGCCGCTTCGAGGTGCGTCAGGTATTTCAGGAACAGCTTGGACTTGGGCAGGGAGAGTTCCCTGGTGCTCGGCATGTAGTAGCTTTTGTCCCGGTTGAGGGGATCGCACATCTGCCACATCAGCCGGGAATACGTTTCGCATTTACAGCGGTCCGCCAGGCTGAACACCTTGTTCGACATGAAGGGGTATACCAGCTCGTAATAGCTCATGACGTGCTGATACAAGAATGCATAGTCCACCTGCTCGGCGGGGACCTCATCCAGGTGCCAGTCGTCGGGCAATACCCTGACGCCAATGGATTGGCTGTCTTCTCCGGCGCTCAGCGCAACGCGAGTCGCGCCAGGGCGTTGGCCCGTGAGGGTGACTTGCGCATAGCCAGCCCCCATGGCCGACGAAGTCAGGTGCGCGGTCAGCATGCCGGAGTCTTCAGCCTGCACCGCGAGCGCCGAGTGCGATGCCAGTTCGCCACGGAGGCGGCTTTGCACGGTGATGGTCTCCGGGAAGACCTGGTCCTTCCGCTTGTTCGGCGCCTCCAGAAACAGGTGGTTGCTGTCGGACTGCACCACCCAATCGGCTTCTCTCCACTGGGCGTGTTCGCTTGTCAGGAGAAGCGAATCCGTGGCGGAGTTCAACAACGGCACATCCAGCACGCCATGATGGCGCCAAAAATCGAGGTAGAGTTTCTCAGGGATTCTGGCAACCAGTGCGCCGGACTGGTTGAGGAGTGCAAGATCTCCCAGCGGCAGTTTTCCGCCCAGGCCATGGGTGGGATGTTGGTCCGAGACAGGTTGGGCGCTTCGAGTCGTGAAAGGGATGGCGGTCGGCATGTTGAGAGACACCCGGTCCGACTGCACCCTCACCACGACCGGTCCCAGGCCGGGCTGGCGTGGCAACAGCAGACGCCCCGCCGGATAGGTTTCCAGCTCATGCCGGCACCACAGGCCCACGGTGCCAATCAGGTCATAAAAGACAGGTGAATCCGCTCCCCGCGGCGTCGACATGTTGAACAAGGCGTACTGGACCGTCAGTCCCTGTACCTCCTCGCCCTCCAGCGCTTGCAGCACGGCCCGCAGACCAGGGGATGAAGAAGCTTGCGACGTGAGCAGGAACTGGGAGTCGTTTTTTGAAACGGAGAATTGAAACAGCCGCGAGCGGGTGAACTCTTCGGCGAGGAAGTGGTCGTTGCGCTCGACGATATGCCCTGTCCCCACCCAACGAACGGAATGAGCCCGCGGAATGGTCGCCGTGAGCAGCGCCGGAGTGTGAGGCGTAGCGTGCTTGTCGCTCAGCGTCACCTGTCCGGCGTATATCAAGGTGGTGTCGGCCCGGCTGGGGTTGTTGTCCACCCATCGGGCGCGATTGAACGTCGTGCGAAGGTATTCGTTGTAGTTTCCCCAGAGCGCCAGTTGGGCCCCCACCAGACTGTCGCTGGTGTCGAGGTCCCCTTCCCGCAACTGCACGCCCGTGATCCTGACGTTTTCCCAGGAGAAGTGATTGTTGCCGCCGAAATTGTAGCCGGCTGCCTCGCTGAAGATTCCTCCGGAGTCCGCCCTCCCCTCCGCGTCATACCTGGGAGCCAGTTGTTTCAGGTGCTCATGGAATTCGGAGGGCGGCCGGCGAAGATCAAACGGAGCACCTTCCATGAGGACGGTATTGGTGGCGATGTCGATCTGGCCATGCGTGTTTCGATTCGCGGTTGGAACATTGGCGCGAGCAAAGCCTCGAAAGAACAGCCGAGGAAAATAGAGAATACTCATGGCGCTCGACAAGCGGTGCTGCGAGGGCTTTGTTGATACCGGTTCTCTGAAGCGCTGGTGAGCTGTTCCAGCAAGAGCCGAACTGCTTGATGCGCGCTGAGCAGTCCACCTTCCATCCAGCCGCCATGCGGCGTGTAGGCATCCGAGCAGGCGATGACACCATCGCGATGAACCAGGGCGGTGGGCTGATCCGCCTTGGATTCCAGACAGAACTCCACTCCATGTGGCCAATGCTTGTGAAAATGGTCCTTGATGGGAGGTAGGGGCTTTCCACCGAGGGGGAGAACCTGTTCCAGGCAGGCGCGCACCCTCTTCAAATAGACGTCCTCGCCTTGCTCCAGGCTGTCCTGCCAATACGTCGCATTTTCGCCGTCGGTGTAGAATTGTACGTATTTTTCGCCCTTGAAGTAGATCTTCCTCAAGGGGTTGTTAACCACCAGGACCTTGTCTGTCATCTGACAGTCTCGCCACCAGGCGCTATTGAAGGTCAGAAACCCCTTGAACAATGGCAGGGAGCCATATTGGTAGGGACTCCAGTGGGTGGGAAAGCCGAGATTGAGCGGTGTCATGGCGGAGGGTGGGATGGCCAATATGACGTGCCGCGCCCGATGTATTTGTATGTGGTCTTGATGACTGAAGGCGAGGCCGTATCCATCTCCAGAGCGCGAAACGGAGAGCAACCGGTGTTCCATCCGAAACTCGACCCGGCCCTCCTGTGCCTGACACTGAAGGCGCGCCAGCAACTGGCCGTAGCCTTCCGGGGCATAGCGCCATTGGTTGCTTGTGTCATCAACCAGGCTTTGCGTTTCCGGGTGCTTCTTGATGATGCTGTATGCCATGGACGCGGAGACCATCGGCAGAAGGAGGGCGTCATACCCCATGGCCTTGATGATCTTCCTGGCCTCCCCTTCCCCCAGATAGTGGCTGACGAATTCCAGGAATGAGGCCTGGGGGTGTTCATCCAGCATGGGGAGCAGGCCGAGCAAGGTCGTCCTCAGCGTCCCCTGCATGTCGTCTTGAAATATGGCCTGAGTGAATGGGTAGGTCTCATGTTGATGTTGGAAACAGTGCATGAGCGCCTGGAAGCGTGGATGCAGCTGCGGCGAGTAGCGAGCGGCGCCCAGTTCGGTGATTTCCCCACCGTCCAGCTTTCTTGACTGGATGCGGCCTCCCACGCGGGCATTCAAATCAAACACTCTGACGCGCAGACGGTTGCTCAGGGGGGAAGTCGCCAATCCGGTGGCGCAGGTCAGCCCTCCGATTCCGGCACCAACAATGCAGACATCTGAATGATGTGTCATCTCAAGGTTCTGGACAGAAGAGGGACCGCTGGGGCGGATCCTCATCGTGCTGAGCAAGAAGCATGGCTCAACCCTCGGAATCCAGCCGACGAAGATTTGATGGTCCCTGGAGTAAGTCATGCTCGCCGGCTGGATACAATCGACCAGGCAGTACTAGGAGAATGTTGATAAACGCCGCCCCGATAGTTAACGGGCTTTGCCAATCACTCTCGACTGCTCAGGAAGCGGAAATGCGACGGCCCGCCCTGGAGACATTCCGGGGCGGGCCGTTTTCTATTCACGACGACGTCTGCTCACTCAGACCTCGGGCGGGTACTCCTTGGGGCACAGATCCGTGGCGGAGGAGTAGCTCGACGTCTGTCCCCATCGCGTCCAGCGACCACAACCGCAGCCCATGTATCCCACCATCGCCGTGTGCGCCGCGTTGGAGTAGTAGATGGTCCCCGCCGTGGAACCCGTACAATCGGGAACCAGGGCCTCGTGCGAAGTGAGGTCTGGTGCCTCGGTGGCTTCCACTGTCGGGCCACCACAACCAGCCAGCATCAATCCCACCGCAAGCAACGCACCGCTGACATACTTTCCAGCCTGCATTCGTGCCTCCAGGGACAGCTTATGGGTTGTACGGCCTTCCCAGACTGACATAGCGGGAGCGGCCTTCCCATTCCCCTGAGAGGGAATGCGACAGGGAGTCAGAAGCGAGACAGTCCGCTGCCTCCCCGGCATGACAAGGAATAGGTGGTCCCGAGCCCGCCATTAGTGTCAGGGATAGCGGGGGACGTTTGGCTCGGGCTCCGGGAGCGGAATGAATTCCGTCTCACCCGGGACCTGGCCGATGCGCCCCGCGAGCCAGTCTTCCTTGGCCTGCTCGATGCGCTCCTTCGAGCTGGAGACGAAGTTCCACCAGATGTGACGCGGCCCATCCATGGGCTCGCCGCCAAAGAGCAACAAGCGCGAGCGCGTGGCCCCGCCGCCCCGGGCGACGACGTCCGCGCCCGGACGCAGCACCAGGAGCTGACCGGGACCGAAGCTCTCGCCGCCGACCTCCACCTGCCCCTCCGCGATGAACAGGCCCCGCTCCTCATGCACTGAAGGCACGGGAAGCCGGGTGCCCACGTCGAGCTTCACGTCCGCGTAGAACAGCTCTGACTGCGTCTTCGCCGGAGAACGCTCGCCGAACAGCTCGCCTGCGATGAGCCTCAGCTCCAGGCCGTGGTCCTGGATGACCGGAAGCGCCTCCACCGGCGTGTGTACGAAGGACGGCGCGTCCTCCTCGTGCTTGCCGGGCAGCGCCACCCAGAACTGGATGCCGAACAGCCGGTTCGCCTTCACGCGCGCCTCCGGCGGCGTGCGCTCCGAGTGGACGATGCCGCGTCCCGCCACCATCCAGTTCACCGCGCCGGGCCGGATGGTCTGCACCACGCCCAGCGAGTCCCGGTGCAGGACCTCGCCGTCGAACAGATACGTCACCGTGGCCAGGCCAATGTGCGGATGGGGCCGCACGTCGAGCCCCTTGCCCGCCTGGAGCACCGAGGGCCCCATCTGGTCCAGGAAGATGAACGGGCCCACCATCCGCCGCCGCGACGACGGCAGCGCCCGGCGGACCTCGAAGCCATCCCCCAGGTCCCGCGTGCGCGGAACGATGACGGTCTCCAGCGCGGAGCCAGGCTCCGCGTCGACATAGGGTTCCTCGGGCATCTTCCAGGCCATCGGCGCACACTCCTGTAAAAATTCGCTCCGTCCGGACATGCCATGGGTAGGTCCGGACACTCCAGACCCATGAGACTGCGTCACCGTCACGGGCATTTCCACGAAAGCGAATGCCAGTATTTACGGCTCACACCGTATCCACGGAAGATTCCGCATTCCCTTCCAACCGTCACTCCCTCGACGGAGGGAGGGAAGAGTCCCTCTCCCCTGGAGGATGATGTGAAACCCCGGTGCACTGCCGTTCGAGCTGGTTCGCTGAGAAGCGTTGTCTTGACGTTGCTGCTGGCGGGAGTCTTTTCAAGCCGAGAAGCCGTGGCGGCGCCTTTCACGCTCTTCGAAAGCGGACAGGTGCGGCCCCTGGCCCTCTCCCCTGACGGCAGGCTGCTGTTCGCCGTCAACACGCCGGACAACCGCCTGGAGATCTTCCGCGTCGGCAACAGTGGCCTCAGCCACCGGGGCTCGGTGCCGGTGGGCCTGGAGCCCGTGGCCGTCGCCGCGAGGACGAACGACGAGGTCTGGGTCGTCAACCACCTGTCTGACAGCGTCAGCATCGTCCGCGTGGACGGTGAGGGAAACAGCGGCATCGTGACGCGCACGCTGCTCGTGGGTGACGAGCCTCGCGACCTGGTCTTCGCGGGCCCGGGCCGGCGGCGCGCGTTCATCACCGCGGCGCATCGCGGACAGAACGCGCCGTTCGACCCCCAGCTCACCACGCCGGGCGTGGGCCGGGCCGACGTCTGGGTCTTCGACTCGGACCACCTGGGCAGCTCGCTGGGCGGCACGCCGCTCACCATCCTGTCGCTGTTCGCCGACACGCCCCGGGCCCTGGCGACGACGCCCGACGGCTCGCGGGTGTACGCGGCGGCCTTCCACTCCGGCAATCGCACCACGGTGCTGCATGAGGCGGCCATTCCCAACGGTGGAGAGGCCGCGGGCGGCGTTCCGAGCCCCAACACCAACTTCGCGGGTGTCCCCGCCCCGGAGGTCTCCGTCATCGTCAAGTACAACGGGCAGGACTGGGTGGACGTGGTGAACCGCTCGTGGACGCCGCAGGTGCGCCTGTCCCTGCCGGACAAGGACGTCTTCGCCATCGACGCCACCTCCAACCCGCCCGCGCCGCTCACCGGCAGCGGGAGCGTCTACGCCGGCGTGGGCACCATCCTGTTCAACATGGTGGTCAACCCCGCCAACGGGAAGGTGTACGTCAGCAACACCGAGGCCCGGAATGACCTGCGCTTCGAGGGGCCCGGCACCTTCGCCAACACCACGCTGCGCGGCCACATCCACGAGAGCCGCATCACCGTGCTCGGCCCCACCAGCGTCACGCCGCGCCACCTCAACAAGCACATCAACTACGGCACCTGCTGCGCGCCCACGCCCAATCCGGAGAGCGAGAAGAGCCTCGCGCAGCCGCTGGGCATGGCGGTGACCTCCGACGGCGCCACGCTGTTCGTCACGGCCTTCGGCTCCTCGAAGCTGGGCATCTACTCCACCGCGGCGCTGGAGGCGGACACCTTCGTGCCGAACGCCGCGAACCAGATTCAGCTCACCGGCGGCGGCCCCACGGGGCTGGTGCTGGACGAGGCGCGGCGGCGGCTCTACGTGCTCACCCGCTTCGACAACGCCATCTCCGTCATCAACACGACGACTCGCCAGGAGATCGCCCACCTGCCCATGTACAACCCGGAGCCCTCGAGCGTGGTGGAGGGCCGTCCGTTCCTCTACGACGCCCGGAACAGCTCCAGCCACGGCGACTCCTCGTGCGCCAGCTGCCACATCTTCGGCGACTTCGACAGCCTGGCCTGGGACCTGGGCAACCCGGACGGCGCGGTGAAGAACAACCCCAGCCCCGTCGTCCCCATCATGCCCGAGTTCGGCAGCGATCCGACGTTCGGTCAGAGCACGGCCTTCCACCCGCTGAAGGGCCCGATGACGACGCAGAGCCTCCGAGGCATGGCCAACCACGGCCCCATGCACTGGCGAGGAGACCGCAACGGCGGAGACAGCGCGGCGAACGCCCAGCCCAACAACGGCTCCTTCAATGAGTCGGAGGCCTTCAAGCAGTTCAACCCGGCCTTCATGGACCTGTTGGGCCGCAACGCCCAGCTCACGCCGCAGCAACTCCAGAAGTTCACCGACTTCGCGCTTCAGGTCGTCTATCCGCCCAACCCCATCCGCAAGCTGGACAACTCCCTCACGACCACGCAGCAGGCGGGCCGGGACTTCTTCCTGAACACGACGACGTTCTTCCACGGGCCCTGCGGCTCGTGCCACACGCTCGACCCCAACGCGAACCCTGGCGAAGGTGTCTTCAAGGGCTTCTTTGGCACGGACGGTCGGTCGTCGTTCGACGTGGTGCCGCAGTTTCCCAAGGTGCCGCACCTGCGCAACGCGTACCAGAAGGTCGGAATGTTCGGCGCGCCTTTCGCCACGGGCAATCTGCCCGTGGACCCCTTCATGGGAGACCAGGTGCGCGGCTTCGGCTTCAACAGCGACGGCACCGTTCCCACCCTCTTCGCGTTCAACAGCGGCTTCGACTTCCACCCCATCTTCAACTCGGTGGGCATCCCGAATACGCCGGAGGGCGTCGCGGCGAAGAAGAACATGGAGCAGTTCATCTTCGTCTTCGACACGAACCTGGCGCCCATCGTCGGCCAGCAGGTGACGCTGACGGCAGCCCAGGCCGCCGTGGTGGCGCCGCGCATCAACCTGCTGGTGGCGCGAGCGAACGCGGGTGAGTGCGACCTGGTCGCCAAGGGCCGGGTGGGCCCACATGATGCGGGCTTCCTCTACGTGGGAGGAGGTCAGTTCATCGTCGACCGACAGGGTCTGCCAGGAGTGTCGGATGCGAACCTTCGCGCCGCCACCACGGCGAGCAACGGCGTGCTGACGTACACGTGCGTGCCCCCGGGCTCGGGAACGCGCATCGGCATCGACCGGGACCTCGACGGCTTCCGCGATGGCGACGAGCGGTCCGCCGGCACGAACCCGGCGGACCCGACGAGTCACCCGTAATAAACTGAAACACAACTCAACGGGGATCCGCCTCATCAGGGCGGGGAGGACCAGCCAATCTTGCGCATGTCTTGGCAAGCCTCCTAGATATGACTCACGCGTTCCGCCCCGTCTCATCGGCTGCCGTGCCCCCCGCGGCAGCCGTCGCTTTCTCATCCTGTGAGGGCGACGCGTTGACATGCTCGACGCCCTCTCCTTGTCGGCTCCCTCTCCGGCTTCTCTTCCCTCCAACATCGCGGACGCCTTCGAAGCCCAGGTGGCGCTGCGGCCTCACGCTGTCGCGGTCAGCAGCGACAGCGTGAGCCTGACGTATGCGGGACTCGACGCGCGGGCGAACCAGCTCGCGTGGCGCCTGCGCGCCCAGGGCATCTGTCGAGAGCATCCCCAGGTGGGCGTCTGTCTCCCGCGCTCGGCGGAGCTGCTGGTCACCCTCCTCGCCATCGTCAAGGCGGGCGGCGCCTATGTTCCGCTCGATCCCGACTACCCGTCCGAGCGACTGCGGTTGATGGCGGAGGACGCGGGGGTCCACGCCATCGTCACGCAGACGGGCCTGCGCTCCCGCCTGCCGTCGGGCGGTGTACCCACGCTGTGCCTGGACGCGCTGGAGGCGGAGCTGGACGCGCTTCCCGCGCATCCGCCCGAGCGGGAGGTCTGCCCGGACGACCTCGCCTACGTGGTCTTCACATCGGGCTCCACGGGCAAACCCAAGGGCGTCTGTGTTCCCCACCGGGGCGTGTTGCGGCTGGTGCTGGGCGCCAACTACGTGGACGTGGGCCCCGACGACGTGCTGCTGCAGCTCGCGCCCGTGGCCTTCGATGCGTCGACCTTTGAAATCTGGGGAGCGCTCCTCAATGGCGCGCGGCTCGCCGTGTTCACCCAGGGCGCCGCGGGGCTGGACGAGCTGGGTCCCTTCCTGGAGGCGCAGGGAGTGACGGTGGTCTGGGTGACGACGGGCCTCTTCCATCAACTCATCGAGCTCGGCCTGCCTGGAATGGGCCGCGTGCGCGAGCTGCTCACGGGAGGCGAGGTCCTCTCCGTGCCCCATGCGCGCAAGGCGCTGGAGCAGCTTCCGCACATCCGGCTCGTCAACTTCTACGGGCCCACCGAGAACACGACGTTCACCAGCTTCCACCCGATGCGCGGAGCACTGGAGACAGATGACACCACGGCCGTCGCCATTGGCCGCGCCATCTCCGGGACGCGGATGTATGTGCTGGACGAGTCGCTGCGGCCCGTTCCCGTCGGAACCGTGGGTGAGCTGTACACGGGGGGCCTGGGCCTCGCGTGGGGATACTGGGAGCGCGCGGACCTGACGGGAGAGCGCTTCCTGCCCGATCCCTGGAGCGATACGCCCGGTGGCCGGATGTACCGCACCGGAGATCTGGTGCGGCAGCGCGTCGATGGAGTCATGGAGTTCATCGGCCGTCGCGACCACCAGGTGAAGCTGCGTGGCTTCCGAATCGAGCTGGGGGAAGTGGAGAGCGCGCTGCGCCAGCATTCCTCCGTGCTGGAGGCACTCGCGCTCGTGCGAGAGGACTTACCGGGAGACCGGAGGCTGGTCGCGTACGTCGTCGCGCGAGCGTCCTCCGTCGAGCTGCGCGAGCACGTGCAACGCCTGCTCCCCGGGTACATGGTGCCCGCCGCCATCGTGGTGCTGGACGCACTGCCACTCACGCCCAACGGCAAGGTGGACCGCGCGTTGCTGCCCACACCCCAGGCGCACTCCGAGGACTTCATCGCGCCGGAGTCGGCCCTCGAGACCGCCGTCGCGCGCATCTGGGCGGAGGTGCTGGGCATGGACGCCGTGAGCGCCACCGCGAACTTCTTCGACCTGGGGGGCCACTCGCTGCTCGCCACGCAGGTCATCACCCGGATGCGCGAGGAGACACGGTTCCACCTTCCGCTGCGTGCGCTCTTCGATAGGCCCGTCCTTCGCGAGCTGTGCGCCAATCTCGAGGAGACCACGAGCGCGTTCTCCGAGGACCTCATCCGACCCGCCCAGGGCGAGGCGCGCCTGAGCCCATCGTTCGCGCAGCAGCGCCTGTGGTTCCTCGACCGGTGGATGCCGGACACGGCCGTGTACTCGCTGCCCATGGCGTTCCGGTTGGAGGGGCCTCTCGACGTCACGGCCCTGGAGCAAAGCCTCCAGGCACTGGTTGACCGTCACGAGTCCCTGCGCACGACCTTCCCGGGCGAAGGCGCTCCCGTGCAACTCGTGGCGGAGTCCGTGTCCGTGCGGCTGGAGCGGAGCGCCGTGAGTTCAGTCGAACAGGCCCACGCCCTGCTGCATGCCGCGGCGGAACGACCGTTCGACCTCGCACGCGGTCCGCTCTTTCGAGCGCTGCTGGTGACGACCGCTGCTCACGAACATGAGCATCTGTTGCTGCTCAACCTCCACCACATCATCTCTGACGGCTGGTCCTTCGGCGTCCTCTACCAGGAGCTCTCCGCCGAGTACCTCGCTCGCCTCCAGGGTGTGGCCTCACCTCTGCCCCCGCTCTCCATCCAATACGCCGACTTCTCCTCCTGGCAGCGTCACTGGCTCTCCGGCGACACCCTCTCCTCCCAGCTCTCCTTCTGGACTCTCCTCCTCGACGGCGTCCCTCACGTCCTCTCTCTTCCCTCTGACTTTCCTCGTCCCTCTCTTCAATCCTTCGAGGGCTCCACTCACCGCTTCTCTCTTCCCCTCCACCTTCGCGACTCCCTCGATTCCCTCTCTCGTCTCCACGGTGCCACCCTCTTCATGGCACTGCTCTCCTCCTTCCAGCTCCTTCTCTCCCGCTACTCCGGCCAGCTCGACTTCCTCGTCGGCTCTCCCATCGCCAACCGCACCCGTCCTCAGCTCGAATCCCTCATCGGCTTCTTCGTCAACACACTCCCTCTCCCCGCTCGCCTCTCCGGCAACCCTTCCTTCCTCGACGTCCTCCTTCGCACTCGCGACTCCTGCCTCGGGGCCTACTCCCACCAGGAGCTTCCCTTCGAGAAGCTCGTCGAGGAACTCCACGTCCAGCGCGAGCCCGGACGCAGTCCGTTGGTCCAGGTCCTGTTCGCGCTCCAGAACGCTCCCGGGGGACAGCTTCAGCTTCCAGGGCTCCAGGTCGCTCCGCTGGAGCTGGGAACACGGACGTCGCGGTTCGAGCTGTTCCTCGCGCTGGAGGAATCCCCCGAGGGACTCCGGGGCTCCATCGAGTACTCCACCACGCTGTTCGCTCCGCGCACCATCGAACGGATGGCGGAGCACTTCGTGCGACTCGTCGAGGCGTTCGTCCGGGAACCCGAGCGTCCTTGCGGACAAGTGCCGCTCCTCTCCGACGACGAGCAACGCCAGTGGCTCATCGACTGGAACCACACGGCGCGCGCCTACCCGTCCGAGTCGTCTCTCGTGCGCCTCTTCAATGCACAGGTGGCGCTGCGGCCCGAAGCCGTGGCGGTTCGACATGGAGAGAGCGCGCTCACCTATGCCCAGCTCGATGGGCGCGCCAATGCGCTGGCCCGGGTGCTGCGAGCCCAGGGCGTCAACCGCCGGCATCCGCAGGTGGGCGTGTGCCTGCCTCGGTCCCCGGAGCTCATCGTCGCGTTCCTCGCGAGCCTCAAGGCTGGCGGAGCGTACGTTCCGCTCGACCCCGAGCACCCCACGGAGCGACTGGCCTTCATGGCCCATGACGCCCGACTCGCGACCATCGTCTCTCACGATGCGCTGAGCACGCGGCTTCCCGAGGGACCGTGGCACGTGGTGAACCTGGATCGGCTCGGGGATGCGCTGGAGGGTTCGGCGTCAACCCCGTGGGTGGATGACAGCACCGCCGATGACCTGGCGCACATCATCTACACCTCCGGGTCCACGGGGCGTCCCAAGGGTGTCTGCATTCCACACCGGGGTGTGGTTCGCATGGCGCTCGACCCGGACCAGGTCCGCCTGGGGCCGGACGACCGGGTCGCCCAGGTGACCACGGTGACGTTCGACCTCTCCACCTTGGAGATCTGGGGTGCGCTGCTCAACGGCGCCGCTCTCGTCATCTTCGACAAGGAAGACGTCATCCAGCCCGACGTCTTCGCGCGCCGACTGCGGGAGGAGCGCATCTCCGCGCTGGTCGTCGCGACCGCCATCTTCCACCACACCGCGCGCACGCACCCTGATGCGTTCGCGGGGTTGCGCTGGGTCATCTTCGGAGGAGAGGCCGCCGACGCAACGACTGTTCAACGCGTGCTCACGCACGGAGCACCGGTCGCATTGGTGAACGGCTACGGCCCCACCGAGAACACCACGTACAGCACCTGGTATCAGGCCCAGCCCTCCACCGAGCTGTCGGTCCCCATTGGAAGGCCTGTCTCCAACAGCACCGCCTATGTGCTCGATGCGAATCTGCAACCTGTTCCTCAGGGTGTCGCGGGTGAGCTGTTCGTCGGAGGCGACGGCCTCGCCTGGGGCTATTGGGACAGACCCGACCTCACCGCCGAGCGCTTCATTCCCCATCCCTTCAGCACGACTCCGGGTGCGCGCCTCTATCGCACGGGCGACCTCGTTCGCTTCCGTCAGGACGGAGAGCTGGACTTCATCGGCCGCCGCGACAACCAGGTGAAGCTGCGCGGCTTCCGCATCGAACTGGGTGAAGTCGAGGCCGCGCTGCGTGCCCATCCCGACGTACGCGACGCCGTCGTGCTCGTGCGAGAGGACTCGCCGGGTGACAAACGATTGGTCGCATACGTCGTGACGCGAAGCGCCGGGACACTGTTGCGTGAGCACCTGGGACAACAGCTTCCCAGCTACATGGTGCCCTCGGCGGTCGTCGTCCTCGACGCGCTTCCACTCACACCCAATGGCAAGGTGGATCGCCGCGCATTGCCGGCGCCTGAGTTCGGAGCGTTGGAGACGGACTCGTTCGTCGCTCCACGCACGGAGCTGGAGTCGCGGCTCGCGGCCATCTGGGCCGCTGTGCTTCAGCTCGACAGCGTCAGCGTCACCGCGAACTTCTTCGACCTGGGCGGGCACTCATTGCTCGCCACCCAGGTCATCTCTCGCATCCAGGAGCACCTGGGCACGCTGATTCCCGTTCGCGCGCTATTCGAGGCACCCTCCATCGAGGCCCTTGCTCGCGTCGTCGAGCAGCGCCGAAACGCCGTTTCTGCTCCGACAGACGTGGCCCTCGTCCCGACGGTGAGCAGAGATGCGCCGCTACCGCTCTCCTTCGCGCAGGAGCGTCTCTGGTTTCTCAGCCAGCTCCATGAGCAGCAGGCCGTCTACAACATGCCTTTCGCGCTTCGTCTGGAGGGCGCTCTCGACGTCGCCGCGCTCCACGACAGCCTCCGCGCGCTCGTCCTTCGTCACGAGGCTCTCCGCACTCACTTCCCCGGCGAGGGAGCTCCCTTTCAGCACATCTCCGACGCTCCCGACTTCGACTGGGGACTCGTCGACCTCTCGTCGTCTCCCAACCCCGACGACGAAGCCTTTCGCCTGCTCCAGTTCGATGCCGAGGCTCCCTTCAACCTCGCCCTCGGTCCTCTCTTCCGTGCGCGCCTCTTCCTCCTCGCGCCTCAGCGGCATCTGCTGCTGCTCAACCTCCACCACATCATCTCCGACGGCTGGTCCTTCGGCGTCCTCTACCAGGAGCTCTCCGCCGAGTACCTTGCTCGCCTTCAGGGCGTGGCCTCTCTTCTGCCTCCTCTGTCCATTCAGTACGCCGACTTCTCTTCCTGGCAGCGTGACTGGCTCTCTGGCGACACCCTCTCCTCCCAGCTCTCCTTCTGGACTCGTCTCCTCGACGGCGTCCCTCACGTCCTCTCTCTTCCCTCTGACTTTCCTCGTCCCTCTCTCCAATCCTTCGAGGGCTCCACTCACCGCTTCTCTCTTCCCCTCCACCTTCGCGACTCCCTCGACTCCCTCTCCCGTCTCCACGGTGCCACCCTCTTCATGGCACTGCTCTCCTCCTTCCAACTCCTCCTCTCCCGCTACTCCGGCCAGCTCGACTTCCTCGTCGGCTCCCCCATCGCCAACCGCACCCGCCCTCAGCTCGAATCCCTCATCGGATTCTTCGTCAACACACTCCCTCTCCCCGCTCGCCTCTCCGGCAACCCTTCCTTCCTCGACGTCCTCCTTCGCACTCGCGACTCCTGCCTCGGTGCCTACTCCCACCAGGAGCTTCCCTTCGAGAAGCTCGTCGAGGAACTCCACGTCCAGCGCTCCTTGAGCCATGGCCCTCTCGTCCAGGTCATGTTCGCTCTCCAGAACGCGCCCGGTGCACCGCCGTCCTTCCCGGGACTCCAGGTCGAACACGTCGAACTCCATCCCCGAACTTCCAAGTTCGACCTCACGCTCTCCTTGGAGGAGTCCTCGGATGGCCTTCACGGCGTTTTCGAGTTCGCCACCGCGCTCTTCGCGCCAGCCACCGTCGCGCGCATGGCGGACCACCTTCGCAGGCTGATGGAGCAGGTCGTCCGGACTCCGCACGTCTCCATCCACTCACTGGACCTGCTCTCCGCCGACGAGCGTCGCCAGTGGCTCGTCGAATGGAACGACACCGGCCGGCCGTATCCGGCCCACTCGTCCATCGTCGAATGCTTCGCCACCCAGGCCGCGCTGCGTCCCGACGCCATCGCCGTGCAGTACGGCTCCGACTCGCTCTCGTACGGCGAGCTGGATGCTCGCTCGAACCAGCTCGCTCGCATCCTTCGTGCTCACGGAATTGGCAGGGCGAGTCCTCAGGTCGGGGTCTGCCTGCCCCGCTCTCCCGAGCTGATTGTCACGCTGCTCGCCATCCTCAAGGCGGGCGGAGCCTACGTCCCGCTCGATCCGGATTACCCCTCCGAGCGTCTCGACTTCATGGCTCGCGACGCACAAGTCGTCGCCGTCGTCACTCACGAGTCGCGCAGAGAGAGCGTGCCTTCGGGTGATTGGCGACTCCTGTGTCTTGACCTGCTTCGCGAAGCGCTGAGTGCGAGCAGCAAGGCGCCGTTGGAGTGCGACCTCGGTCCAGATGACCTGGCGCACATCCTCTACACCTCGGGTTCGACGGGCCGCCCCAAGGGTGTCTGCATCCCCCACCGAGGCGTCCTCCGCCTCGTCCTCAACTCCGACGACGTGCAAATCGGCCCCGACGACCGCGTCGCCCAGGCCGCCACCGTCGCCTTCGACGCCTCCACCTTCGAAATCTGGGGCGCCCTCCTCAATGGCGCCGCCCTCGTCATCCTCGACAAGGATGACGTCATCGACCCGGCTGTCCTCGCCCGTCGTCTCCGCGACGAGCGCATCTCCGCCCTCGTCCTCACCACTTCTCTCTTCAACCTCGTCTCCCGCTCCGAGCCTTCCGCATTCTCTCGCCTCCGTTTCGTCCTCATCGGCGGGGAGAACGCGGACCCCTCCTGCATCAACCGCGTCCTCTCCTCCGGGCCTCCTCAGCGACTGGTCAACGGCTACGGCCCCACCGAAAACACCACCGCCAGCACGTGGCACCCCGCCCTCTGCCACCAGGAACTCTCCGTCCCCATCGGCAGGCCCATCGCCAACAGCACCGCCTATGTGCTCGACGTGCATTTTCAGCCCGTGCCCATGGGCGTCACAGGGGAACTCTTCGTCGGAGGTGATGGCCTCGCCTGGGGCTACTGGAACAAGCCCGACCTCACCGCCGAGCGCTTCATTCCCCATCCCTTCAGCGCGGCTCCCGGCGCTCGCCTCTACCGCACTGGTGACCTCGTCCGGCTTCGCACTGACGGTGCTCTCGACTTCATCGGCCGCCGCGACAACCAGGTGAAGCTGCGTGGCTTCCGCATCGAGCTGGGTGAAGTCGAGTCCGCCATCCGGGCTCACCCCGACGTGCGCGACGCCGTCGTACTCGTGAGGGAGGACGCGCCAGGTGACAAGCGACTGGTCGCCTACGTCGCGACGGAGCTCGCCGGCTCCGTGTTGCGCGAGCACCTGGGGAAACAACTTCCCAGCCACATGGTTCCCTCGACGGTCATCGTCCTCGCCGCGCTGCCCCTCACGCCCAACGGGAAGATCGACCACCGCGCACTCCCCACGCCCGAGGCGAATCGCCTCGACGGTGAGGCGTTCGTCGCTCCACGCACGGAGCTGGAGTCGCAGCTCGCAGTCATCTGGGCAGCGGTGCTTCAGCTCGACAAGGTCAGCGTCACCGCGAACTTCTTCGACCTCGGTGGGCATTCCTTGCTCGCCACGCAGATCATCTCGCGGAGCCAGGAACGTCTCGGTGTTCCGCTGGCCGTGCGGATGCTCTTCGAAGCACCGACCATCGAGTCCTTCGCACAGGCCGTCGAGCAGCGCCTCCAATCAGCGCAGACGGTTCAGAACACCTCGCTCATTTCGACGGTGAGCAGGGATGCGCCGCTGCCGCTCTCCTTCGCGCAGGAGCGTCTCTGGTTTCTCAGCCAGCTCCATGAGCAGCAGGCCGTCTACAACATGCCCTTCGCGCTGCGTCTGGAGGGCGCTCTCGACGTCGCAGCACTCCACGACAGCCTCCGCACGCTCGTCCTTCGTCACGAGGCTCTCCGCACTCGCTTCCCGGGCGACGGCGAGCCTTCCCAACGCATCTCCGACGATCCCGACTTCGACTGGGAACTCATCGACCTCTCGGCCGCTCCCAGCCCCAACGACGAAGCCCTTCGCCTCCTCCAGCTCGATGCCGAGGCTCCCTTCAACCTCGCCCTCGGTCCTCTCTTCCGCGCGCGTCTCTTCCTCCTCGCGCCTCAGCGGCATCTGCTGCTGCTCAACCTCCACCACATCATCTCCGACGGCTGGTCCTTCGGCGTCCTCTACCAGGAGCTCTCCGCCGAGTACCTCGCTCGCCTTCAGGGCGTGGCCTCACCCCTTCCCCCTCTCTCCATCCAGTACGCCGACTTCTCCTCCTGGCAGCGTCATTGGCTCTCTGGCGACACCCTCTCCTCCCAGCTCTCCTTCTGGACTTGCCTCCTCGACGGCGTCCCTCACGTCCTCTCTCTTCCCACTGACTTTCCTCGTCCCTCTCTTCAATCCTTCGAGGGCTCCACTCACCGCTTCTCCCTTCCCCTCCACCTTCGCGACTCCCTCGATTCCCTCTCTCGTCTCCACGGTGCCACCCTCTTCATGGCACTGCTCTCCTCCTTCCAGCTCCTCCTCTCCCGCTACTCCGGCCAGCTCGACTTCCTCGTCGGCTCTCCCATCGCCAACCGCACCCGTCCTCAGCTCGAATCCCTCATCGGCTTCTTCGTCAACACACTCCCTCTCCCCGCTCGCCTCTCCGGCAACCCTTCCTTCCTCGACGTCCTCCTTCGCACTCGCGACTCCTGCCTCGGTGCCTACTCCCACCAGGAGATTCCCTTCGAGAAGCTCGTCGAGGAGCTCCGCGTCCAGCGCTCCTTGAGCCATGGCCCTCTCGTCCAGGTCATGTTCGCTCTCCAGAATGCTCCGGCTGGACAGCTTCAGCTCCCGGGACTCGTGGTCGACACCCTGGAGTTGCACCCGCGCACCTCGAAGTTCGACCTCACGCTCTCGCTGGAAGAGACGCCTCACGGACTCAACGGTGTCTTCGAGTTCGCCACCGCGCTCTTCACGCCGGCGACCATCTCGCGCATGGCGAACCATCTCCGCGGCTTGATGGAGCAGGTCGTCCGGACTCCGCACGCCTCCATCCACTCCCTGGAGCTGCTCTCAACCGACGAGCGTCGCCAGTGGCTCGTCGAATGGAACGACACCGGCCGGCCGTATCCGGCCCATTCGTCCATCGTCGAGCGATTCGCCACCCAGGCCGCGCTGCGTCCCGACGCCATCGCCGTGCAGCACGGCTCCGACTCGCTCTCGTATGGCGAACTCGACATGCGCTCCACTCGACTCGCGCGCATCCTCCGTGCTCAGGGGGTCGACAGAGCACGTCCCCAGGTCGGGGTCTGCCTGCCCCGCTCTCCCGAGTTGATCGTCACGCTGCTCGCCATACTCAAGGCAGGCGGCGCCTACGTCCCGCTCGACCCTGACTACCCTTCCGAGCGCCTCGACTTCATGGCTCGCGACTCACAGGTCCAGCGCATCGTCACGCAGACCTCGCTGTCCGTGCGCGTTCCCCACAATGACACCGAGCCGCTGTGCATCGATGCCCTGCCACCTGTCTCCGATGACGAGCTTCCTCGGCTCACTCACGACATGGGGCCCGACGATCTCGCTTACGTCACCTACACCTCGGGCTCGACGGGTCGCCCCAAGGGTGTCTGCATTCCCCACCGCGCCGTCCTTCGACTCGTCCTCGACTCCGACTACGTCCAGCTCGGACATGATGACCGCGTCGCCCAGGCCGCCACTGTCGCCTTCGACGCCTCTACCTTCGAAATCTGGGGCGCCCTCCTCAACGGCTCCTCCCTCGTCATCCTCGACAAGGATGACGTCATCGACCCCTCCATCCTCTCCCGCCGTCTCCTCGATGAGCGCATCTCCGCTCTCTTCCTCACCACCGCTCTCTTCAACCTCGTCTCGCGCTCCGAGCCCTCCGCCTTCTCCCGTCTCCGCTTCCTCCTCTTCGGCGGCGAGAACGCGGACACCTCCTGCGTCAACCGCGTCCTCTCTCTCGGGCCTCCTCAGCGTCTCCTCCACGTCTACGGCCCTACCGAGAACACCACCTTCAGCTCATGGCACCCCGTCCTCCTCCACCACGAGCTCTCCGTTCCCATCGGCAGGCCCATCGCCAACAGCACCGCCTATGTGCTCGACGTGCATTTGCGGCCTGTCCCCACGGGCGTCACCGGGGAACTCTTCGTCGGTGGCGATGGCCTCGCCTGGGGCTACTGGGACAGGCCCGACCTCACCGCCGAGCGATTCATCCCCCATCCCTTCAGCTCGGCTCCTGGCGCTCGCCTCTACCGCACCGGTGACCTCGTCCGCCTTCGCCACGACGGCGCTCTCGACTTCATCGGTCGCCGCGACAACCAGGTGAAGCTGCGCGGCTTCCGCATCGAGCTGGGCGAAGTCGAGTCCGCGCTCCGCTCACACCCCGACGTGCGCGATGCCATCGTCCTCGTGCGCGAAGACACGCCGGGAGACAGGCGCCTCGTCGGCTACGTCGCGACGGAGTTGGAGCTGTCCTCCACGGTTCTTCGCACCTTCCTCCAGGGGACCCTGCCTTCGCACATGGTCCCCTCCGACTTCGTGGTCCTCCCCGCACTCCCGCTCACGGCGAACGGCAAGGTCGATCACCGGGCGCTGCCCCGACCCTCCGCTGCAGGGGATGACTCGAATGCACGCGTGGCGCCGCGCACGCCGCTGGAAGAGGACATCGCATCCCTGTGGGCCCAGGTCCTCGGCCGCGAGTCCATCAGCGTGACGGCGAGCTTCTTCGACCTGGGTGGACACTCGCTGCTCGCCGCACAGCTCGTCGCGAAGCTGTCCGAGCGCTTCGGCTTCAAGGTCCCGCTCCAGGTCCTCTTCCAGAGTCCCACCGTGGCGGCGCTCGCCTCCTGGGTTCAAGACAAGCTGACGCCCGGTGAACCCGACACCGCGCCCGCCCTTCCCGACGGTATCGTCTTGCTCCAACGCGGACGCGACGACCTCCCGCCACTCCTGTGCATGCACCCGATTGGCGGAACCGTCTTCTGCTACCAGGACCTCGTGCGCGCGCTCGGTCCGGAGCGCTCCGTCTACGGCTTCCAGGCCCCGGGCGTGAATGGCGAATGCGAGCCACTGCAGACCATCGAGCAGCTCGCCTCCGTCCACCTGAACGCCCTGCTCCAACTGCGTCCGCGCCCGCCGTACTACCTCGTGGGCCTGTCGATGGGCGGCACCATCGTCTACGAGATGGCGCAGACCCTGCGACGTCTGGGAGTCCCTCCCTCGCTGCTCGTGTTCCTCGACACGCCAGGGCCAGGTCAGCTCCCCAAGCGATTCGAGGACGACGCGGAGCTGCTCGCCGCCACGTTCGGTGACTCGTCGGAGGCGCTCATCACCCTCCTGCGCGGACTGGACCCGCCGGCCCAGATGCTCGAGGTGCTGCGACGCGCCCGCGACGGCGCCGTGGTACCCGACTCGTTCTCCCTCGTGGACCTCCAGGTCTTCCTCTCCGTCTGGAAGGCCCATATGCGCGCGCTGTTCAGCTACGCGCCGTCGCCCACCGAGGGCACCGCCATCTACCTGCGCGCCCAGGAGTACGTCCCGCCACACCCTCGACACCCCGAGCGGCCGTGGCAGGAACTCGTCAAAGGCGGACTGGAACTCATCGGCGTCCCCGGCAATCACCAGACGATGATTGAGCCGCCCCAGGTCACCGTGATGGCCCGGCACCTGAACGACTTCATGCGGAGACTCGAAGAAGCGGTCCTCCCGAAGTCGACGGGGACTTGAGCGCCCCCTCGCGAGTCGACTCACCCGTTTACCCCTCCCGCGTCCCGTGCGAAAAATCACCCATGCCCAACTGGAAGCACCTGCAGAAGCTCAACAATGGCGAGGCCATCTGGTACTCCGACCCCCAGCTTTCACTGAAGGGCGAGGTCTGGCTCTACTCGGCGGGTGGTGAGCTGCGGGTCTGGAGCGACGGAACCCTCTCCAAGAATCAGCCCGAGGCGTTGAAGCTCACCACGCCCGTGAAGGCGCGATTCACGCTCTTCAAGCCCATGTCGTTGCTCTTCGTCGACGTGGAATTGCGAGGAGCCCAGGCCGTGGTCCGACGCGGCACCATCAACGGCGCCTTCAACGTCTCGCTCCTCGACGCGACCACGGGCGAAGCCCTGGTGGCCCGCTATCGCGCGCTCGGCTTCCGCGATGCCAACCCGTGGAACGCGACGAAGAAGCGCGTGGTGATTCGCGAATACATCAAGGGCGACTCCACGTTCTGGGCCATGAAGGTCGATGGGCCTGTCATCATGGACGGCTACGACAAGGAGACCGCCACCGAGAGCCATGAGGCGGCCATCGAGCGCGCGGAGAAGCGCATCCGAGCCAAGGAGAAGGCCGGCTTCGTCCTGCGGACCATCGATCTCCGGGATGCCTCGCATCCCAATCCGGAACCGAAGGCGCCCAAGGGCGCGCCCAAGAAGCCCTCCTCGCCCAAGGGCCCGTCGTTCACGAAGCCCAAGAACGCCTACGAGGCCGTCGACACGGCCATCGCGATGCTGAAGGACCTCCACGACCGCTACCCCAAGGCACACTTCGTCGCGGAGCACCTCGACGTGAAGAAGGAGCCCGAGCGCATGGACTCCCTCGACCAGCAGCTGTCCATCTTCAAGCGCCAGTACAAGCACCGCATCGGGAGCTGGAAGGGAACCCGGGCGCTCAAGCCCCTGAAGAAGGAGTCGAGCTGGGACTACTTCCAGCGCGTGTACGGCACTGTCACGTGGATCGTGGACAACGCCATGGACCGCGGCCTGCCCACGTTTCCCTGCGGCAACGTCACGGGTGGCGGCTGGAGCTGCCTGGAGATCGCCGACGACGTGTACGACATCGACGGGCTCGTCGAGGCCACCGAGAACAAGGACCTGGAGAACCTCTTCGTGTTCCACGGCGGGTGGCACGTCGGCCGGTCCTTCGCCTTCGACCAGCGCACGACGTCCCCCACGGGCGAGCACGCCGTCATTTCCTTCGACGAGGGCATCCAGGACCTCCCCAAGAAGACCCCGGCGGGTCGAATCCAGCCCTTCGGGCTCTGGCTTCACAAGCATGTGACCCGGCTGATCGACATCGCCGAGGAAAACCTGCGCGAAGGGCTCTGAGCTTCACGGGCCTGAAGCCGACAAGAGACGGTGGGCGCAAGCGAGGCGCCCACCAGGAGTCCAGAGCGGGGGCCTGCCTGCTCCCCGGGTATCCGGACACCCAAATCGCCAGGAAAGACGGGAAGTTGAGGGACCGGCCAAGCGCGTGTTACGACCGCTTCCGGCCATTCTCCTCCTCTCAGAACTGGCCCCCGGAGCCGGCCTTCCATGAGCGAGCGCAACGACATCCCGCGACCCCCCGTCACGGTCGCCCCTCCTCCGCCTTCAGGGGCGCCCGCGAAGTCCGGCCCCAGCGCCACCGAAGTGCTGACGCAGTCCGTGCAGGCCGCGCCCCAGGCGACGCCCGCGCCCAGTGCGGAAGACGAGGCCCGCGAGCGCATCGCCTCGCTGGAGCGCGAGGCACGGACGCTGAGCACCACTGATGGTCCCGCGGCCGCCCAGCTCTTCCATGAGGTGGGCCTGCTCTGGGAGGAGCCGCTCAAGAACCCCCGCAACGCGGCGGTGGCCTTCCAGAACGCGTACAAGCTGGCGCCCCGGTACCTGGTCAACATCCGCGCCGCGCGGCGACTCTTCGCGGACGTGGGCAACTGGCAGATGGTCATCCAGCTGCTCGACGCGGAGCTGGCCGCCACCGAGGACGCGCGCCACCAGGCCGCCCTCCTGTTCGAGAAGGGCATCGTCCTTCAGGAGCGGCTGTCTCGCGACGACGAGGCCAGCGCCTGCCTGCGCCAGTGCCTGGAGCGGCGGCCCACGGACGTCGTGGTCCTCACGCAGCTCGAGTCCGTCTACGCCGCGCGCAACGACGCCGCCGCGCTGGTGGAAGTCTACCGGCTGCTCGCCGCCACCATGCAGCAGCCGTCGCTGCGCGCGCACTACCTGACCTCCGCGGGCCTGCTGCTCGACGAGCGCCTCAAGCAGCGCGAGCCCGCCGCCGCGCTGCTGCGCGAGGCCTTCGCGCTGGACCGCTCGGATCCGCTGCTGCTCGCCGCGCTCAAGCATGTGGCCGAGCGAGAGGGACGCACCGAGGAGCTGCTCGCGGCGCTGACCGCCGAGGCCACCGCGCTGGGCTCCCAGGCCGCGCCCGCCTATCTGCAGATCGCCAAGGTGCATGAGCGCCTGGGCCAGAAGGAAGAGGCCCTGGCGGCGCTGCTGGACGCACGCCACGCCGCGCCCCACGAGCCGCTGGTGCTCAGCGAGCTGGCCGGCATCTACGAGACGCAGGGCCGCTACGAGGAGCTGGCGGACGTGCTGCTGGCGCGCGTGGGTTCGCTCAACGACGAGAGCGAACTGGTGGCTACCAACCTGCGACTGGCCGCGCTGTACGAGGAGGTCCTCAAGCGTGAGGTGGACGCGGCGGCGCGGTATCAGGCCATCGTCGCGCGCATCCCCGGCCACGCGGCGGCGCTCGCGGGTCTGGGCAAGCTGAACTACCGGATGCAGAACTGGGAGGGCCTGGTCGCCGTCTTCGACGCGGAGGTCGCCGCCGCCGAGGACGCCAAGCAGAAGGCCGCGCGCATGTACAAGGCCGCGGAGATCCTCGAGGAGCGGCTGGGTCGGCAGGAAGACGCCATCTCCCGCTACAACTCCTGCCTCCAGTTGCAGCCCGGCTACCTCCCCGCGCAGAAGGCGCTCACCCGCCTCTACGAGCGCCAGGGCCGCTTCGCGGAGCTGGTGGCGATGTTCGAGCAGGACCTGCTCCAGACGTCGGACAGGGATCAGCTCATCACCACGCTCAACAAGATGGCGGGCGTGTACGAGGACCGGCTGGGAGACCTGGACCACGCCATCGAGTGCATGAAGCGCATCCTCGACCTGGCGTCGGACCACCTGCCCACCATCCGCAACCTGGCGCGGCTGTACGAGCGCGCGGGCCGTTACCGGGAGCTGCTGGAGTCGCATGACCTGGAGGCGTCGCTCGCGGGCGACACCAAGCAGGTGCTGTCGCTCCTGCACCGCAACGCGGAGATCCTCGACGAGAACCTGAAGGACCGCCCGGGCGCCATCTCCGCCTACGAGCGCGTGCTGGCGCTGTCCCCGTCGTACCTGCCCGCGCTCAAGGCGCTGGGCCGGCTGTACGCGCAGGACGGCCGCTGGGCGAAGCTGGTGGACATGTACCGGGCGGAGTCGGAGAGCTCGCCCTCCACCGACCAGGCCGCGGCGCTCATCTACAAGATTGGCGAGCTGTACGAGCAGCGGCTGTCCCAGGAGAACGAGGCCATTGCGTCGTACCAGGAGGCGCTGATGCTGGCGCCCAGCTACTTCCCGGCGCTGCGCGCGCTGGCCCGCATCTACCGGGCGCAGGGCGCGTGGGAGAACCTGGTGGAGATGCTGCGCGAGGAGGCCGCCAACCGCACGGACCCGCTGGAGCGCGCCAACGCGCTCTTCCAGGCCGCCGCCATCTGGGAGGACGCCCTCAAGCGGCCGGAGCTGGCCATCGAGACGTACCAGGAAGTGCTGCGCCTGACGCCCGGTCACGCCGCCACCCTGCGCGCCCTGGAGCGCCTGTTCCTCGCGCAGGACAACGTGAAGGAGCTGGTGTCCATCCTGGACCGCGAGACGCAGGTGGGCGGCACGCCCACGGCCAAGGTGACGGCCTACCTGAAGCTGGCGCGGCTGTACCTGGACCGCTTCCAGGAGCCCTCGCGCGCGGCGCTGTGCTGCGAAGCGGTGCTCGGCCTGGACGCGGGCAACCTCACCGCCCTCACCCTGCTGGAGCGCATTCGCGCGTCGGACCGGCCGCGCCGCGCGGAGCTGCGTCAGCGCATCGCCGAGCGCGTGAATGATCCACGCCTGGCCACCGCGCTGAGGCTGTCCGCCGCGGTGGACCTGGACAAGGGCCCCGCCGAGGGCACGCTGGAGGCGTACAAGCGCGCCTTCGAGGCGGACCCTGGCGACGCGCGGCTGGCCTTCGCGCTGGAGCGCTCGCTCAAGCTCGCCGGTGACGTGTCGGGCCTGGCCCGGCTCTACACGCTGCGACTGGCGCACGCGCGCGACGCGGAAGAGGCGCTGGAGATGCTCCTGCGCACCGCGGAGCTGGCGGAGATCCGCTTCGGCGACCTGGAGCGCGCGGCGGCCCTCTACAAGCAGGCGCTGGAGCTGCATCCGCAGTGCCTCCCGGCGCTGCAGGGCACGCGGCGCGTGGCGATGCGGCGCGGAGACGCGGCCGAGGCTCGGGCCGCGCTGGAGACCGAGGCCCGGCTCAGCAAGGACCCGCGCGGCGCCATCGATGCGTTCATCGGCGCGGCGCGGCTGGCGTCGTTCGTCCAGAAGGACACCGACGGCGCGGCGGCCCTCTACAAGCAGGCGCTCGAGAGAGATCCGCTGCACCCGGCCGCGCAGGCGGGCCTGGAGGAGCTGCTCGCCCACCGTGGAGGCTCCGCGGACCTGGCCGCGCTGCACGAGCGGCGCGCCGACGCGAAGCTGGCGCAGAAGGACCACACCGCGGCGGCCACGGGCTTCGTGAGCGCGGCGCGACTGCACCACGCGGCCCTGGGAGACCGGACGCGCGCGGTGGCGCTGCTGGAGAAGGCCCTGGCCGCGCAGCCGGGCCACATCGAGGCGCTGGAGCTGCGCGGCTCGCTGCTCCTGGAGGCACAGCAGTACGCGGAGGCCGCGGCCATGCTGAGCCAGCGCGTGCAGCAGGGCGGAGACGCCCGGACGCTCGCGCCCTTCCACCTCACGCTGGGTTCGCTGTACCAGACGCACCTGAATGATCCGGGCCGCGCGTCCTCGCACCTGATGACGGTGCTCTCCGCGCAGCCGCGCCATCTGGAGGCGCTGGAGCGGCTGGCCACGCTGCATGCCCACGGCCGCAACTGGTCGGGCGCGGTGGACTGCCTGCACAAGCTGCTTCAGCAGGAGCTGCCCGCCGAGTCGCGCGCGCGCTTCACGCTGGAGCTGGCGCGCACGTATGACGAAGGCCTGGGCGACGCGGGCGCGGCCACGCCGCTGTATCGCCGCGCGCTGGAGCTGACGCCGGGAGACCCGACGCTGGTGGACCGGCTGGTGACGCTGTACGAGCGCGCGCGTAACCTGCCGGAGCTGGCGCAGTTGCTGGAGGCGCAGGCGCAGACGACGGCGGCCACGGACCCGAAGCGCGCGGCGGCGCTGCGGATCCGCGTGGCGGAGCTGTTCGCCGGCCCGCTGTCCGAGCCCGCGCGCGCCACCGCGCTGTACCGGCAGGTGGTGGAAGGCGACGGCACCAACCTCACGGCGCGCACCGCGCTGGCGGGCCTGTATGCACGGGACACTTCGTCCGTGCCGCTCGCCGTCGAGGAGCACCGGCAGATCCTCCGCCAGGACCCGACGCGGGTGGACAGCCTGCACGCGCTGTTCAAGCTGTGGGAGGGCCTGAAGCAGCTCGACAAGGCCTTCTGCGTGGCGTCCGTGCTCCAGTTCCTGCGCTCCACGAACGAGGCGGAGCTGGCCTTCTACACGGAGGGCCGCACCCGGCTGGCGCAGGAGGTTCGCGAGGGGCTCACGTCGACGGACGTGGACTCCATGCTGCTGCACCCGGGCGTCCGGGGGCCGCTGCTGGAGGTGCTGCGCGCCATGGGCGACCAGCTCGAGAAGGTCTACCCCCCGAGCTTCGACATCGTCGGCGTCAACCCCAAGACGGACAAGCTCAAGACGGACAGCGCCGTCTACAAGGCCATCCGCACCGTCGCGCAGGTGTTCGGCGTGGAGGAGTTCGACGCATACCAGGCGCGGCGCGGCCTCACGGTGCTGGAGACCACCGAGCCGTTGTCGGTGTGCATTGGCCAGGACGTGGTGCGGCGCTTCAACGCGCGCGAGCAGAAGTTCCTCCTGGGCCGCGCGGCGCTGGGCCTGTTGAACAAGGCGGCCGTGCTGGAGAAGCTGTCGCAAGGCGAGACGGCGGAGCTGTTCGGCAGCGCCATCCGTATCCACGCGCAGCAGTTCTCCGCGCTCGGCCGTCGCAACGACGAGACGGTGAAGCAGCTGCGCAAGGCCTTCTCGCGCAAGGCCATCAAGGCGCTGGAAGGGCCGGCGATGGCCCTGGGCGACGTGCAGAAGCTGGAGCTGGCGCCGTGGCTGGACGCGCTGGACTACTCGGCGGACCGCGCCGGTCTGCTCATCGCCGGCGACGTGTCCGTGGGCCTGGGCATGGTGCTGCGCGAGGACCCGAACTTCGCGGGCGCCCGGTTGGACACCCCGGAGCCCATGATTCAGGCCGTGCGCGAGGGTGAGCGGCTGCGCACCCTGCTCGCCTGGTCCTTCACCGACGACTTCTTCCGGCTGCGTCAGCGGCTGGGACTGTCGCTGTAGTCGAGGCGCACGGCGGGAGGACTGCTACTCCCGCCGCAGCACCGCGCCCTCGGGGAGCCCGCCGATGATTCGCGCGACGGCTTCCTCCACGGGACCACCCTCCGCGGCCTCCACCGTGATCTTCACCCGGTAGTCCTTCCCCGGGTCGAACTCCGGATACGAGCCGATGGCCACGTGCGGCATGTTCAGCGCCACGTTGTCCAGGACGGCGGCGATGTCGCTCTCGCCCAGTCGCAGGTACAGGCAGCTGAGCACCACGGGGGTGCCGCTCAGTCGCCCCAGCACCGTCTCCAACTGCATCCGGAAGAGCTGGGGCACGCCGGGCAGGAGGAACACGTCCCCCACCGTCAGCACGGGGTACCAGGTGCCCGCCTGGGGCAGCAGCACCGCTCCCTCCGGGGCGTCCGCCAGCCGCATCCCCTCTGGCGTCACCTTGCCATCGGGCGCTCGCGCCTCGATGAGGGACACCATCTCCGGCAACCGCACCACGGGCTTGCCCAGGGCCAGCGCCACCGCCCGCACCGTGACGTCGTCGTGCGTGGGGCCAATGCCGCCGCTGGTGAACACGTAGCGAGCCCGCTGACGCGCCCGGTTCATCGCATCGACGATGGCGTCCACGTCGTCCAGGATGGTTTCCACCGAGCGCAGGACGATGCCCACCTCGCGCAGCCTCTTGATGAGGTGCGGGCCGTTCTGGTCCTGGACCTTCGCCGTCAGGACCTCGTTGCCGATGATGATTGCCGCCGCGCCAGTGCGCTCCATAGGAAGGGCGGACTGTAGCGCAACGGCCGGGGAGTCCGCCGCGCGAGTCACGAGGATCCGTCGTCGCGTCAGAATTCCGAGGCGCGGCAGACCCCCTCCGGAGGGCCTCTCTCCCTGGGGGGACAAGGGCATCCGGATTGCATTTCCTGGGGGCATGCGATCCATGCCCCCCCGGTCCGCCCGACGTCCGTCCGCCCTGCTCCTCGCGTCGCTGCTGTCGCTCGCCGCCTGCGGTGACGACGCGGTGAGCGACCCACCCCTCGACTCGTCCATCGAGCACTACGAGGACTCGGGCGAAACGTTTCGCGTGACGTACGACGAGGGCTGGATGGCGTTCGACGAGCACCGCTCCGCCGAATTCGAGAGCGGAGCACCTCGGACGCTTCGCCTGTGCGGGCTGAACGACCCGTCGAGCGTCGTGGCCGACGACGAGACCTCCGCATGTGTCTCCGTGCGCTTCGACAAGGAGGTCCTCGGCGCGGGCCCCGTGACGCTCGCGGTGGCGGGCGACGCCATCGCCGCCCCCACGGACTCGTTCCGGGACATCACCTTCACCCCACGCAAGGGACATTCCCCGGAGATCCTGGCGGTCTTCGTGGCGACGGGCTGCTACGGCACCGTCCCCAAGGAAGCCCTGACGCAAGAGGTGGCCGGGCAGCTCGTCCTTGAGGAGAACAGCGACACCCGGGTCCGCGGGCGCCTGGTGCTGCGCAGCGTCGGGAAGACGGCGGGCCGCTGCTCGGGAGATGGGGCGGAGGTCGCGCTGAGCTTCGACGTCGCGCGCTGACCCGCTCCTTCAGCGCTTGCGGCCCAGCAGCTTGCGAATCTCCGCCAGCGACGCCGCCGTCACCGCTTCAATCCCCTGCTCACCGTCGATGTGGACGATGCGCTCCTTCTTCGCGCGGCGGCGGATGGCGGCCAGGTACTGCTTGGCGATTCGCCGCTGGGCCTCGTCCGCTTCGAACAGCTCCGCGGCCCCGCCACGCGCCGCCCGGCGCTTCGCCGCCACCTCTGGCGCCACACCGACGAACAGCGTCAGGTCCGGGGACACCGCGTACCCGTTCACCGCCTCCACCCAGGCCATGGGCAGCGACGCCCCCTGGTAGGCCAGCGAGGACAGGACGTACCGGTCGCACAGGACGAGCTTCCCCTCCTCGAGGGCGGGCAGCACCCGCGCCGCGAGGTGGTCCGTCCGGTCCGCCGCGAAGAGCAGCGCCAGCGTCTCCGGCGCCAGCGGGCCCGCGCCATTCGGCAGGCCCAGCCGTCCGGTGAGGGCCTGGCGAATCAACGTTCCCACGGGGCCATCCGAGGGCTCACGCGTGGTGAGCACCGCGTGCCCTTCGGCGCGGAGGGCGGAGGCCAGCCGCTCCGCCTGCGTGGTGGTGCCTGCTCCGTCGAGCCCCTCCAGGACGATGAACCGCCCCCGTCGGGCGGACTTGCGGGCCGCGCTCACCGGGGCAGCAGCGCCGCGGGGTCGTCGAGCCGCAGCTGGCTGCGCAGCTCCAGCAGCGTCTGGAAGCGCGTCAGCTCGTCGGCCAGCACGCGTCGCCCCACCACGTAGCGGCGCAACGCGTACGCCAGCAGGCCCAGCGCCAGCAGCGTCACGCCCCAGGCCATCAGCGGGGTGCGAAGGGAGTCATAGAACAGCTTGCCAGCGGCCCCCGCGAACATGAGGGCCGCCAGGGTGGCGACCCCCGTGTGGGCGAAGTGGGTGGTGCTCTGGCGGACGGACAGGCTCTCCTGGAGCTGGTCGAGCTGCGTCCTCAAATCCTGGGTATCGGCGCTCATCACGGAGCCGGGCACCCTACAGCAGCCTGTCCCACGCGTCGAGTCACTCGCCCCTGGCGACTCCAACCTTCTGGGTCCCAACTAATTCCAGCGACACCGCAACGGGCGAGCAAGGGGGCCCTCGCGAATGGCTCATCCACCCCATCACCCGAGCGCACGGCGTCAAGCAGGTTGGCTTGCCAGCCCCGGACGCAGACGCTACATGCGCCAACACATGCAGACTCGCGAGCGGACCGAATCCTCCATGCGCCCTGACGACCTCCAGATCTCCTCCATCGAGGACGCCATCCGCGACATCCGCGACGGCAAGTTCGTCATCGTCGCGGACGACGAGGACCGGGAGAACGAGGGCGACCTCATCATGGCGGCGGAGAAGGTGACGCCGGAGCACCTGGCCTTCATGGTGCGCCACACCAGCGGCATCGTCTGCATGCCCATGCTGGCGGACCGGCTGGACGCCCTGCGGTTGCCGCAGATGGTGGCGGACAACAACGAGTCCCACCGCACCGCCTTCACCGTCTCCGTGGACTACCGGCATGGCACGACGACGGGCGTGTCAGCGGCGGACCGGGCGAAGACCATCCTGGCCCTGGCGGATCCGGAGAGCCAGGCGAACGACTTCCTGCGCCCCGGCCACATCTTCCCGCTGCGTTACCGCGATGGTGGCGTGTTGCGCCGCGCCGGCCACACCGAGGCCACCGTGGACCTCTCGCGGCTGGCGGGCCTGGGCTCCTCCGGCATCCTGTGCGAGCTGGTGAAGGACGACGGCACCATGATGCGGATGCCGGACCTCAAGGCCTTCGCCCTGGAGCACAAGCTGGCCGTCATCACCATCGCCGACCTCATCGAGTACCGCCGCCGCAAGGACCGGCTGGTGCGCCGCGAGCCCGGCCAGCACACCGTCACCACGCGCTACGGCGACTTCACCGCGCTCACGTACACGTGGCTGCCGGACGGCGCCAAGTCGCTGGTGCTGGTGAAGGGTGACCCCGCCTCCCGCCCGAGCGCCCTGGTGCGCCTGCACGCCGCCTGCACCCTGGGCGACGTGTTCGGCTCCCCCACCTGCAACTGCAACGTGCTGTTGGACCAGTCGCTCGCGCGCATCGCCCGCGAGGGCACCGGCGTCCTGGTCTACCTGCCCGGAATGCACGGGGGCGACTTCGGCATCAGCCATAAGCGCAACACGGACGGCAGCGCCGACATCCGCACCGGCCCGCACGAGACGAGAGACCTGGGCATGGGCTGCCAGATCCTCAATGACCTGGGCGTGCGCTCGCTCCAGGTGATGACCAACACGGACATCACCTACCGCGGGCTCGCCGGCTTCGGCCTCACCATCGACAAGCGCGTCCCGCTGCTCGCGGACTGAAGCACCCGCGCCCGGAAAACCCGGGGGCTCCCCTCCTACGGGAGCCCCGCCCTGCCGCACCGAGCGTCGTCAGCCCAGGTCCGACAGGGCCTCGCGCACGGCGTCCAGGTTCGCGGGCAGTTGCACGGGAGGGTTCGCATAGCGGCTGGTGACGTCCGCCAGCGTGCCCCGGTGGTAGCCCACCTTGAAGTCCGAGAACTTCAGGCCGTGCGCAGTGGACACCACCACCACGCGGGAGCCCTTCGCGATGACTCCCTGGGCCACCAGCTTCTCCAGCGCCGCGAGCGCCACGCCCGTCTGGGGACAGGTGAAGGTGCCCTCCTTGTCCGCGCGCGCGGCGGCGTTGGACAGCTCCGACTCGGTGGCTTCCTCCACCACGCCGTCGAAGGCCTTGAGGATTCGCACCGCGCGTCGGAAGGACACCGGGTTGCCAATCTGGATGGCGGACGCCAGCGTGCTCCGCGCCTGCATGGGCACCAGCTCCTTGAACCCGCCCCGGAAGGATTGGGTCAGCGGATTGGCGCGCTCCGCCTGTGCGACGGCGATGCGCGGCCGGCGGGTGATGAGCCCCAGCTCCAGCATCAGCTCGAAGCCCTTGCCCAGCGCGCTGGCGTTGCCGAGGTTGCCGCCCGGAATCACCACCCAGTCCGGAGGCTCCCAGCCCAGGTCCTGGCACAGCTCCACGGCGACCATCTTCTGCCCCTCGATGCGCAGCGAGTTCATCGAGTTGGCCAGGTACAGGCCCGTGTCCGCCGTCACCGCCTGCACCAGTCGCATGCAGCCATCGAAGTCCGTGTCGAGCGACAGCACGCGCGCGCCATTGGCGATGGGCTGCACGAGCTGCGCGAGGGAGACCTTGTCCCGGGGCAGGAACACCACCGCCGGAATGCCCGCCGCCGCGCAGTAGGCGGACAGCGCCGCGGAGGTGTCACCCGTGGACGCGCACGCCACGGCCCGCAGCGGCACGCCCTGGGCCCGCATGTGCTTCACGGCGGAGACGAGGACCGTCATGCCCCAGTCCTTGAAGCTGCCCGTGGGCGACACGCCGCATTCCTTCAAGTCCAACGCGGCCAGCCCCAGCTCGGACGCCATGCGCGGCAGGGGCTTCAAGGGCACGCGGCCCTCGCCCAGGGAGACGATGTCCTCCACGGGAAGCTGGGGGTAGGCCCACTCACGCTTGCCCCACACGCCCGAGCCATCCGGCAGCCGCGCCGAGCCGAAGCGCGACTCGAAGCGCCGCTTCCACTCCGCCGCGGGCACGGCTCGCAGGGCCGCCACGTCGTGACGCACCTCCAGGAGCCCCTCGCAGCGAGGGCACCGGTAGACGACGTCCAGGAGCGAGGCGCGGAAGTCACAGCCCTCGCTGCACGCGTACTCCGCCCGGAAGCCGGGCTCCGAGGCGCTCACGCCCCCTCCTGGAGCCGGGTGCCGCACTCGGAGCAGGCGCGTCCGGGCCGCCCTCGGGTATGGCACGAGGGGCAGGCCATCCACCCGTCCTCCTCCCCCTTCGCCGCCACGGAGGTCGCCGCGATCCGAGCGCGCGGCAATCGCATGCCACAGTTGTCGCAGAGCAGTCCCACCGCCTGCACGTTGCGGCAGTAGCGGCAGGTGACGGCGCCCAGCGGGGCCGGGGTCCTCACGCCGTCATCCTGCGCGCGCCCCGTGTCCAGTTCCTCGAGCGCCGCCACGGGCATCTCACCCGTCGGTGCCGCGCGCGTCAGCTCCAGGTCCTGCACCACCTGGGCCGGCAGGTCCGGCCCACTGCGCAAGCGCGTTCCGTCCAGCTCCGGCAGCACGGGCGCGTCCACCGCGTCACGGCCCCCCGCGTGCGGCGTCAGCTCCAGCTCCGGCAGCTGTGCCACGGGGGGAGTCGCCACATTCACGGCGGTGGGAAACCGCTTTCCGCAGACGTCACATTCGGTCCCTTCGGGCTGAACGTGGTCGCAGACCGGGCAGATGATCATTGCGCGACGTTAGCGGGCGGCCCTGCTCGGGGGCAACGCGCCTTCGAGGGCCCTGACGGCATTCAAGCATCCGGGCGGACCATCCCTTCCTCCGCGCCAGGCCAAGGCCGACAGCTTTCAGGGGAGAACCGGACGAGGCGGTCCCCCCGTCATCGGGACGAAGCGGACGGGAAGCAGGGACTCCACCTGGGGCAAGGCCCCCGGCTCTCGTGCTCGATGGATGCGCAGCAGCTCCTGGGTGCCCCCCGTGGGCCCCACGGGGATGACCATCCAGCCACCGCGATGGAGCTGGCCAAGCAGCGTGCTGGGAACCTCGGCCGGCGCGGCGGTGACGAGGATGGCATCAAAGGGCGCCTGCTCCGGCCAGCCCTCGGTGCCATCGCCTTGGCGGAAGTAGATGTTCTCGAAGCCCAGTCGCAGCAGCCGCCATCGCGCCGAGCGGGCGAGTTCTGGGACGATCTCCACCGTGTACACCTCGCGGCAGAGCAGCGACAGGACCGCCGTCTGGTAGCCGGAGCCCGTGCCTATCTCCAGGACGCGCTCATGACCCTTCAAGGCCAGCGCTTCGGTCATCAGCGCCACGACATAGGGCTGGCTGATGGTCTGGCCATGGCCGATGGGGAGCGGCACGTCGGCTCCGGCCTCGAGACGCTCTGCCTCCGACACGAAGTCCGCGCGCGTCAGTCGCGAGATGGCTTCCAGCACCCGTCCATCACGGATGCCCTGACTCGACAGGTACTCGGCGCGTCCCCGGTCACCCATGCCTTGAGTCTAACCATGTCGGGATGGGCGGGCAGGGACTCCGGCGCCCTACCAGGGTCGGTGCGTTGCGTCCCCACGGTGTTCGAGCCCCGGGCCTGTGCTTCCCGCAGCAGCTCGGCCAGTGGGTGGGGGGACGGGCAGCGCGAGGCGAACGCCCTACCCCACCCGAGCCAGCGCGAGTCGTCCTTCCCAGCGTTCATCGAGTGCCTTCACGAGACTCTGGTGCTCGGGAGACTCCATCTCCGGGTCTCTGGCGAGGATGCGTCGGGCCTCGACCTGCGCCATCGACAGCAGGTCTCCGTCCCGCGCCAGGTTGGCTACCGCCAATTCCGGCAGGCCGCTCTGCCGCGTGCCCATGAACTCGCCGGGCCCGCGAATCTCCAGGTCCTTCTCCGCGATGACGAAGCCGTCGCTGCTCTGCTCCATCACCGCCAGCCGCTCGACGGACTCCATCGAGCGCGCGCTGTTGGCCACCAGGTAGCAGAAGCTGGCCGCCGCGCCACGGCCCACGCGCCCCCGGAGCTGGTGGAGCTGCGACAGGCCGAAGCGCTCCGCCGCCTCCACCACCATCACCGAGGCGTTGGGCACATCCACGCCGACCTCCACCACCGTGGTGCACACGAGGACCTGCAGCCGCTTCTCGCGGAAGTCCTCCATCACCGCGTCCTTCTCCTCGGCCTTCATCCGCCCGTGCAACAAGCCGACGCTCGCCTGGGGGAAGGCCAACCGCAGCTTCTCCACGCCGCGCGTCGCGTCCTCCAGGTCCAGCTTCTCCGACTCCTCCACCAGCGGATACACGACGTAGGCCTGGTGCCCCTTGGTCAGCTCGGTGGCGATGGCTTCGTAGACGCGCGCGCGCTGTTTGTCGTTGAAGACGCGCGTGTTGATGGGCGTTCGTCCCGGTGGGAGCTGGTCGATGATGGAGAGGTCCAGGTCCCCATACAGCGTCATGGCCAGCGTGCGAGGAATGGGGGTGGCCGTCATCACCAGCACGTCCGGCTTGGGGCCCTTGCTCATCAGCGAGTGACGCTGAAGCACGCCGAAGCGGTGCTGTTCGTCGATGACCGCGAGCCCCAGCCGAGCGAAGGCGATGTCCTGCTGGATGAGGGCATGCGTGCCCACTGCCAGGTGGATGTCGCCTCGGGCCACGGCCTCGCGCACCTGTCGCTTCGACTTCGCCGTCCCCGCCGCGCTGAGCAGCCCCACCTCGAAGCCCAGCGGCGCCAGCACCTTGCGGAAGGTGCGCTCGTGCTGCTCGGCCAGGATTTCCGTCGGGGCCATCACCGCGACTTGATAGCCGTCCAGCAGCGCGACAATCGCGGCGACCATCGCCACTGCCGTCTTGCCGCTGCCCACGTCACCCTGCACCAGCCGGTTCATCGGCTCGGCGCGGGCCATGTCCCGACTCAGCTCATCCACCACTCGTGCCTGGGCGCCGGTGAGCTGGAAAGGCAGCGCGGCGCGGGCCTTCTCCAGGCGAGGCGCGGACACATCGAAGCAGATGCCTTCCTCCGCCTTGATGCCCTGACGCTTGAGGGCCATGCCCAACTGGAGGAAGAACAGCTCGTCGAACGCGAGCCTGCGATGGGCCGGGCTCTGATGCGCGTCGAGGGACTCCAGGTCCGCCGCGTCCGGTGGGAAGTGGATGAAGCGCAGCGCCTCCGGCAACCCCATCAACTCCAGCCGGCGACGCAGGTCCGCGGGCAGCGGGTCCTCCAGTTCGTGCGCGTACTGCTCGCCGACGCGCGCCGCCAGTTCGCGGAAGGAGCGCTGCTCGCCTCGCTCGAAGCCGGGGTACACGGGGACGATGCGGTTGAAGTGGACCGAGGTGGCGGACTCCATGTCTTCCGCGGGCTCGATTTCCGGGTGCGCCATCTCGCGACCATTCATCGTCGCGCGCACTTCACCGGAGAGGACGATGCGCTTGCCCACCGTGAAGCGGCTCTTGAGCCAGGGGCCCGCGTGGAAGTACGTCGCGGCGATGCTGCCCGAGCGGTCTCCCACCACGGCGCGGAACATCCGCCGCCCCTGCTTGCCCGGGACGTAGTCCGCGACCTTCACCATGCCCACGGTGACACCGCGCTCCCCAGGCTCCAGTTCGGCGATGGTGCGCAGACGTCTGCGGTCCTCGTAGCAGCGCGGCAGCAGGAAGAGGATGTCGCCCATCCGGCGAAGGCCCTTCTTGTCCAGCGCGGAGATGAGCCGAGGCCCCAGGCGCTTACCGAGCGTCTTCAGCGGCGAGGACAGCGGACCGGAACGAGGCGCGATGGACAGAAGCTTCGCCTCGGAGCGGGACGCCTCCGCCGCCACGGCGCGCTTCTTCTTGCGCTGCTCCTTCTTCGCCTTGGCTGGAGGGGCCCCGGACTCCGCGCCCGTGTCGAGCGAGGCCTGTCGGGCGCCACGTCCCCCCGGGCGCATCTCTCCCCGAGCAGGTTGCACGTTGCCGGGTCGTGCAAGGCCCGCCTCCGCGCCATAGGACCGAGGGTTCGCCGTCGGCGACGCGACACCGGTCGCCGAGCGGGGCGCGGGAGCCTTCGCGCGAGGCGAGGGAGGCAGTGGGTCGTTCGACTTCCACGGAGGAGTCTGCACGTAGCCCGGAGGCGGCGCGACAGGGCCACTCTCCGCCACCACGCGCGTTCGGCCACGGGCGGCAGGCTCCAGCAAGGACTCCTGTCCGCGAGCATTCACGGGGTCGCCACCGCGCCCCAGCGCACTTGCAGGCGCCCTGTCCTGTCCGCGTGTCCGAGTGGCGTCTCCGGTTCGCCCGGGCTCACTCGCAGGCGCCCTGTCCTGTCCGCGCGTCCGTGAGGCGTCTCCGGTTCGCCCGGGTTCACCAGGTCCCTCGGACCTCGGAGCGGCCTGGGCGATTCCGTCCAGTTCGACGGGCAACACGACGCCGCTGAGCTTCAGCGCCATGACCACGCGACGCAGCGCGGCCTTGCGGCGCTCGGGCGTGGGATGGTCCACATAGGGCAGCGCCGCGCGCAGGTGCCCGAGCGCCTCGGAGTCCACACCACTGGCTCCCGCCAGCGCGCGCTCCATGACGGACGTCAGGTCCTTCAAGGTCGCGAGCATGGCGAAGTCACGCTGGCACGCGTACCGAAGGGGTCCCACAAGACTGGCGAGCGGATGGTTCACGCGTGAGTCACGTCCATCCATCCTACGGAACGGGGGTGACGTCTCCCAGAAAACGCGACCGGGGAAGCGAGCTCAGGCCCGCTCCCCCGTCGGCTTTCTCTCGAGAAGGATACCGCTGACGTTCAGCCCTCGCTGGGCGGGGCCTCGTCCTCGGGGTCTTCGAAGCGAATCTCCTGGACCTCCAACTCACGCGTCCCACCCGGACTCTGCACCGTGGCGATATCGCCCTTGCGCTTGCCGATGAGAGCCCGAGCCACCGGCGACGTGACGGCGAGCCACCGCTTCTTCAGGTCGGCCTCCAGCTCACCCACGAGACGGTAGGTGACGGGCTTGTCCGTCTCCGTGTCCAGCAGGTCCACGGTCGCCCCGAAGACGACCTTGTCGCCACCCAGCTTGCTGGTGTCGATGACCTCGGCGCGCGCAATCCAGTCGTTGAGGTCCAGGATGCGACCCTCGATGTGCGACTGCTTCTCCTTCGCCGCGTGGTACTCGGCGTTCTCGCGCAGGTCCCCATGGGCCCGGGCGACCTCGATCTCCCGTGAAATTTTACCCCGCTCGACAGACTGCAAATGCTTGAGCTCCGTCTTGAGCTTGCGCAGTCCTGAGGGGGTCATCGGGATGTTGTCGCTCCCGCTCGCCATCGACACAGCTCCTTCCACCACTCCCTGGTTCACTAAAGATTGAGGGCCGGCGCTCCTCCCGGAGCCCGGCCCCCACCATGAAGTGCTCAATGTAGGGAACCCGTGACATGCAGGTCAACGAAAGCCGTACATGACACCCTCCGGGCCGCTGGGCGCACGCGGGGTGACCCGCTAGGCTGCCCCGCGTGCTGTCCGTCCAGGAACTCCGCGCGCTCGCCGCGTCACTGCCCGCCAAGGACTTCGAGCGGCAGCTCGGGCCCTTCGCCCTCATCCAGCGCCCTCCCTCGGAAGCCTCGGCGGCGGTGCTCGCGCCCACCCGCATGGCGGACCCCGAGGACATCAGCCTCGGAATGATGACCCTGCTGTTCGAATTCGAACACCTGCGCGTCGTGACGCTCCCCCCGCTCCACTCGACGGACCACCTGAGCATCGGCCGGCGCATGGACTGCGACTTCGTCATTGACGACGCGTCCGTCTCCAAGCAGCACGCGGAGCTGCGCTGGGACGAGGCCGAGAACCGCTGCACAGTGAAGGACCTGGGCTCCACCAACGGCACCTTCCTCAACGCCGGCACGCTGGGAACCCGCGTGGCCACGCTCCGCGACGGCGACATCCTCAGCTTCGGCAACGTCCAGTTCTGGTACCTGGAGGCCAGGACGCTGCACGAACGGCTGCGAGCAGGCGAGGCCACGGGCCTGGGCTCGCGCAGCGGTTAGCGCTCGCGTCGAGACGCGCTGGATGGGTAGCTTTCCCCCAGGAGCCCGAACGTCATGACGCAGAGTCCGCCGCGCGACGAGCGCGACTTCTACGAGCGCATCTACACGCTCGTCGAACAGGTACCGTGGGGCAAGGTGGCCACGTACGGAGACATCGCGACCCTCCTCGGCGAGGAAGGCTGCGATGCCCGCGTCGTGGGCCATGCGCTGGGCGCGCTGGGTGCTCGCTCGGCCACCGTCCCCTGGCAGCGCATCATCAACCGCACGGGTGGCATCAGCCTGGACGGACACAGACAGCGCGAGCTTCTGGAAGCCGAGGGCGTCGCCTTCGACGAGAAGGGCCACGCGAAGATGGACGCGCACCACTGGAGCGGCCCGAGCGAGGAGTGGGCTCGCGCCCATGGCTTCAAGACGCTCCCACGCCCCGTGGAGAAGCCGTCGTCCGCGCAGCTCTCCTTGTTCTGATCGCCGGAAACTCCGACGAGGGCTCGGTTTCCCGCCTGCTTGCCTGCGGGAATAAACGCGCGAGAGTCAGGTCCTTTCCCCAGACCGGATTCCGCCATGTCGCTCGCGCTCTTCCGCTGGAGTGTCATCCTCACGTGCCTGTTCACGACCGTCGCCTTCGCCGGTGAGTCCCGTCCCCGGCGGCAGAAGGTGAAGGCCGCGAAGCTCGTGCGGGTCGAAGGCGGCCACCGGCTGCATCGCGACACGGCGACGGCCCTCGAACGCATGGCCACCGAAGCGACGAAGGACGGCCTGGTGTTGCGAGTCACCAGCGGCTACCGCTCCCTGCGCGAGCAACGGTGGCTCTACGAGGAGTACCGCCGGGGCCGTGGCAACAAGGCGGCGCGGCCCGGACGCTCCAACCACCAGCGAGGCCTCGCGGTGGACCTCGTCATCGGTCAGCGCACCTCGAAGCGCTACCTCTGGCTGGAGGCCAACGCGTGCCGCTTCGGCTTCCGCCGCACGGTGCCCTCGGAGCCGTGGCATTGGGAGTACCGCCCCAGCAGCACCTTCCCTCCCGTGGTCGGCTTCGACTGCCTGGGCAATCCCACGCGCCCTCCCGCGTCCCCTGAACCGGTGGCGCGCAAGGACCCGAGCTGAGGCCCGCGCGCGCGTCGCGATTCGACACAGCGCGGCGTCGCGGCTCCACGGTAGACTGCCACTCCAGGGCGCGGACTTCGGACGCTCGCGTGACACCGGGACGTCACGAAGACGTCACGGGCCCCCGCTGTCAGCGGCTTCGCGGTGCGTTTCATGAGGGGGTGAACCAGCATGGAGGCCGCCACGATGAATCCCCTGGAGATGTCGGGCCCGCAGTTCCTCGGACTGTTCGCCGCTCTCTTCGCGCTCGCGTTCCTGGTGGGACTCCTGCTGCGCTACCTGCTGCGCCAGCCCGGAGGCGCCCCCGGTGCGCTGCCCCGGCACCCGGACCCCTATGAAATCGCCATGCTCTCCGGGCCGAAGGCCGTCGTCCACGCGGCCCTGGCAAGGCTCCTCCACGACGGCTCGATTCGCATGGACGGGGCGCGACTCGAGTCCACCGGTTCTCGCCCCCCGGACGCCGCCTTCATCGAGCGCGTCGTCTGCCGCGCCGTCACCGATGGCGAGGTCAAGTCGTCCGAGCTGCTGAAGCGCGCGGAGCCCGCCATCCAACAGCTCAAGCCCGCACTCATCGAGCGCGGATGGCTCGTCGATGACGCCTGGGGATGGCGCGCCCGCTGGTTGCCGCCGCTCCCCTGCCTCGCGGTGCTCCTGCTGGGACTGACGAAGATCTCCGTGGGCCTGGAGCGCGACAAGCCCGTGGGCCTGCTCGTGGTGTTCTGCTGTGTGGCCACGGTCGGTATCGGGTTCCTCGCGCAGAGGGTCTGGACGAGCCGCCGGGGAGCCTCGGTGCTCCAGAAGCTGCGCTGGCAGGAGCGGCCACTGAGGACCGTCGCGGGCAGTGCCGAGTCCCCCGCCATGTTGAACGGGCACGAGGTCGGCATGGCCGTGGCCCTCTTCGGACTGGGCGCGATGTCCACGAGTGACTTCGAGCTGCTGCGCCGGGAAGTGGATCCTGGGAGCAACTCCTTCGGGTTCGGCGATTCGTCCAGCGGAGGAGATGGCTGCGGCGGAGGCGATGGCGGCGGGGGTGGCTGCGGCGGCTGCGGAGGTGGCGATTGACGACCCTGTCGCTCCAGGGTGTCGGCATCGGCTGGCGCAGGGAGCTCGCGCTGTTCATCGACCGGCTGCCAACCCCGGGCTTCGTGGAGGTCCTCGCCGAACACCTGCCCGACTCGGGCGCCGTGCCCGAGCCCCTGATGCGCCTGCGCGAGCGAGGAGTGCCGGTGGTGTTGCACGCCGTCTCGCTGGGACTGGGCTCCGCGGAGCCACCCGACTCCCGGCGCCTCGCCTGGCTCGCGCGACAGGCGGAACGCGTGGGCGCCGTCTGTGTCAGCGAGCACCTCGCGTTCGTCCGCGCCGGAGGGCTCGAGTCAGGACACCTGCTGCCCCTGCCCCGCTCCGAGGAGGCGCTGGACGTGCTCGCGGAGAACGTGCTGCGCGCCCAGGCGGCGCTGCCGGTGCCGCTGGCGCTGGAGAACGTGGCCTCGCTGTTCGAGTGGCCCGACGCCGCGTTCTCGGAGGCGGAGCTGCTCGCCGGAGTGCTCGCGCGCACCAGCGCCTCGCTGCTGCTGGACGTGGCCAATCTCCACGCCCACGTGCTCAACCACGCCACCGATGCCGACGCGGTGCTGGCCTGTATGCCGCGCGAGCGACTGGCCTATGTCCACGTGGCGGGCGGCGTCCAGCGGGACGGCCTGTACCACGACACGCATGCGCACCCGGTGCCGAGTGGCCCGCTGGCCTTGCTGGAGCAGTTGTCGGCACGGCTCGGGCCGGTGCCGGTGATGCTCGAGCGCGATGACCGGTTTCCCGCTCCAGCGGAGCTCGCGTCGGAGCTCTCCGCGATGGAAGCCGCGCTCCGGCGCGGAGTCTCGCGATGGCATGCGGAGTCCCACGGATGACCGCGCGCGAGCGGCTGGCCCAGGCCCAGGCGGAGCTCGTCAAGGCCCTGGGCGTGGGCGCGCCCGTGCCCTCCGGCTTCGACACGGCTCGCGTGCTCGCGGCGTCCGAATCCCTGCTTCACAAGCGCCGTCGCGGTGTGGAGCGTGCATGGCCTTCGCTCGCGGCGGCGCTGGGCACGGACTTCAGGGCCCGCTTCGAGCCGTGGGCACGCGCACATCCCATGTCCGTGGAGCCCGACTCGCTCGCGGAGGGTCGGCGCTTCGCGGCATCGCTCCAGGAGGAGGGACGACTGCCTCCCTCGATGTCCGGGGTCCTGATGGACTTCGATGCGCGCTGGCGGCTGACCTCGGCGGGCGAGCGGGTGCGACGCCGGGGCTTCTGGCTCGTGGTCCGGCGGGGCGTCACGACGCGGCGCTTCCGGGTGGCCTTGCGTCTGCCCGGAGGACGGGTGCTGCGGTGAGCGTGGAGCGTCAACACCGCCCCTCCCGCCGGAACGACACCGTGGGGGGGCATGATTCTGGCGCCCATCTCGACTAGCCTTGCGACTTCATCCCGAGCCGAGGGGGCGCATGCTCGTCGTGCCATCCATCCTGGATGCAGTCACCGTTCACGCAGAAGGGGCGCTGTGTACTCGCATCGCCACCTTGCAGCTCGTGGAGGACCGCGTCCCCACCGAAATCCAGCTCAACGGACTTCCGATGTCACTGCGCCCCGGAACCCTCCGGGCCGCGATACGACAGGGCCCTCCCGGGCTCTCCATCCGCGCCATCCGGCCGACTTTCGACGTCCAGCTCCCGCCAGAGGTCGACGTCCCCGGTGAGCACCGCGCCCTCGAGGAGGCGCTCGCGCGAGTCTCGGATGTAGTGGCGCGGCTGGAGGGCGTTCAACGCGAGCTTCAGTCCATCGGCAAGCTCAAGCCCACCTTCGCGCCGCAGAAGAAGGACGCCTACGTCCCTCACGAGGCCCCGCTGGCAGCGCTGCTGGCGCTCACGTCCTTCGTGGACACGGAGCTGACGTCCCTGAACGCGCGGAGACTGGAGCTGGAGCAGGCGCACCGTGACGCGGAGGCCGATGTCCGGCTGCGGCGCCAGCGACTGCACGAGGCCTCTTCATCCGTGCGGGGCGAGCGGGCCCGCGTGTACCGCGCCGCCGTCCTCACCTTGTCCGGCAACCCCTGGCCCCGGGAGACTCCCGCGCTCATCTCGCTGGAGTACGCCGTCCCGGGCGCGCGCTGGGTGCCGACCTATGACCTGCGCCTGCCTCGGACGCTGGAGGAAGGCACGCTGCGGATGCGCGCCTCCATCATTCAACGCACGGGCGAGGACTGGACGGGCGTGAAGCTCGCGGTGTCCACGGCCGCACTGGACCGCAAGGCCGAGGTCCCCGAGCTGAAGGCGCTGCGCATCGGCCGCCGCCAACCCCCGCCGCCTCGCTCTGGCTGGCGCGAGCCGCCTCCCGGCCTGGACGAGCTCTTCGCCGGCTACGACACCCTCCGGCAGGCCGCCACCAGCCCCCAGTCCGCGCCGAGGGACGAGCCCGTCTCCGGTGGCCTCTACGATTCGTCTGGCATGGAGAAGGAAGCCGCGCCCAAGGGCGGGCGCGCACTCCCGAAGCCCATGGCTTCGAAGGCACGCTCCGTGGGTAGCGCCTCCTCCGCGCCGCCTCCACCGCCCGCGCCCGCGGCGGCTCCCCGCAACATGGCGCCAGGCTCTCGGGGAGGTTCGACCCAGGCCGGGGAGTTTGAGTCGCTCAGGCGCTCTCGCGGCTCGGTGGCCCCCGCGGAGATGGATGACGAGCAGCTCGACATGCCGCAGGACGCGGAGGAGGAAGGAGGCTCCTCGCGCGTGTACGCCGACATGGCGGATGGGAGCCTGGGAGGAGGCGGGGCGCAGGACCGCCCGAGCGCGGTGCCCCGACTGGAACCCTCGGACTCGCTGCTGGACTATGACCGCCTGTCGTTGACACCCGCGGACGACCTGGACGGACGTGGCCGGCTGCGTCCCCGCCCGTCGCACGTCACCCGGGAGATCCTCGCGCTGTCGGCCGTGCAGATTCAGGTCAACATCCTCTCGTTCATCGCGGTGAGCGAGCAGGAGGTCAACAGCCTCTGGCGCGTCCCGACGCCCACGTGGACGGTGCCGCCCCGCGAGTCCGCGATGCACTTCGATGCGCGCTTCGACCTGGAGACGCGCGCGGATGTGCCTTCGGACGCGGCGTGGCACACGCTGCCGGTGCTGTCCGTGCCGGTGGGCCTGTCCGCCGAGTACGTCTGCGTGCCCTCGGTGGAGTCCCGCGCGTTCCGCACGGTGCGGGTGGAGAATCGGACGCCCTATCCGCTGCTCGCGGGCCCGGTGGACGTCACGCTGGGCGATGAGTTCCTGATGACGTCGCCCTTGCCCACCATGCCCCCAGGCTCCACGCAGCGACTGGGGCTGGGCGTGGAGGAGTCCATCAAGGTCGCGCGCAACACGCGCTTCGACGAGGCCACCGGTGGCATCTTCGGTGGCGCGACGATGCTGACCCACCACATCTCGGTGGAGCTGGCCAACCGGATGTCCAACCGGATTCTCGTCGAGGTGTGCGAGCGAGTGCCCGCCGTCCCCACGGGGTTCGAGAAGGACATCAAGGTGGAGGAGACGGAGGTCGCGCCGGTCTGGCAGAAGCGCACGCCGTTGCCAGGAGAAGTCCCGGTGGAGGGCGAGCGCGCGTGGCGCGTGGTGCTCCAGCCGGGTGAGGCCCAGACACTCAAGGCGACGTGGACCGTGAAGATTCCCGCCAGCAAGATGCTCGGCGGCGGAAACCGGAGGACATGATGAGCACGCCCCTCACCCTGCCGGTGGTCAAGGTCACCGTCCTGGAAGACCGCGCGCTCGTCGAGCGCCGAGGTGAAGTTCCCCTGGTGCCAGGTGCCCAGCGCCTGGTCATCGCGGGGTTGTCTCCGCTGGCGGTGGACCGCTCGCTCCAGGCGAAGCTTGCCGGAGGCACCGTGTCCCAGGCGCGCGTGCGGCGCGCGAAGAAGCCCCAGCCTCCCGAAGCCCGACGCGAGCACGCCACCGAGCTGGGCCGGCGCGTGGCGGAATTGGAGCGACAGGAGCGTCAGGCCCGCGCGGACCGGGAGCGACTGAGCACGCGCCAGGGCCTGCTGACCACGGCGCACGCGGACGTGTACCGCGCCATCTCCGAGCAGGCCGGTGGTGGCAAGGCGCAGGCGGAGGAATGGAAGCAGCAACTGGACACCGTGCGCCAGGCGCTCGAGGTCGCGGACGAGGCACTTCGCGGTGCGCTGCGCGAGGAGCAGCGGCTGCAGCGGCAGCTCGAGGAAGCGAAGCGAGCGCTGGCGGGGACGCAGCAGGCGGAGGCGAAGCTGGACGTCCACGCCGAGCTGGAAGTGGGCCACCCCGCGGGAGGCACCGCGCTCCTGTCCATCACATACCTGGTGCCGTGCGCGGCGTGGCGTCCGGCCTATCGCGCGACGCTGGAGCAAGCCGCCAGCGGCACGGGCCAGACGGTGCGGCTGGAGTGCGAGGCGGTGGTGTGGCAGCGCACGGAGGAGGAGTGGAAGGACGTGGAGCTGGCGTTCTCCACGGCGCGGCCGACACTGGGCGCCACCCCTCCCCGGCTGGAGACGGACTGGCTCTTCCTGCGCGACAAGACGGAGCGAGAGAAGCAGGTGGTGGAGGTCTCCATGCGCGAGGAGGTCATCCAGACCACCGGCGAAGGTGGCGGAGGAAAGCGCGACGAGGGCCTTCCGGGCATGGACGACGGCGGCGAGGCCCTGACGCTCGCGGCGACCCACCGCACCACGGTGCCCTCGGACGGTGAGCCTCACCGCGTCCCCATGTTCCACTTCACCGCGCCCGCGGCCTCCGAGCTGCTGGTCTGTCCGGAGCTGTCCCCGCTGGCGCACCGCGTGGCCCGCTTCGACAACGTGGGGCCGGCGGTGTTGCTCGCGGGTCCCGTGGACCTGGTGCGCGTCAGTGGCTACGTGGGCCGCTCGCAGTTGCGCTTCACGGGCAAGGGCGAGCGCGTGCGACTGGGCTTCGGCAGCGAGGATGCGCTCCGGGTGGCCCGGCAGACGGACCTGCAGGAAGAGACGAGCCGCCTGACGGGGCGCAAGGTGAAGACGCACCACGTGAAGATGTTCCTCTCCAACATGAGCGCGCAGCCCGCGTCGGTGGCGCTGGAGGAACGGATTCCCGTGTCCGAGGTGGAGACCGTGGAGGTGAATCTCCTGAAGGACGGCACGAAGCCAGCGCCCACGCGGGTCAGCGCGGACGGCATCGCCCGGTTCGAGGTGACGGCCGCGCCGCGTTCCCAGCAGGAATTGACCTTGGTCTATACGGTGTCCAGCGCCTCGAAGGTCGCGGGGCTGTAGAGGAGGTTTGTCATGCGTACCCTGTTCGGCCTGCTGTTCGCCCTGGGCCCGGCCTTCACGGCCGGGGCCTCCTCGCCACCGCCGGGCACCGCGTCGGACATGGCGCAACGGCCCCCGCAGCTCTCGGTGGAGTTCGGGGGCTCGTGGGCGCGGGTGCAGCACCCGACGGCCTACATGCTCGATTGGAGAGACAGGACGAGCACGCTGGGGGCTCGCGCCAGCGCGATGCGCCTGGCGGGCGGGCTGCACTTCAACATGGTGCGGAGCTCGGACCGGAGCGACTGGTGGTGGACCAACGGCGTGGAGTGGTACCTGACGGGGGGTGACCTGCAGGTCCTCTCGGTGCGGCCGGGGTTCGAGAAGCGCTTCGCGCTGACGGGCAAGCTGCTCCTGGGCCTCAGTCTCTTCGGCGCGGCGTCCGAGGTGAGCCTCGCCTCCGGGCGCATGTTCGCAACGGAGCCTGACGGGACGGCGGCCCCGGAACCCGACTCGGGCGCCTTCCAGCGTCGCGTCCGGAAATGGACCTTCGGTGGAGGCGGCTCGGCGGCGCTCCAGTACCAGCTCAACCGCTGGGTCCACACCCGCGTCAACGTGGGCTACACGCAGTACGTGAAGCAGGCCCGGAACTTCGGAATGGTGGCGGACTCGGAGCCCGACACGTTCTCCGTCTCGCTCAGCGGCCCCTGGGCCGCCGCGTACGTGGGCGTGAGTCTCTGAGTCACGACTGAAACCCCGAGCCGCGCTTGGGGCGTCAGTGCTGCACGACGGCGATGTAGTTGCCGTAGCGCGTCTGGATTTCGGAGACGTACTTCACCGGCTCGGAGCCTCGGCAGTAGCCGTGTCGCGCGCGGCGATAGTGCTGGGGCTTCTCCAGCAGGAGCATGGCCTTCTCCACGTTGCCGAACCAGCGGTTGGGGTCCCAGCCCTGCTCCTGCGCCAGCCGCCGCGCGTCCAGCACATGGCCCAGTCCCGCGTTGTAGGAGGCCAGCGCGAAGCGCAGCCGCTGCTTGAAGGGAATCTCCGGAGCGATGCGGCCGATGAGCTGGTGCATGTACTTCACGCCCGCGTGGATGCCCTGCTCCGGGTCCTCGAGCTTCCGGAAGCCCAGCTCCTTGCCCGTGCCGGGCATCACCTGGAAGAGACCCTGCGCGCCCACCCAGCTTCGCGCCCGAGGGTCGAAGCGGCTCTCCTGGAACATCTGCGCCACCATCAATCGCCAGTCCAGGCCGTAGCGCTGCGAGTAGGATTGCACCAGCACGTCATAGGGAGAGATGGCACCGGTGAGGACCGCCTCTTCCGTCGTCGCGGGCGCCTCGCTCCGGTGGCCCTCGAAGTAGCGGCGCCGGGCCAGGTTGTACTCGGTGCCCCGGTAGGTCTTCTGCACGAAGCCATCCAGGAAGGCGCGCAGCTTCACGTTCTGCGGACGCACGGCGAAGGCGATGCCGTGGTGCCCCTCCGTGCCGGCGCGAGGCCCCTGCCCCGGTAGCGTCACTCCAGCCTCCACGTCATCGCGGTACACGCGCTCGGCGGCGAGGATGTGGCTGTCCGTCACGGTGAAGGGAATCTCTCCGCGCGCCACCTGGTCGATGAGGGTCTCGGCGTCCTGGTCCTCGGGTGCCTCGACGACCGTGAAGCCGTGCTGGGTCGACGCGTCCTTGAGCGTGGCGAAGTGACTGGATGAGCGCCGGACGTGGACAGCCTGGCCCTTCAGGGCCGCCAGGGATTCGAGCTTCGGCGCCCCCGCGCGCTGCACGATGACTTCGTCCACGAAGAGGTAGGGGCGGCTGAAGGCCACCTCGCGCTGACGCTCCGGCGTCACGGTGAGCGCGGCGGCGACCACGTCTCCTCGGCCCTCCTTCAACCAGGTGAGGAGTTCTTCATACGAAGGAGGCACCACGACCTCCAACCGCACCTTGAGCGCGGCGGCAGCGAGCTTCGCCATCTCGTAGTCGAAGCCCGCCTGGTCGCCTCGGTGGAGGAAGTACGTGACGGGGCTGTTGCGAGTGAGGACCCGCAGCACGCCGCGCTTGCGAATGGCGTCGAGGTCCCCCGTGAAGCGCTGCTCCCTGTGGTCGGTGAGCGCGCGCTCCACGAGGAAGGCATCCAGGGCACCGCGCAGCGCGGGGTTCTCCGGCCGCACGGCCCAGGCGAGGGCGCGCTTCTCCGCGATGGGAAAGAGGCCCTCCACGTCCGGGTTGTACGTCTCGATGGCGGCGAGCAGGTGGCTGTCCACGACGGTGAGCGGGACTTCTCCCCGCGAGACCTTCCAGGCCAGTTCCTCGGAGTCGGTGCTCTCGGGCACTGGCTCGATGGTGAGCCCCGAGGCCTTCTCCTTCGCGAGAGCGGCGAGCGACGCGGCGAAGGTGGAGCTGGCGCGAACGTGCACGGCGCGGCCCGCGAGTTCCTCTGGCTTGCGAGGCAGTCCGGCGGCACCCCGCTTGCCAACGACGACTTCGTTCACCAGGGCCAGGGGACGGGTGAACGCGAGGTCCTTGGAGCGCTCGGGGGTGACGGTCAGGTCCGCGGCGATGACATCTCCGCGCCCCTCTCGCAGCGAGGGGATGAGCTGATCGAAGCGCTCCATTGCGAGGAACTCGACGGACATGCCGTGCTTCTCGGCGAAGCGCTCCAGCAGCGCGCGGTCCTGCGACCGGGGCGTGCCCTGACGCGGCAGGAAGTCCTCGTCGGTGCCTTCCACGAGGACACGCAGCACACCGCGCTTGCGCAGCGCGGGGAGGTCTCCGGTAAAGGGAGGTTCGGGCGGCTTCGCGGGCTCGGCGGCGACCTGCGCCACCTCGGCGGGGAGCGGCAGGGCCTGCTCGGGGAACGGAGGGTCCTCCGGCTCCACGGCGGCGACAGGCGGGGGCGGTGCTGGCGGCGGAGCGGGCGGCTCCTGCTTGCAGGCGGTGACACTCACGAACAGCGCGGCCACAAGCAGCCACTGCGACGCGCCTCGGCACTGACGAGAAGAAGACTCCATGGGTGCTTCCCCCTCCTCCGGACCGTGTCCAACGTCGCGGACCCGACCCTCGTCCCCCGTCTAGCCGAGGTCGTGGGGTGAAATCACGCAGGCCCCTGAAATGCGCACCGGGAGGGCCATGCGAGGCCACTCAGCCTCACCTGGAGTACGGGAGTGCGCGGGCCCGTGGGTGTAGCGTGGAGGGACGCATGAAGACGAAGAGCTCGCCACCCATCGCCCTGCTCGGAGGGCGCAAGACGCTCCCGATCATCGAGACGTACTTCGAGCTGAATCACCTGAAGCAGCTCTTCCGTCAGGGATGGTTGCGTGTGGGGATTGCGCCGGAGCGATGCGAGAGCGTGGCCGAGCACTCGCTGTTCGTCGCGCTGCTCTCGCTGTTCATCGTGGACAGTCACTTCCCGGAAGCGGACGCGGGGCGGGCGATGCGCATTGCCCTGTTGCATGACCTCGGCGAGGCGTATGTCGGCGACCTCACGCCCCATGACGGAGTGGGACGCGAGGACAAGCACGCGATGGAGCGCCGGGCGATGGAGCAGCTCGTGGGCAAGCTACCGCGGGGCGCGGAGTACCTGGCGCTGTGGGACGAGTACGAGCAGGGCAGCTCGTTCGAGGGACGGCTGGTGCGGCAGGTGGACCGGCTGGAGATGGGCCTCCAGGCGTGCGTCTACGAGTACCAGGGAGCAGGAGACCTGTCGGAGTTCTTCGCGTCGGTGGAGAAGGCGCTGGAGGCGCCGGAGCTGCGTGCGGTGCTCGCGGAGCTGGAAGCACTGAGGCCCGACTGAGTTTGTAACGCGAGGCTCAACCGAACCAACGACCGGACTCTGGGGCGAAGACACGCACGCGCTCGGCGAGCGTGGGCGGGAGGCGCTCGCGAATCAGGGCGTGCACTTCCTGTGGGCCGAGTGACTGGCTGAAGTGCATGAGGACGATGGCTTCGTTGTGGAAGCGATCGGCCTGGGCGATGAGTTCGTCGAGGTGGAGGTGGGCGCGGTCTCTCGCGTCCTGCACGGGGCGCTTCGGGTCGACGAAGGTGGCTTCGAGGATGAGGACGCGCGAGTCGAACAGGGACGGCTCGGTCTCCAGCACGCGGGCGAGCGTGTCGGTGGCGTAGGCCAGCTCCAGGTGGTCCACCTCGGTGAGGAGGTTCTCGCCGGCCCTGCGACGCTGGGCGATTTCCTGCGGTGGCAGGCCGAGGAACTCGGGGCGCAGCTTGGAGACGCGGCGGATGAACTGGTAGCCGAGCGAAGGGACGGGGTGGTGCGTGCGGAAGGCGCGGACGTGAAGCCCCTGCCCGAGCGGCTGGACGTCACCGGGGAGCATGGGGACGGTCCGCACATCCATGGACGTGTGATGGAGGCGGGTGAGCACGCCGAGGGCCTCACGGATGGGGGCCTCGATTTCGGCGGGGAGGAAGACTTGAGGTTCGCCCTTCCCTAGCAGCCGACGGATGCCCATCAGAGAGCCGAGCCCGCTGGCGTGGTCCGGGTGGGCATGACTGAGGAAGATGCGGTCGGTGCCCGCGAAGGAGCGGATGGGGATGCCCGCGTCGAGCACCACGTCCAACTCGGGGACCTGGAGGGAGGTGTAGACGCCGCCGACAGAGATGCCTCGGACGGTATAGGGGCCTGCCTGGACCTCGGTGAGCATCGCCATGTTTATGGCGTGACTGCCCCCTGGTCGCAACCCACGTTGGGGCGTGGGTGTCATCCGCGTCATGATGGGTGAGGAAGGAGGATCACGGATGGAGCGATCCCGACGACGGCGAAGGATGTGGGCCTGGGCGCTGCCGCTCGCGGCCTGCGCGGGCACGCCTGAGCGCACGTCGACAGGGCGCTACGAGTTCGACTCGGCATCCAACAGTTGCCGACAGCGGCCGGAGCTGTGCGCGCGCATCGCTGGTGAGGAAACGGTCGTCCCTCCTGTCCGGCCGATTCAGGCCATGGCCTCCGCCACCCGGACCGCCGCCGCCGCGATTCGCGTGCTCGACTCCGCCACTCAGGCGCTCATCGAGGAGCGCCTCAAGGAGTGCGCGGACCAGGCTCGCTCTTCCGTGCTTCTCGAACACCGGGGAGGTCGGGCCCCCACTCGCAACGAGTGCAATGAGTCGCGCATCGACGAAGCATCCAACCGCCGCATGACCCTGGCCATGCAGCTCGGGTGCCTCATGCATCGCGTGGCACTCGATTGTAGTGAAGCGGCGCTGGAGAAAATCATCCCAGGAGGCTTCAGCCGCGAGCAGCGCTACCGTTACGACAGATCACGCAGGGCTCTCGCGATGGTCAGCGAGGAAGAAGCTCGCGGTCTCCTCAAATCGGGCTGCGGCAATGAGCTGAAGGGAACACTGGTTCCCGATCTCGTCATCCACAACGGAGATCCACTCAGCGCCCATGCCATCTACGACTTCAAGTTTCCCTGCATCGCAACGAACGTGACACCGTGGAGCGAGTACCCCGTAGGCCACGAATACGAAGAATTGACTCAGAAGGCGATTTATGAGGAAGCCTTGGGTGCCCCTGCCGCACGAGTCCTTCCTCGCTGGGGAATTCTGCCATGAGTGATCATTACCCGCGGATTCGCCTCACATATGGCGAGCTCCTTCTGGTGCGCGAAGGGTTGAGCCTCGTTTTCTTCATGGACCACCCTCATCAGGAGATTGCTCAAGCGGTCGTCGCGGCAATGGAGGCGTATCTGCAGGCGGTCGGCCCCAACGCCATCGGGAGATATGCCAGCGAGGATGGCGAATGGATTGACCTGACAGAACAGGAGTGGTCATTCGTCCGCGCGAAGCTGCTCGAACGAAAAGCGCCGCTGCTCCTGCTGCACGATTCTGAAGACGGACGCTATCAATACCGGTTCGAGTACTTCGGCAAACCGCACGACGCCACGCTAGGCCCTGAAAAACGCCACCCTGTCTGCGCGATGCGCTGCTGGCTTCCGACCGAATACCTGGAGCAGCACGGTCCCGCCGAAGTGCGAGAACTGGCGCTCAAGCTCGCGAACCTCCTGCCGTTCTGCTCGGGGCATGTGGGCCTCGCCTTCAATGGTGAACTCGATGTCGCCGGGATGGTGGCCGAGGTCCGCAAGGGGTGCTTTCGCTACCCAGGGCTCGACCTGCTTCCCCTAGAGCACGTCTCCTGGGAGCTCGGCACCCGCGTGCGAGGACCTTCCTGGCTCACCTTCCTCGGCCAGCCGGCACTCGCGGGCCTTGGTGGCGTGTCGGCACTCCGTGAGCAACTCCGCGCGCCAGGCACCACCGTCGACGCCCTTCCCGGAGACAGCGCCATCATCACCCTGGGCTCCTGGCCCGAGGCCGGTGACACCCTGCACGACAACACCCTGCCCGCATACCGCGAGCTGGCACGCGTCCTGGAGCCCTGGCTCTTTCACGAGAAACATCCCTACAGCCTCGGACTCCCCGCGGACGAGTTGCTTCGATGGGAGCGTCGCTTCCTCGATTGAGGCACGCCGAACTCACGTGTCGAAACGAAAGGTCGTCTCCTGGCTGGAGGCTCGCGTCTCGAACCGCTGACAGAACGCGTTGAGTTCTTCGTAGGAGGCCGTCGGCAAGACCTCCCGAAACTCCAGGTGCTTCACGAGGCAGAAGAGCGTGACCTCCAGAAAGCTCAGGTCCCGATCCGGTGGAAGCGCGGCGAGCACCGGCGTCGTGTTCTCCTCCAGCCACGACATCATGCTGACCAGCCCCGTTCGCATCTTCGACTGATGGGCACTCTCTCCCGTGCCCCCCAGCTTGGACATGATCAACGTCACTTCCGTCGACATGGCCTGAAGGACAAGCTCCTGCGCATTCGCAAGCACCGGCGCCTCCAGGTCCTCGGGCCAGACCACGCGAGGCGTGAGGCTCGACATCCGACGAAGCTCCCGGCAGACGTTGAGCGCCCCGAACCAGACACCTCGGGACGTTTGCATGACCGGAATCCGCAGTGCGGGGTTGCCCCCATAGTCCTCCGGATTCGAGGACAGGAGGTCTCGCAGGACACGGAAGGAGTAGTCGACACGCAGCTCCGCGGCGAACATCCGCGCGATGCGTGTGAAGTGAGAACTCGAGCGACCGATAATGACAGGCGTGGTGACGTCTTCGCGCGCGACAGGCATCCGTGTTCCTCCGAGCCAACGAGCAACCTGCTGCCAGCGACAACCCCACACCCAGGCCGAGGGCCTCACCCACCCCAATGAAAGCCGTTCAGGTCGACGACTTCTCGCGCCCCGGTGCCAGCCCGAGTGCAGCCCGCACGTCGGCGGTGGTGCGCCCCGCCCAGTAGCGCCGGTGGTTCTCCGCCGTCGCGAAGCTGCGCGTCTCCATCCGGTCCACGTAGAGCGTGCCATCCAGATGGTCCAGCTCGTGCTGGAGGATGCGCGCGTACCACCCCGTCGCCCGAATCGTCACCGGCCTGCCCTGCTCGTCCAGCGCATCCACCCGCACGCCTCGCGCCCGAGCCACGAGCGCCGCGAAGCCCGCGACACTCAGGCAGCCCTCATGAAACTCGGCGGGCGTCGCATCTTCCACCGTCAACCTTGGATTGATGAGCACGTGGAATGGCACCGGCGTCCGCTCCCGGTCCGACAGGTCCGAGGGCGACACACCGGCCTGGTACTCGGCCCGGTCCTCGACAACCACCAGCCTCAGGCCCACACCGACCTGCGGCGCAGCCAGTCCTACTCCTGGCGCATCTCGCATCGTGTCGCGCATCAACACGATGAGCCGCTGAATCTCGGGACTGCCAATCTCCTCCGGCGTCAGGTCTCGCGCCTTCTGCCGAAGCACGGGTTCTCCTGCCTGGACGATCTTGAGCACCATGACGCAAGCGTAGCAGGGCCCCTCACGACGACCTCAATCGAAAGCGCGACCTGTCGGCCATCAACCCGCCACGATTCCCGCACGCCCTAACAACCACGCGTCACGCCAGGAAGCGTTCTGCAACACACGACTCCAGTCCGCGGGAACGCGTGGGCACGCAATCCCGAAGCCTCTCTTCCGTAGGGCTCGCGACCCGGGAATTGAAGCCGGGTAGACTTTCGAGGACAGAGGGCCGGCTCTGGAAGCCCCCACGGCGGCAACCCGTGGACCTTGCCAGGGAATGTGGGAGTCGCGATGCAGCGGTTTCGGCGCTTCGGGTGGGCCGCCCTGGTCTCACTCGTCATCCACGCGGCCCTGCTCGCCCTGCTTTGGGACGAGACGCCGCCTGTGCGTCCCACACCGGCTCCCTCGCGCCCGCCTCCCGTGTTCGTGGAGGTCATCACCGCACCGCGAGCCGAGCCTCCCGCACCCGCGAACCAACCCCCATCGACGACGCCACAGCGGCCCTCCCTTCCCTCCATCAAGCCTCCGCCCGCCGAGCCCCCTCCTCCTGCTCGAGAGAACGCTGAAGCCTCAGCCCAGCCCCCGGAAGCGGCATCGAACAGCGTCGTCTCGCGGCCCGGCACACCGCCCGATGCCGTGACCGAGGGGCAAGTGCAGGCGCCCGAGGCCGTATCTCCGGACGAGTTGTCCCACCCGACTGCTGCACGTGGCTCCCCGACGACAGCCCCATCCGAGGGCTCCCTCGATGCGCGACCCGAGGCACTCTCTCTCGCGATGGGCCCCACGGAGGCCAGTGCCGCTCCGCACAACACCCCGCCTCCTGTCGCCGCGCGCGAGGAGCCCGAATTTCGGCACGCGGATACCCCCATGGGTTTGCTCGCCGGAGAGACCGCTCCTCGCGGTCCACGTCGTCCGGCGGACCACCTCTTTCCCCTGCCCTCCCCTCTCACGCCCGGAGGCGACTCCAGGCCCTCGGGCATCCCCATTCAGAGCGGGCGCACCCTTCGCCCCGGAGACGCAGGCCCGTCGCGCGAAGCCCTCGCCGCCGAGGAACGCGGACGTGTCAGTGGCCGAGTACAAGGCGTCATCGACGACCAACAGGCCACCCTGCGCGTGGCGAACGGGTTGATCGACCCGTACTTCAGTCGACTGCGCAAGGCGCTCGAGAAGGGCCTCGAGGACGCTCCGGTGTTCCCGGGCACGAGCCTGCTCCATCAGGCCAAGACCTCCTGGGCCTCGCAATCGAAGAACTACGGAGCCACGGGCAACCCGGGCGGCCCCACCCCCAACGCTCCTACCGGGTCAGAGCAACTCCAGGCCCTCCAGAACCGATTGGGCGACTCCTCCGGCGACTATTCGATGGAGGGCCTGCGCGGTCGCGTCCAGGCGGGCGACGAGATGCAGAAGCTCGCGGGCGGTGGAGGGGCGAAGCTCATCGTCACCCTTGAGTTGCATCAGGACTCGGATGGCACCTTGCGTGACGCGAAGCTCGTGACGCTGAGCGGCAATCCGGCCTACGACGCCTTCGTGCTGAATGGCGTGCCCTTCTCGCTCGCGAAGCTCGGTGCTCCTCCCGATGGGGCGCGAGGCGTGAAGGCCACTGGCATCCACACGCTCTGGTCCGTCGAGGGGCGCGTCGTCTACTTCCGCAAGCTCAAGGAGCTCAAGGGACAGGACAGCCTCTACGTCGCCTCAGCCGTGGCCGCGGGCCTCCTGGCGGGCCGCTTCGAGGAGACCACGGGCGAAATCGAGGTCATCGACTTCCGCAACCCGCGCTTCGTCTGTCAGCCCAGGCTCCTGCGAGTCTACTGACCCAGCGGCCCCCCATTGGCTCGACTCGGGCGGGGGGACTAGGCTGTGCGGCCATGGCTCGCCGCAAGAAGGCCGATGAAATAGCCGATCGCGTCCGCAACCTGCTTGCAATGGACGCCGCCGGCATCATGCGCCGGCTGGAAGCTCGGCGTGACGAGATGTTCGCCCTCTTCTCGCGCCTGCGCAGTCGAGAGCCGCTGCTCGACACCATCGCCTCGCGCTACGCCGACGGCGCGTTCGAGCAGCTCATCCACCTTCCTGAGCAGGAACAGGCCGTCATCGACCGGTACTACAGCAACCTGGACGAGCTGCGCTGGTACTTCACGTACACCGAGGACATGCCCGGCACCGCGCAGGTGAACTTCATCAAACTGCACAAGCGGCTGGAGGAGGCGTACCGGGTGTTGGTGGTGACGCTCGGCCCCCCTGCCTCCGCGGATGGCGCACGAGTCGTCGACGTCGAGGTCCTCAGCCGCGAGGACAAAGAGAGCGTGCCGGAGAAGACCCTGGTCCGGCGCACGCTCCCCAGGCAGCGCCGCGCATCACCGGGCTGACACGCGGCGGGCACGGCACTCAGGCCACGTGGGCCTGGAGCACTTCCTCGGCGTCAACGGGCGCTTCCGAGCGCTCACGAGGCGCGAGCTTCCGCATGGAGGCCTTGCCCACCACCACGTCGATCATCTTCCGCACGCGCGTCCAGACACTCTCCTGCACGTAGGGGATGCCGTACTTCTCGCAGAGGGCACGGACCTTCGGCTGCGCCTCGCGGTACTTGAGCATCGGCAGGTCGGGCCAGATGTGGTGTTCAATCTGGTAGTTGAGCCACAGGTGCGCGAAGTCGTTCAGGTCTCCGCCCGTCCGGTAGTTCGCGCTGCCGATGACCTGCTGGACGTAGCGCTCGCCCTTGTTCGCGGGCTTGTCGTCGAAGCGGTACAGGTCCTCGCCGGTGTGGTTGGGACCGACCACCAGGAAGGTGTGGACGCTGGTGAGCACGTCCGCCATCAACGAGTTGCAGAACGCGCTGAACGCGGCCCACGGGCCGATGACGAGGAACAGCGCGGGGAAGAGTACGAACTGGACGGCGGCATACGGCAGGTAGCACTGGAGCAGGAGTTCCTTCCACTCGGCGCCCGTGAGGGCCCCACCGTCACGGCGGCCCTTGCGGCGCAGGGCGCTCAGCGTCTCGGGGGCGTAGTACGAGGCGCGCCAGGTGAGCGCCAGCAGCGTGAGCTGGATGTAGCGCAGCGCTAGCAGCCGGGACGGGTTGCGCAGCGTGCCTTCGGCGTTGCGCTCCAGGAGGTCCGGGTCCGCGTCTTCACCGGTGTGCGAGTGGTGCAGGACGTTGTGCTCGAAGACCCAGGCCTCGGGCAGCATCCAGTCGAGCCAGTCGAGGTAGCGCCGGCCGCCCTTGGCGAAGCCCTTGCCAGTGCGTGACGCGGGAAGGCCCGGGACGCGGTCATAGCCCCTGTGCCCCACGTGGTGCATGAGGAGCCAGCGTGTCGAGCGGCCCAGGCTGAGCGCGGCGGCGCTGAACGGATTGGGGGCCAGCCAGCAGGTGGCGATGCCCAGCAGCGTGCCCACGCGGCCCCAGCGCTCGATTTTACGAAGGTGCTTCGCGTCCGCTTCCCCCAGGTTCGCGTCGAGCTCCTGCCGCAACGCCTTCAGCTCTCGGTGGAAACCCTCCACGTCCACGGACGCGGGATTGAAGGCGGGGGGCAAGGACGACGACATGCGGCGGGCTCCTCGGACGAGGCGTCAGACGGGGGACGGAGCAACGCGTCAACGGTAGCCGCGCCCGGGAGCCACGGGAAGTGGTTCCGCTCAGTCCCCCTGTCGCGTGCCTTTAAAACCCGCTTGGGAGAGCCGATGCGCGGAGGCATCCACGCAAACGGCCCCGCTCCCACGGGGGAACGGGGCCGTTCGGAACATCCCGAAGCGCGTCCTACCGTCGAGTCTTGCCCGGCACCGTGCTGGTGATGCCCAGGTACTCCTGCAGCGGCTTCACATCCAGGTCCGTGCGCTTGAGCGCCTCCAGCGCGCCCACTGCCATGCGCGCCGCCTGCACCGTCGTGTAGTACGGCACCGAGTGCATCAATGCCTCACGGCGGATGGAGAAGCTGTCGGAGATCTCCTGCTTGCCGAAGGTCGTGTTGATGACCAACACAATCTCCCCGTCGACAATCTTGTCGACGATGTTCGGCCGGCCCTCCTTCACCTTCTGCACCACCTGCGCGTCGATTCCCTTCGTCGCCAGGTACTTGTGCGTCCCCGCCGTCACGATGAGCGAGAAGCCCATGGACCGCAGCCGCCGCGCCAGGTCCACCACCGCCGGCTTGTCGTCATCCTTGACCGAGATGAACACCTTGCCGCTCTTGGGCAGCTTCACCCCCGCCGCCAACTGGCTCTTGGCGAAGGCCGTCGCGTAGTCCTGCGCCAGCCCCATCACCTCGCCCGTGGACTTCATCTCCGGCCCGAGAATCACGTCCACGCCCGCGAAGCGCGCGAAGGGGAACACGCTCTCCTTCACCGCCACGTGCCGCATCTCCGGCTCCTGCGTCGCGTTGAGCTCCTTCAGCGTCTTGCCCACCATGCACAGCGCGGCGATCTTCGCCATCGCCACACCCGTGGCCTTCGAGATGAACGGCACCGTGCGGCTCGCACGCGGGTTCACTTCCAGGATGTAGATGGTCTTCCCCTGGATGGCGAACTGCACGTTCATCAGGCCCACCACGCCCAACTCCCGCGCGAGCGCGATGGCCTGGTCCTTCATCCGCTCCACCAGGTCCGGCGGCAGCGAGTGCGGCGGCAGCGTCGCCGCCGCGTCACCCGAGTGCACACCCGCCTCCTGGATGTGCTCCAGCACTCCGCCAATCATCACCGCACCCGTCCGGTCCGCAACCAGGTCCAGGTCCACCTCAATCGCGTCCTTCAGGAAGCGATCAATCAGCACCGGATGCTCGGGCGACGCACTCACCGCCTCGCGCATGTACCGCTCCAGGCTGGACGCGTCGTACACCGTCTCCATCGCGCGCCCACCCAGCACGTACGAGGGACGCACCATCACCGGGTAGCCGATGCGCTCGGCCACCTTGAACGCCTCCGCGTGGCTGCGCGCCACCCCGTTCTCCGGCTGCGTCAGCCCCAGCTTCTCGATGAGCGTGCTGAAGCGCTCGCGGTCCTCCGCCCGGTCGATGGCGTCCGGCGACGTGCCGAGAATCGGCAGGCCCGCCTTCTCCAGCGGCACGGAGATGCGCAGCGGCGTCTGGCCGCCGAACTGGACGATGGCGCCCACCGGCTTCTCGCGCTGCGAGACCTCCAGCACGTCTTCAATCGTCAGCGGCTCGAAGTAGAGCCGGTCCGACGTGTCGTAGTCCGTGGACACCGTCTCCGGGTTGCAGTTGACCATCACCGTCTCGTACCCGGCCTCGCGCAGCGCGAAGGCCGCGTGCACGCACGCGTAGTCGAACTCGATGCCCTGACCGATGCGGATGGGCCCGCTGCCCAGGATGAGCACCTTCTGGCGGTCCGTCGGCGGCGCCTCGTCCTCTTCCTCGTAGGTCGAGTACAGGTACGGCGTGAAGGCCTCGAACTCCGCGGCGCACGTGTCCACCCGCTTGAACACGGGACGGATGTTGCGCGCGTGCCGGTGCGCCCGCACCTCCTCCTCCGGGTAGCCGAGCAGCTTGCCCAGGTACTTGTCGGAGAAGCCGTGCGCCTTCGCCTGCCGGAGCACCTCGTCCGGGAGCTGATCCAACCGGCCGTACTCCTGGATGGACTGGCCCTCGCGAACCAGCATCTCGATGTAGCGCAGGAACCACGGGTCGATGTTGGACAGCGCGTTCACGTCCTCCACCGTCAGGCCCTCACGGAACGCCTGGGCCACGAACCAGGGCCGCTCCGGGCGCGGAATCCGCAGCGCCTCGCGCAGCACCTTCTCGCGCTCCTCCTTCTCCACGGGCAGCTCGGGCGGCTCCAGCCCCACGCGCCCCAGCTCCATGGAGCGCAGCGCCTTCATGTACGCCTCGGGGAAGGTCCGGCCAATGGCCATCACCTCGCCCACCGAGCGCATGCTCGTGGTCAGCGTCCGGTCCGCGTGCGGGAACTTCTCGAAGTTGAAGCGCGGAATCTTCACCACCACGTAGTCCAGCGTCGGCTCGAACGAGGCCGGCGTGTCACGGGTGATGTCGTTGCGCAGCTCGTCCAGCGTGTAGCCCAGCGCCAGCTTCGCGGCGATCTTCGCGATGGGATACCCCGTCGCCTTCGACGCCAGCGCGCTGGAGCGCGACACGCGCGGGTTCATCTCGATGACCACCATGCGGCCATCTTTCGGATGGATGCCGAACTGGATGTTCGAGCCACCCGTCTCGACGCCAATCTCCCGGATGATGGCCAGCGACGCCTGCCGCATCCGCTGGTACTCGCGGTCCGTCAGCGTCTGCGCGGGCGCCACGGTGATGGAGTCACCCGTGTGCACGCCCATCGGGTCCAGGTTCTCAATCGAGCAGACGATGATGACGTTGTCCGCCGTATCGCGGACCACCTCCAGCTCGTACTCCTTCCAGCCGAGCACGCTCTCCTCCACGAGGATGGTGGAGTTGGGGCTCGCCTTCAGGCCCGAGCGGCAGATGCTCTCGAACTCCTCGCGGTTGTAGGCGATGCCACCGCCGGTGCCGCCGAGCGTGAACGAGGGACGGATGATGGCCGGGAAGCCAATCTCCTCCACCAGCGCCATCGCCTCCGTCAGCGTCGTCGCGTAGCCGCTCTTCGGCAGCGCCACGCCGATCTTCTGCATGGCCGCCTTGAAGAGCTTCCGGTCCTCCGCCTTGTTGATGGCCTCCAGCGAGGCACCAATCAGGCGCACCCCGTACTTCTCCAGAATGCCCTGCTCGGCCAGGGCCTTGGCCAGGTTGAGCGCCGTCTGACCTCCCATCGTCGGCAGCAGCGAGTCCGGCCGCTCGGCGGCGAGGATGCGCTCCGCCACTTCCACGGTGATGGGCTCGATGTAGGTGCGAAAGGCGAATTCTGGGTCGGTCATCACCGTGGCGGGGTTGCTGTTGAGCAGCACCACCTCCACGCCTTCATCCCGGAGAGCCTTGATGGCTTGAGTACCGGAGTAGTCGAACTCGACGGCCTGGCCGATGACAATCGGGCCCGAGCCAATCACCAGAACCTTGCGGATATCGGTACGCTTAGGCATCGGGGCGCCCCAATACCAACGTCTGACTCCGCATGCACGGATGTTATGTGGCACGTGACGTCCGTCCGCCCGGACGCCCGGTTTCCACAGCCGACTCCCAGACGCCCGGTGCCCAGGCTCTGCTACGCTCCGCCCGTCCTCGGAGGTCGCATGCGTCGCTGGTCCCTGGCCCTCATCCTCTCCCTCTCCGCGCCCGCGCTCGCCCAGGCGCCGGAGACTCCCGAGCCCGCCGCCGCGCCGCCCGCCCAGG
>NZ_VIFM01000139.1 GCF_006636215.1 Myxococcus llanfairpwllgwyngyllgogerychwyrndrobwllllantysiliogogogochensis | reverse complement strand
GGGCGGGGTGGCCTTCCTGCTGGACGTGCTGCAGCCGCGCTTCGCGCGCGACTTCGACTCGGGGCTGGGCATCAACCACAGCTACCTGTTCGCCGAGTACACCTACGCGGATGTGGACAATTTCGGCAAGCCGGGCTTCGTGCTCTCCAGCCGGCGCTGGATGTTCGGACTCGCGCTGGACTATTAGCGGCGGATGCCGCTTTTTCCGCGCTCCTCCCGCTCGTTCGTCGCGCACTTTCTCTTGATGGTCGCCGTGGGGCCCTGGGCCTCCGGCTGCCGGCGCGTCGTCCGGGCGGACCTGGGCGCGGACCGCACGGTGGAGGCGGGCGTTCCCGTGGAGCTGGGCTCGGGCGAGGCGGGGGCGCAGGCCCTCACCTGGGAGCCCGGCGACGGGACGCCTTCACGGACGGGCTCCCGGCTGTCGCATGCCTTCGCCCGCGCGGGCACGTTCACCGTTCGCGCGCTGCATGAGGGCCAGGAGGTCGGCAGCGTGCGACTCACGGTGGTGCCGCGCCCGTTGCTGCGCGCGGTGCCCTCGGATGCGCGGTCGCTGCTGTGGGTGCCCAGGCTTCAGGGCAACGTGGAGCCGCTGGTGGACTTCTACGAGCGGCTCGTCGGTCCCGATGAGGCCGAGCAGGTGCTGCGGGAGGCTCCGCTGGTGTCGCTCGTGCTGAACAGCCTGACGAGTGGCGCGAGTGTCGTGGACCCGGAGGAGGGCTTTGGCCTGTTCCTGCTGCCCGGGTTCGACGGCGTGGTGGCGCTGCTGGGCGTGACGGAGCCCGACGCGGCGCTCGCGGCGGTGGCGAAGGAGCTGGAGGCGGTGGGCCACCAGGTGACCGCCACGGAGGATGGCGCCATGCGCGTGACGCCCCTGGACTCCGGCGAGCCGATGCTGCTGTTTGTCGACCGGGGCTATCTGTACCTCGCGATTCCGGACGCGGCGGACGAGGACGTGGTGCCTGGGGAGGGCGAGCCCGTGGAGGTGCTGGCTCAGGAGGAGGCGCCGGCGGTGGTGGGCGATGTCGAGGTGGCGCGCCGCGCGGTGCTGGGGCTGTCCGGTGAGGGGCTCTCCGAGTCCGCGCTGCTGACGGAGCTGCGGCCGAAGGTGGCCGAAGGCAATGTCTACCTGTACTCGGGCGCGTTGCAGCGGGCCGAGGACGCGGAGGAGGCGGGGCCGGTTCGCGGGTTCTTCGCGTCGCTGACGGTGCAGCCGGAGCGGCTGGTGTTGGATGGGTTCCTGTCGTCCACTCGGCCGCTGCTACAGGGGGCGGATGCTCCCGCGTCGGCGTTGCTGGCGGACAGCGCGCTGGGGCCGGTGGCGGCCGCGCAGCTCTCCGTGCCGCCCGAGGAGTTGGCGAAGCTGGCGTTCGGTGCTCCGGGCTCACCGCACCGGGAGCGCACCGTGGAGCGCTGGCGCGCGCGGGGGCTGGACGCAGAGGCGCTGCTGAAGGCGCTGCGCGGCGACGTGGCCATGCTGGTGTACTTCGATGCGCCCGGGTTCCTGCGAGGCTTCGTGCAGAAGCAGCGGCCGGAGCCCAAGGGCACGGTGCTGATCGACGCGGGGCTTACGTCCGCGGAGCCGGTGCTGCGGCTGCTCGATGCGCGGCTGCAGGGCACGTCGCTGCGCTTCAGCGCGGAGAAAGTCCCGGGAGGCAAGCTCTACCGGACCCTGATGTGGGGCTATCCGGTGCAGCTCAAGGTGGGGCCGGAGCGGGCCACGCTCGTCGCGGGAGAGTCGCTGGACGGCCGGCCGCGCGGCGACGTGGGGCGCGCGCTGCGCGAGCGCTTCGGGGGCGAGACGTTTGGCGCCGGGCACATGTCGGTGATGGCGGACCTGGGCCAGCTTCGCGCGGACCTGGAGGCGCAGGAGTCGGTGCCCGGAGTGTCGGCGGAGCGGCTCGCGTCGGCCCAGGCGCTCGTCAAGGCGGTGATGGAGGGTGTCACTCCGCTGGACTCGGCCTTCCTGGACTTCTCGCTCGCCGAAGGGGGCGCCCGGCTCAAGGGAAGCCTGCGGCTTCGCGAGGATGCTCGGACGGGGCGAGGTTGGCAGTGAGCGCGGGTGGCGCCGTCACTGTGCTGTACTTCGCCGCCGCTCGTGAGCGGACGGGACGGGCGCGTGAGTCGCTGGACGTTCCCGACGGCGCGACGGTGCGAGACGTGCTCCGGTTGCTCGCGACGGCGCACCCGGGGTTGGAGCCGTTGCTGCCGCACCTGCGGGTGGCGGTGGACCAGGAGTTCGTGAGCGCCGAGGCACCGGTGCGACAGGGCGCCGAGGTGGCGTTGATTCCTCCGGTGGCGGGTGGCTCGCCTGGGTTGTTCCAGGTGGTGGACCGTCCGCTGCGGTTGGAGGACGTGGTGGAGGCGGTGGGCGGCGAGGCGTACGGCGGGCTGGTGACGTTCAGCGGCTCGGTGCGCAACCAGACGAAGGGACGTCGCGTGCTGCGGCTGGAGTACGAGGCCTACGCGCCCATGGCGGAGAAGAAGCTGGCGGAGATTGGGGCCGAGGCCACGGCGCTGTGGCCGGGCGTGCGGCTGGCAATTGTCCACCGCGTGGGCACGCTGGTGCCCGGAGAGCTGGCGGTGGTCATCGCCGCCGCGGCCCCGCATCGCAAGGAGGCGTTTCGGGGTTGCGAGCACGCCATCGAACGACTCAAGCAGGACGTGCCCATCTGGAAGAAGGAGTTCTTCGAGGACGGCGAGGTCTGGGTCGGGCTGGGGCCGTGACGCCGCACAGGTCCCAGATGAGTCCCAGCTGCTCGAGCCCGCGCAGCACGAGGTACACCAGGTCCACTTCCCACCACGCGACGCCCTGACGGACCCGGCCCGCGCGGTGGTGATGGTTGTTGTGGAACTCTCCCAGCGAGAGCACCGCGTAGAGCAGGTTGTTGCGGCTGTTGTCTCGGGTGTCGAAGCGGCGGGGTCCTCGACTCAGGCTCGGGCCGCGCGGGGGCCCGGGCCCGTCCGCGCGCATGGAGGCCTCAGCGCGAGCGGAAGGTCGCGGGGATGTGGACCTCCTCCGGGCCTCCATCGGTCTGCTGCTGCGAGCGCTCCGCATCGGTGATGGGCCGCATGGGCGTGTCCAAGCCCATCTGCTTGCGACGCGCGGCTTCCTTGTCGGCCGCCAGTTGCAGCGCGCGTGCGTTGGATTCGGCCGCGCGTTGTGGCGTGGGGCCCGCGAGCAGGAAGCCCACCGGAAGGCTCAGGAAGAGCAGACCGACGATGAGCAGCCAGCCCATGTCCTTCCACTGGAGGGGACCGACGCGCTCCTTCACGACGGAGCCCTGGACGAGCAGCGAGAGCTGGCCTTCCGTCAGCCGCAGCGTCATTCCGTCCGCGAGGGCCACGGAGGTCCGGCCCTGGTCCTTCACGAGCTGATTGGCTGGGACGGAGGTGAAGGCGTCGCCGCGTGCCTTGTGCTCCACATGGACGTTGGGCGGCAGGTGGATGCGCCAGCCGCGTCCGGTGCGCTCGGCCATGAGGAAGGGCTCCTCTGGCAGCGTGAAGCCGTAGAGGGGCAGGGGTGCCTTTTCATCGGGCGCGGCATGCACCTTCGCCTGCTCGGGCCCGTAGCTCCAGGCATCCGCGAGGTTCTCGCCCCAGTACAGCTCGAAATACAGCCCGCCGTCCGCCTTGGTGCTCATCTCGCGTACAAGCATATGCGTCCTGCTGCCTCTCGGCCGCGTCATCGGGCGCGGAAGCCCACCGGTGGACACGAAACGTCCGCCCGCCTACCCGACAACCAAGGGAGGGCAGGGGTTCCCCCGGGCAAATCACCTCGAGGGTGTACTCGGCCCAGCTGGCGAGGTGGGGCCCGGTGTGTTCGGCCCGTTCTTCGCGGGTTCGGTGGGTCCAACGGGGACAGCGGTGGTGGGGGCGCTCGGCCCGTTTCTGGCGGATGCACTCGGTGCACCTGCTCCAGTGCCAGTGGGCGGCACTTGACCTGCCGTTCCCGAGACAGGAGGCGCCTTCGGTCCACCCGTTCCCGCGATACCCGGCGCGCTCGTTCCACCTGTGCCGGTGACAGCAGGTGACAGGGGCCCACCGGTTCCAGCGACAGCAGGAGGTGTTGAACCACTCGTTCCTGTGGCGGCAGGCGGAACCGTTCCACTCGCTCCGGTGCCAACAGGTGCCGCAGTCCCGTTGCTTCCATTTGCAGCAGGTGGTGCTGAGCCGCTCTTTCCCGCTGCGGCAGGCGGAATCGTTCCACTCGCTCCGGTGCCAACAGGCGCTGCGGGCCCACCGTTTCCAGTGACAGCAGGAGCACCTGCTCCACCCGCACCAGTACCAGCGGGCATCACAGTCCCACCGGCTCCCGAGATAGCAGGTGCAGTTGTTCCGGCTGTCCCGGTACCCGCAGGCGCCGCAGTCACACCGGTTCCAGCGACAGCAGGCGCAATCGCTCCACCTGTCCCAGTACCAGCAGGCGCCACGGTTCCACCGTTGCCAGTGACAGCGGGAGCAATCGCTCCACCTGTCCCGGTACCAGCAGGCGCCACAGTTCCACCGGCTCCCGCGATAGCAGGTGTAATCGCTCCACCTGTTCCAGTACCCGCAGGCGCCACAGTCCCACCGGCTCCCGCGACAGCAGGAGCAATGGCTCCACCTTCCCCGGTACCAGTGGGCGCCACAATCCCACCGGCTCCCGCGACAGCAGGAGCAATCGCCCCACCTGCACCGGTAGCCGGAGGCACGGGACCCGTCGCAGGCGCCACGGGCCCACTGGCTCCAGCAACAGGAGGAGCAGTCGGTCCACCTGGACCCGACGGAGGCGTCGAGCCGGCGACCGTGGGCATTCCCGTTCCAGGTGTCGCGGGAGTCCCCGTTGCCGTCTGCGCCCCCCACCTGAATCGCTCGGGAAGCGCACCCCGAATCTCGGCCGCCGCCACCGCGACGATGACCACCGAAATCGCGAGGAAGCCCACCGTCTGCGCCACGGTCTCCACGCGCGGCGGCAGCTTGCGACCGCTCGCCACTTCAATCATCAGCAACAACACCCGCCCACCATCCAACCCGGGAACCGGCAACAGCGTCAGCAACGCCAACGCCATCGACGCGGCCACCAAGGCCCGCAGCACCGAGTCCACACCCGAAGACGCCGCGTCCGACGACTCCTGCCGCACCAGCGCGCCGGGCCCCGTCGGTCCTCCATGGGGCTGGCCACCTCGCACCAGCCGCAGGAGCATCGTCCCACCCTCCGACGCGAGGTTCATCGTGTGGACGAACGCATGGCCCAGCGCCTCGCCCGGCGCATGCGAGCGGTAGACGTACTGTTGGCTCACGCCGATGCGGCCCTCGCCCCGCTCATCCGCGCGGGGACGCACGCTCACCACGCGCGTCTCGCCGTGCCGATTCACCCGCAGCTCCAGCGTGCGGCCCACCCCCACCGCCACCTTCTCCACGAACTCCGTCCAGGTGCGCAGCGGCTGCCCATCCACCGTGTCGATGCGGTCTCCCGGAAGCAGTTGTGCCCGCGCCGCCTCCGAGCCGGGCCGCACCGTGCCCACCGTCAGCGGCACCACCACGTGCGTGCCCGACGTATACAGCGCGAAGAGGACGCCCAACGCGAAGAGGTAGTTGGCCAGCGGCCCCGCCAGGATGATGAGCGCGCGCCGCACCGGCCCCATGGCCCGGAAACTGACGGCCTCCGCCGCGTCAGCGCGGTGCGGATTCATCCCCTGGATATGCACAGTGGCGCCCAGGGGCACCGCGCCCACGACGAACTGCGTCCCTCCCAACCGGAAGGACGCCATCGGAGGGCCGAACCCGAAGACGAAGCGAGGCACCCGCACGCCGAGCAGCCGCGCGGCGACGAGGTGCCCCAACTCGTGCAGGGCCAACAGCGCCCCCAGGGCGAGCAGGACGAGCGCGTAGTGCATCCCGGAAGGCCGTGCCCTACAGCTTCCGCCGCTGCCCGGTCCGCTTGTAGGCCAGGTAGTCGGAGAGGATGGTTCCGTGGTCGAAGCACAAGTCGGACGGCAGCGCGTCCAGCGCGAAGGTGCGCGCCTCCGCCGCGTCGTCCGAGCCCTGGGGAGCGCCCTCCGAGGTGCCGATGTACACCGTGGACAGCGTGTGTTGGCGAGGGTCCCTCTTCGGGTCCGAGTACGTGAAGAACTGCTCCACCAGCTTCACGTCGAGCCCCGTCTCCTCCTTCACCTCGCGAATGGCCGCCGCGTCCAGCGGCTCACCCTCGTCCACGAACCCGCCCGGCAGCGCCCACCCGATGGGCGGATTCGCTCGGCGGATGAGGACGATGCGTCCGCCGGGAAGCTCGATGATGCAGTCCACGGTGGGCTTGGGGTTGCGGTATTCGGGCATGGCCCCCAGTCTACCCCGACCGTCACGTCCGCACTGCACTCGATGCGTCCGTGGAGTATGGTGCGCACCGTGTCCACCGTGAGACGCTTCCGCCTGCTTGTCCCCGCCCTCCTCGTGAGCGCCATGTCGGGCTGTCTGCCCTTCAACCAGGACCCCGGTGACTACCAGTTCACTCCCGTGGAGGTCTTCCGCGACGAGTGCGGTCTCTACCCCGCCAACCAGGACCAGTTCCACGGCACCCTCCAGGTCACCGGGCGCGTCGTCCGCCTGGACTTCGGGCTGCTCGACACGCAGCTCATCGGCTACTTCCTCGCCGAGGGAGACGACTTCTCCATCGACGGCACCATCGTGAATGCCTCCGCCATGGTGCGAGGGCAGGAGTGTCTGCTCGACGAGGCCAACATCCACATCGACGCCACGACGCAGTGCGGGACGCGCTTCGATGGGGTGATGCGGGTGCGCTACCAGACCGATCAGCGTCCGACGGACTGCGCCTGCGAGCTGTGGATGCGTTTTGAAGCCGTCAAGGAAGCGAAGCGCTGCGAATAGCGCGCTTGAGCCTGGCCTCGCGGGTTCCTAGAACAGAGGGGTTGTCGCCCACTCCGTGGAGGAGCCCATGGCTGAAACGCACCAAGAGATTGTCTCGGTCCTGACCGAGGCCCGCGTCTTCCCACCGCCCCAGGCGTTCTCCCAACGCGCTCTCTTGAAGAGCATGGAGGACTACCAGCGCCTGTGGGACGAGGCCGCCAGGAACCCGGACAAGTACTGGGGAGACCGCGCCCGCGAGGAGCTGTACTGGAAGGAGCCCTTCCAGACGGTGCTCGAATGGAAGCCGCCGCACGCGCGGTGGTTCGTCGAGGGACGCACCAATCTGGCCTACAACTGCCTGGACCGGCACCTCGCCACGCGCCGCGACAAGCCGGCCATCCTCTTCGAGGGCGAGCCCGGAGACCGCCGCAGCATCACCTACGGAGAGCTGTCCACGCAGGTGAACCGGCTGGCGAACGGCCTCAAGTCGCTGGGCATCAAGAAGGGCGACCGCGTGGGCATCTACCTGCCCATGGTGCCCGAGGCCGCGGTGGCGATGCTGGCGTGCGCGCGCATCGGCGCGGTGCACTCGGTGGTGTTCGGCGGCTTCTCCACGGAAGCACTCCAGGAGCGCATGAACGACGCGGGCGCCAAGGTGGTGCTCACCGCGGACGGCGGCTGGCGCAAGGGCGCGGTGGTGCCGCTGCTCAAGAACGTGGAAGCCGCGCTGAAGACCATGACCACCGTGGAGAAGGTGGTGGTGCTGCGGCGCACGGGCGACTCGCTGGCGCTGAACGACTCGAAGCTCCTGGCGTGGGACGCGCTGGTGAAGGACCAGTCCGACACGTGCGAGCCGGAGTGGGTGGAGAGCGAGCACCCGCTGTTCATCCTCTACACCTCAGGCTCCACCGGAAAGCCCAAGGGCGTGCTGCACACCACCGCGGGCTACTCGGTCATGGCGTCGCTCACCACGCGCTGGGTGTTCGACTTGCGCGAGGACGACGTCTACTGGTGCACCGCCGACGTGGGCTGGGTGACGGGGCACAGCTACGTCGTCTACGGACCGCTGATGAACGGCGCGACGACGGTCATCTACGAGGGCGCGCCCACGCACCCGGCGCCGGACCGGTTCTGGGACATCATCGAGCGCTACAAGGCCACCATCCTCTACACCGCGCCCACCGCCATCCGCGCCTTCATGCGCCTGGGCGAGGAGCACCCGCGCAAGAAGGACCTGTCCTCGCTGCGCCTGCTGGGCAGCGTGGGGGAGCCCATCAATCCCGAGGCGTGGATGTGGTACCGCGAGGTCATTGGCGGCGGGCGCTGCCCCGTCGTGGACACCTGGTGGCAGACGGAGACGGGCTCCATCATGATTTCGCCGTTGCCCGGGGCCACGCCCACCAAACCGGGCTCCGCCACGCTGCCCCTGCCCGGCATCCACGCGGAGATTTTGGACCGTCAGGGCAACGCGGTGCCGAAGGGGCAGGGCGGTCTGCTCTTCGTCACCCAGCCGTGGCCCTCCATGCTGCGCACCGTGTACGGCGACCCGGAGCGCTACGTGCGCACGTACTTCAGCGAGCTGCCCGGCAAGTACTTCACCGGCGACGGCGCGCGCACCGACGCGGACGGCTACTTCTGGTTGATGGGCCGCGTGGATGACGTCGTCAACGTGGCGGGCCACCGCCTGGGCACCGCCGAGGTGGAGAGCGCCCTCGTCTCGCACCCCCGTGTGTCCGAGGCCGCCGTGGTGGGTCGCCCCGACGACTTGAAGGGCACCGCGCTGGTGGCCTTCGTCACGCTCAAGCAGGGCCACGCCCCGTCCCCCGAGCTCAAGAAGGAGCTGGCCCAGCACGTCTCCAAGGAGATTGGCGCGATTGCCCGGCCGGATGAGATTCGCTTCGCGGAGGCCCTGCCCAAGACGCGCTCCGGAAAAATCATGCGCCGCCTGCTGCGCGACGTCGCCGCCGGAAAGCAGTCCTCGCAGGACACCACCACGCTGGAGGACCTCAACGTCCTCGCGGCGCTCCAGCAGAACGACGAATAGCCATACCCCGAGGCAGGGCAGGGGAGCGTTGAATCAGGCCCCCTGCCTTCGCCCCCGTGGGACGTGGTGGCTCGGGTGCTCTACGTGAAACCACTCAGGTCGGAACTGCAACTGGGTTTCACCCTACGTGTGACGGTCGGTCTGCGCTAACAATCCGAAATATTCAGGTGTTGAGGAGTTGTTGACACTGGAAGATTACAGGGGCATTAGAGGCCGCGCTCACCCCCCCGAGCGCGACGCCCCGGGTCTTGTTTCCAGCGTCGTTTACCCTCCCCCTCGGATGTGTTCATGAATCTCCGCGATCAGCTCGACTCGCCGCTGTTCACCCATTTCATCGCCAACTACACGAACCCCACGGGGCCCGACTTGCTGGGCCGCACGGAGGCGTTCTTCGAGTGGCAGGAGTCGCGGCGGCAGACCGGGTTGTGGCCGTATTCGCGGAGCCTGGACGGGGCGCCCATGGCCGAGTGCGCCGTGCGCAGCGAGACGGGAGTTGCGCGGCAGGGTTTGAACTTCGGTTCGCAGGACTACCTGGCGCTGTCCACGCATCCGTCGGTGGTGGAGGCGGCGCACCGGGCCATTCGTGACTTCGGCGTGCACAGCGCGGGCTCCGGGATGTTCGGGGGGAACACGGCGCCGTCACTCAAGTTGGAGCAGGCGCTCGCCGAGCACCTGGAGATGCCGTACGTGGCGCTGTTCGCGACGGGGTGGGGCGCGGGCTTCGGTGCCATCGCCGGGCTGGTGCGTCCCGAGGACCACGTGGTGCTGGACGCGCTGTCCCACGCGAGCCTGCAGCAAGGAGCGAACGCGGCGACGCAGAAGGTGAGCCGCGTACCGCACCTGAACAACCGCGCGATGCGCCGCAAGCTCCAGGAGCTGCGCGCGAGCGACGCGGCCAACGGCATCCTCGTCGTCACCGAGGGCCTGTTCTCCATGGACTCGGACATTCCTCGCATCGAGGAGCTGCAGACCATCTGTCACGAGTTCGGCGCGACGCTGCTGGTCGACGTGGCGCACGACCTGGGCGCGCTGGGGCCCAAGGGCACGGGCAGCCTGGGGGCGCAGAACCTGCTGGGGAAGGTGGACCTGGTGGTGGGCTCCTTCTCCAAGACGTTCTCGTCCAATGGCGGCTTCGTGGCGACGCGTTCGGCGGCGGTGCGCCAGTTCGTCCGCGTCATGGGTGGGCCGCACATCTTCTCCAATGCGCTGGTGCCCGTGCAGGCCGCGGTGGCGCTGGAGTCGCTGCGCATCGTCCGCTCGGAGGAGGGTGACATGCTGCGCGCTCGGGCGATGGAGAACATCCTCGCGTTGCGCGCCGCGTTCGCCGAGCGCGGAGTGAAGTGTCTGGGGGAGCCGTCGAACGTGGTGCCGGTGCCGCTGGGGGACCCGAAGGTGGCGCGCGTGGCATCGAAGCTGGTGTTCGAGCGCGGCGTGTTCCCCAACCTGGTGGAGTACCCGGCGGTGCGCATCCGCGAGTCGCGCTTCCGCATGCAGGTGATGTCGTCGCACACGGTGGCGCAGATGAAGCAAGGCGCCGAGGTGGTGCTCAACGCCGTCGAAGAGGCCCGGACCATGCTCGAGGCCCCGCAGCCGAGCCCGTTACGGGTCGCGCGCGCCGAGTCAGGCAAGCGCGCCGAGGTCTGAGCCGCGCGCGTCGAGTCGGGCGCGCGCCGAGGTCTGAGCCGCGCGCGTCGAGTCGGGCGCGCGCCGAGGTCTGAGCCGCGCCCGTCGAGTCGGGCGCGCGTCGAGATCTGAGCCGCGCGCGTCGAGTCGGGCGCGCGTCGAGGTCTGAGCCGCGCGCGTCGAGTCGGGCAAGCGCGCCGAGGTCTGAGCCGCGCGCGTCGAGTCGGGCGCGCGTCGAAGTCTGATGCTTGCGCCGAGCCGGGCAAGTGCCAAGTCAGGTGCTCGCGCCGAGGTCTGAGCCTCGCGCCGAGGTCTGAGCCTCGCGCCGAGGTCTGAGCCTCGCGCCGAGGTCTGAGCCTCGCGCTGTCGCCGCGGTCACTCCAATCGGCTTCACGAGTCCCGGCGAAGCCGACTGTGCCGATCAGGTGTCGTCGAGGCTGTCGTCGCGCAGGTGCGTGATGTCGCCCCACGTCACCAGCCGGAACGCGCCCTGGTGATAGTCGAACTGGTTCCAGCACGCGTTGAGCACCGAGAACGCACGCGGCGTGCTCGGCGGAATCCCCAGGCTGTGTCGGAAGAAGCTGCTCAGCACGCCCCCGTGGGTGACGACGACGACGCGCTCCCCGGGGTGGCGGCTGCCCACTTCACCCAGGCACTCCACCGCGTGCCCCAGGCGCTGGGACGTGCTCTCGCCTCCCGGGACGACGAAGTCCGGCGCGTTGGTGGCGTACTCGCCGAAAATCTCTGGATGCTGGCGACTCGCCTCCTCGCGGGTGAGTCCCTCGAGGATCCCCAGCCCGCGCTCCCTCAGCCGCGCGTCCGAGTGGACCGGATGGCCCGTCCTCGCGGCGATGCGCTGGGCGGTCTGCATCGCCCGACCCAGGTCGCTGCTGTACAGCGCGCTGAAGGAGAGGGTGGACAGCCGCGCCGCGAGCGCGTCCGCCTGACGCAGCCCCTCGGCGCTCAAGGGGCTGTCCCGGTGGCCCTGGAGCAGCCCCAGGGCGTTCCACTCCGTCTCGCCGTGCCGCAGCAGGATGAGCTCGGTCTTCATGCCCGAAGCCTGACGACAGGCCCCGGGCAGGGCAAGGACTCCGTGCGTGACGTGTCAGCGGCTCAGCGTGCCCGCTCCATGTGCGTCATGCCTTCCTCCAGCAGCGCCGCCACGCCCCGGCGCACCACGTGGACGACCTTGCGGCTGTAGGCCGGGCCTCCATGGGTGTAGTGCCCGCTCACCTTGTGGTGCAGCTCCGTGGCGCCCCACACCAGAACCAGGTCCGCCCACTCCAAATCACTCCGCGCCCGGTCCGACGTGCGCCGCTCGGTGCCGTCCACCATGCGCAGGTCGATGTGGTGGCCAAGCTTCGACTCCAGCTCCTCGCGCACCGCTGGAGAACCGCCCACCACCACGACCTTGCGCACGCCCAGGCGGTTGCACGTCTCCACGAAGGCGACCTCCGCCCGGTGGTTGGCCGAACCTCCGCAGCGCGCGCAGTGGCTGCGCGGCTCCACCCGCAGCGGCTCGCGGCCACTGGCCTGCGCCACCTTGAGGCACGCGCCATCCGCGCACACGGGGAAGAAGCGCCCCTCGAGCACCTCCGCCGCCTTGTGCAGCTTGGGCTCACTCATCCGCAGCTTGCCGGGACGCGTGAGGCCCGCATCCTCCAGCACCGCGCGAGCGCGCACCCGCGCGTCCGTCAGCGTGATTCCGCGGTCCGACAGCCAGCCGTCGATGTCTCGGTCCGTGCTCATGACTCTCTCCTCGTCGGAGACGGCACGACGGAGAACAGCTCCGCCTGCACGGGGGAAGTTTCAGGAGAAGCCACCAGTCCCAACACCTCTCTCACCGGACCGAAGCTGCGCCGGTGGATGGGCAGGACCCCCTTCTCCTTGAGCGCCTGGACATGGCGCGCCGTCGGGTAACCCTTGTGGTCCGCCAGCCCATAGCCCGGGTAGCGCGCGTCCAGCTCCGCCATCAGCTTGTCGCGCGTCGTCTTGGCCAGGATGGAGGCCGCGGCGATGCTCATGGAGAGCGTGTCGCCCTTGATGATTCCGCGCTGGGGCGAGGGGCACTGCGGAATCGTCCGCGCGTCCACCAGCACGTAGTCCGGCTTGAGCCCCAGGCCTTCCACCGCGCGGCGCATGGCGAGCAACCCCGCGTGGTAGATGTTGAGGCGGTCGATCTCCTCCACCTCCGCGTGGCCCACCGCCCAGGCCACCGCGTCGCGCTTGATGGCGACCGCCAGCGCCTCGCGCTTCTGCGCGTCGAGCACCTTCTTCGAGTCGTCCAGCCCCTTGAGCCGGTAGCTCCTGGGCAGCACGGCCGCGGCCGCGACGACGGGGCCGGCCAGCGGTGCCATGCCCGCCTCGTCCACGCCCGCCACATGCGTGTGCCCCTGCTCCCACAGCTCCGTCTCGAAGCGCAGCAGGTGGCGCAGCCGCTGGCCCTCGGAGCGGTTCTTCTCCTGACGGGAGCGGATGCGCCGGGCGAGCGCCTGGGCGCCTCGTCGCGGATCCGCGTCGAGCGCCTCCAACAGTCCGTTCGGGACGGGGTTCGCCTGGGTGACGAAGCGCTCGGTCAGCTCACCGAGGGCGCACTGAAGCCACTGTTCCCGGCTATCGATGGACATGCTTGCGGACCCGAGCGACTACCGGAACGGTAGGACTCCCCGATGAGGGAACGCGGTGCCCACCACAACACGTCCCCACCGCCGTACACACGGGAGCGCCCGACTGGTGGGTGGCTCCGAGGACGGGGATGTGACGCGAGGAGGCGGGCATGCGGGTCTGACGCATGCTGACAGCCGTACCGCAGGCGGCCGGCTCAATTCAACCTCCCTGGTGCATTCTCGCGAGGAAATCCTAGCGAACCCCGGAGAAGTTGGAGGCCAGATGAGTTCCTACGGACTCAACTCCAGCGTCAATGCGGCCGGCTCGGGTACGCAGTTGCAGGTGTCACACACCCATTCGACGCGGGAGGCAGGGGACACCTTGGCGCCGGCGGTGGCCACCACTCGCACCGGGCTGGGGGCGAGCCGCTCGTTGACGGCGGTGGTGACGCCGTCGCTGTCGGTGACGCCGGAGATGCTCTCGTTGGAGGTGAGGTTGGTGGCGGTGACGGTGGCGCCGCGCACCCGGGCTCCCTCCGCCGAGACGACCTCCACGCGCAACGCCATCAGCGTCGCCTCACAGTCGTCGATGCCGCGCTCCATGCGAGGTGCGTCATCACATCCCGAAAGCAAGCCGAGGCCGATGAGCCAGGAGAGTCCGCGCGCCCGAATCATGTGCTGAAGGTGATGCTTGTCCCTCCGCTCGGCAATGCCTGACTCAGTCGGAAGTGAGTCTGGTGCGCTCGCCCGCGTAGCGCGCCGCGCTGGTGTCCGGGTAGCGGTGCAGCACGTACTGGTAGACTTCCTCCGCGCGGGCCATCTCGTTCATCCGTTCGCCCAGCACGCGCGCCAACAGCACCAGGGCCCGGGGCGCGGTGGGCGCATCCGGTGCCACATCCGCCGCGCGCTCCAGCGCCGCTACCGCCAGTGGGAAGTTTCCTTCCACGGCCGCGGCCTGTCCGATGAACAGGTGGTGCTCGGCGGGCACACGCGAGGCGGGGAGTTGCTCCAGCGCGGCATACAGCTCCAGGGCCCGGGGTACGTCGCGCCCCCCCACGGCCGTCGCCAGGGCGGAGAGCTGCTCGGTGGCGCTCGCCTGGCTCGCCCCGGCTTCCCCTCCAGGAGACGCCGCTTCCGTGACGTGCTCCGTCAAGAGCCCTGTCGAGTGGAGCGACGGTGCATCCTTCAGCGGCCGGGTGTTTCCCAGCACCGGCTCCAGGTAGTCCCGCGCCTCGCCGTAGCCCACCTGGTCTCCCCGGACGTACAGGAGCAGGCCCAGCACGTGCGCCGCGAGGAAGGGCACCACCAGCGTGACGCACTCCGCCAGGACGCGGGAGATGATGACCAGGTCCAGCGCGCGCAGCCCCGCGGCCACCCCGTGGGCCACGGCCTGGAGGAGCACCAGCAGCGCGAGCACGAAGGTGGTCAGCAGGTAGTCGGAGCCCAGGCCCCGGGCCAGCCGGAGCACGAGGCGTGGGTCGAGCATGTGCCACGGCGGCTGACCCGTCGCGGCGAGCAAGAGCCCCATGGGCAGCCACAGGCCCCCCAGGAGCAGCAGGGCCCAGAGCACCGGGTCCTTGAGCAGGTCGGGCGGCAGCTCCCACTGGATGAACCAGGCGAAGGCATCCAGCTTCGCATGGGCGCCGGTATGGGTCAGATACCCGTAGGCGAGCGCCGGCAGGGCCGCGAGCACGAAGACCATCAGCCCGCGCAGGCCCGGGACGATGGCGTCGCGGAAGATGTCGCTGAAGTCCGGGATGTCCAGCGACGTGTCGCCGCGCGCGGACTCCTGGACGAGGCCGAAGAACGTCGCCCAGAACAGGCCGCCATAGAGGGCGATGAGCGGGGCCCGCATCAACAGGAACGACATCTCCGCGAACCAGGCCACCGTCGCGAGGAACAGGCTCAGCGCCACCAGCAACTGGAATCCCGCGGCGGAGAAGGGGTAGCGCCAGGCCTTCTTCAGCCGGTGGGACAGCGGCACCGCGCCCCGGTGGATTCCGAGGACCTGCGCGTCGCCGCCGCACGGTCCGCAGGCGACCAGCTCCACCGTCTGGACCCGGCGCCCCACGGCGCACTCGGGGCACAGCGCCGCGCCACAGGACTGGCAGCGCCAGCCGGCGAGGGCCTTGGGGTGACGCTGACAGGCGGCCGCGGTGGTGGGAGGCATCTTCCCGGCAGCCTACGTCGTGCCGGGGGCCTCGTCCCAGGGGGCGCCGAGCCAGGCCTGATAGGCGGACTTCTGCGCCTCGCTGGGCTTGTCCACGCGCGAAAGCCACACGGCCTCCGCGGGCTTGGCGCCGAGCACCACGGGAACTTCCACCAGCCTGTCGCGGCGGAAGACCGTCACCCGCACCGTCTCCCCGGGCTTGCGGTCCTCGCAGCGGCTCATCAGCGCGGCGCCGTCCGCCTTCCAGCCGTCGAGCGCCACCACGTCGTCCTCGGCGTACAGCCCCGCGTCCTGCGCCGGCGAGCCGTCCAGCACCGTGGCCACCGTGGCGCTCCCCTTGAGGGTGACGCCCAGCCAGCCCTTCGGCTTGGACTCCTTGCCCTTGGGCGGCGTGCCCCCGCGGTCGCTCGCGGACTCCCGGATGCGGAAGTTCATCTCCAGGCCGACGTGCGCGAGGACCGAGTAGTCCAGCTCCTCGGTGGTGCGCAGCGCCCGGTCGAAGAAGGGCGTCAGGTCCACGCCCGCCACTTCGTTCGCCGCGGCCTCCACGCCGTCTTCATTCACGCCGGAGCCGTCCCCGTGGCGGCGCCACAACAGCCGCAGCACGTCATCCAGGCCGCGCGTGTCGCTGGTGGCCCGGCGGATCTCCAAATCCAGGAGCGCCGACACCACCTCGCCCTTCAGGTAGTAGGAGATGGCGCTGTTGGGCGAGTTCTCGTCCGGCCGGTAGTGCTTCACCCAGCTCACCAGCGACGCCTCCAGCAGCGTCTGCGTCCGCCGGCCCGGCGTCGAGTGCAGCGCGGTGAGCGTCTCGCCCATCCGCGTGAGGTAGCGCTGCGCGGACATCAGCCCCGCGCGCCGGACGATGAGGTTGTCGTAGTACGCGGTGGTTCCCTCGAAGGCCCACAAGAGGGAGGTGTAGTTCTCCTTCGAGTAGTCGAAGGGCACCAGCGCCCGGGGCTTCACCCGCTTGACGACCCACAGGTGGAAGTACTCGTGCGCGGCCAGCGTCAGCAAGTCCTCCCACCCCCGGCCCGTGGACAGCGCCGTGCGGGGGAAGAGCAGGGCGGTGCTGGCCTGGTGCTCCAGCCCGCCGCGTCCCTTGTCCGTCAGGTACAGGAGGAAGAGGTAGCGTTGCAGGGGAAGTCCGCCGAAGAGGCGGGCCTGCACCTCGCACAGGCGCTGGAAGTCCGCGCACAGCCGCTCGGGGTCCGCCGGTGTGTCACCCCAGACGATGATGTCGTGCGGCACGCCCGCGGCGGTGAAGCTCAGCGGCGTGTGGGGGCCCACCTCGAAGGGGCTGTCCACCAGCGTGTCGTAGTCCGAGGCGATGAACGCCCCGGCTCGCTGTCCCAGCGCGCAGAAGGTGCTCCAGCTCGGCGGCGCGTCCACCGTGACCTGGTGCTCCAGGCCCCGCGTCGCCTCCGTGTAGAGGAACACGGTGGCGCCGTTGAGGTACGCGTGGGTGCCGTCCACGTGGCTGGTGCGCACCGTCAGCTCGTTGGCGTACACGCGGTAGCGCAGCGTGACGGCCTGGCCTCCGGCGCTCACGCGCCAGGTCTGCTTGTCCACGCGCAGCACCGTCAACGGCGAGCCGTCCTGCGTCGTCGCGGTGAGGTCCTGGACGTGCCGGGCGAACTCGCGCACCAGGTAGCTGCCCGGCGTCCACACCGGCATCAGCGCGTCGAGCACGGTGGGGCCCGCCGGGAAGGTGACCTCCACTTCCACCAGATGCGAGTGGGGCCGAGGCAGTGAGACGCGGTAGCGGACGGACGGGGACATGGCCGGGCCTTTCTTCCAGGCAGGCTACTTCGCTCGGACGAGGACGGCTCCGAAGAAGCCATCCGTGCCGTGGGTGTGTGGCGCAAGTCGCAGGAACGGGCCAGGGCCCACCTTCGCGCCCAGCTCCGGCCCCAGCAGCTCCGCCACCGGGCGCACGGTGTACTCGGGGTGGCGCGAGAGGAAGTCCTCGATGACGGCCTCGTTCTCCTCCCGCAGCACGCTGCACGTGCCGTAGATGAGCCGGCCTCCGGGCTTCACCATCCGCGAGAAGCGCTCCAGGAGCGCCTTCTGCCGGGCCACGTGCTCGGCCAGGTGCTCGGGCGTCAGGCGGTAGCGCGCGTCAGGCTTGCGGCGGAAGGTGCCGGTGCCGCTGCACGGCGCGTCCACCAGCACCCGGTCCGCCTTGCCCGCGAGCGAGTCCAGCGAGGAGTCCGCCTCCGGCCCCTCCGCGGCGATGAGCTGGGCGCGCACGTTGTGCACCCCGGCGCGGCGGGCCCGCTTCTTGAGGTCCTCCATGCGCCGCGTGTCGATGTCCAACGCGTGCAGGTCTCCCCGGTTCTTCATCTGCGCCGCCAACTGGAGCGTCTTGCCACCCGCGCCCGCGCACGCATCCACGACGCGCGTGGGGGGCGCATCCACCAGCATGCCGAGCAGCTGGCTGCCCTCGTCCTGGATTTCGAGGAAGCCTTCGCGGAAGGTCTCCAGCGAGAAGACGTTCATGCGCGTCTCCAGGTGCAGGCCCATGGGTGACAGCAGGGAGGGCTTGGACTCCACCTCCTCGGTGGACAGGCGCTTCGCCAGCGCGTCGCGGTCCTCCTTGAGGAGGTTGGCGCGGACGGTGAGGGGAGCGCGCTCGTTCATCGCCTCGGCGGCGCGCGCGGCGTCCTTGCCGTACTGCGCGAGGAAGCGCTCGGCGAGGAAGTCCGGCAGCGAGGCGGCGATGGGGAAGCGCTTCTTCTCCGGCAGGGCCTCCAGCGCGGCGGCGGCCTGGGGCAGCGCGCTCAGGGCGGAGGCATCCGCGGGCGTCAGCGACGAGGTGCGCGCCACCTCACCCAGCGCATCTCCGTGCAGGACGCGCGAGGTGGCCAGACGCAGGACGTCCTGACGGGTGGAGTCCAACGAGTCGAACTGCGGATGGGCGCGCGACAGCAGGAAGTCCACCGTGCGCTGGCGGCGCAGCAGGGCGTAGACGCGCTCGGCGACGGCGCGGCGCTCCGACGAATAGAGGTTCGTCTTGCGGCGCAGCGTGAAGTCCAGCGCCCGGTCCGACAGTCGCCCTTCATGGCGCACCAGCGCGTACGCCTCCAGGCAGGCCTGGAGCACCAGGTCCTCTCTCACGGGCCGAGGGGAGCGCGCCTGCTCCTTGAGCGTGGGCTTCTTGCTGTGCGTACGCTCGTTGGAGGACTTCTTCGCGGACGGTCGCGAGGTGGGGCGGAATTTGGATTTCTGGGCCATGGCTGCAGGGGCCTTTGCATCCCCCGGGCGGGTTGACAAGCGGGGAAAGCAAACCCGGGTGGTCAGGGGACGCTCGGTCCACCGACACACCCGGGCGGGGGGCTCGCTCACCGACGGGGAGCGAGCCGGGTTTTCAAGGACGGCGGCTGGCGCGGCGACGGCGGAGCAGTCCGGCCACCATCAGCCCGGCGGCGGGGAGCAGCGCGGCCGTGGGACCCGCGGCGCAACCCCCACCGGACCCGCCGCCCTCATCGTCGGTGCTCGGCGTGCCCGTCGTCGGCGGGGAAGGGCGGTCGTCTGGGTTGCCCGTGGAAGGCGTCCCCGCGTCGGTGCCGCCACCACTGCCGCCGTCTTCTCCTCCACCGCCGCCACCCGGGGCCGCGGAGACTGTCACGACCGACGTTGCGGTCCGCGTCACCGCGCCGAACGTCGCCGTCGCCGTCACGGTGTACTGGCCGGCCTTGGCGTAGGTGTGCTCGGCCGTCGTGCCCTGGGCCGCGCCGCCGTCTCCGAAGTCCCAGCTCACGGGGACGACCGAGGACGTCGTCGCGCGGAAGAGGGCGCGGTGGGGCGCCACGCCGCGCTCGCCCTCCACGGTGACGGACAGGGCATCCGCCGGGGGCGGCTGCTCCACCGGGGGCAGGTCCTTGTGCAGCGTGAAGCTGTCGAGCACCGTGTCATCCGTGGTGATGAGCTTCGCGGTGAGCACGCCCTCCACCACCTCCACGTCGAGGAAGCCGTGCGCCTTGTTGTCGCGGACCTGGCTCCAGCTCGGCTGGCCCTCGGAGAACGCGCGCAGGGCCGCGCCGCCGCCGCCCACCACCAGGTAGGGGATGCCGCCCGAGGACGCGACGCCGTCACCCTGCATCGGCTTGCTGCGCTCGTAGTTGTGGTCATGCCCCGTCAGCACCAGGTCCACGCCGTACTTCTCGAAGATGGGGCCGAACTGGCGCCGCATGGTGAGCTGCGAGCCGTGCTCGCCGCTGGACCAGGGCGGGTGGTGGAAGAAGACCACCTTCCACGGCTGCGTGGTGCCGGCCAGGTCCGTCTGCAGCCACGCCTTCTGGTCCGCCAGCGAGCAGCGCTCCGCCGCCGACAGGCCAATGGCGCAGTTGGAGTCGAGCGACACGAAGTGCACGTGCCCCCAGTCGAACGAGAAGTAGCGCTCCGAGCCCGCCGGGTTGTTGGTGGGCATGTAGAGGTTGTCCAGGTACGGCTGTCCCTGGTTCGTCACGTACTCGTGATTGCCGGGCGAGGCGAAGAGGGGGACCTCCGCCAGCAGCGCGGCCATGGGCGCGAAGAGGTGGTCCTGGAAGTCGGCCTCGGTGCCGTCGGGGTAGGCGTTGTCGCCCAGGGCCACGAACAGCTCCGGCTTGCGCGCGAGCATGTCGGCGGCCACCGCCTTCTGGTCCGAGCCGCCCGTGCCGAAGTCACCCACGGCGGCGAAGTGCACGCTGCGCGTTCCGGGCTCGGGCGCGGTGGTGAAGCGCTTGGTGGGTGTCTTGAGGCCGCAGGCGCTGACCTCGTAGGAATACTCGGTGCTGGGCTTCAGGCCGGTGAGCACCACGGCATGGACGCGGCCCGAGGCCTCCGAGCGGGCGACCTCACTGACGGCTCCCACGCCATACCGCACCTCGGGCGAGCAGTTGGCCGCCAGACGGAACGCCACCAGGGCGGTGTCCGGGCCGACTTTCTGGAGGTAGGGGTCGCGGGCGAGGACGCCTGCGGAAGCCACGGCCGACACCAGGGTCAGGGCCACGGCCAGGGGAAGCGGGTTGAAGCGGGTCTTCCGATGCATGCAGCCTCCTCCCGAACCATTTCGGGACGGAGGCCCAACCGTTCACTCCGCGACCTTCATCCGGACGGGAAGTGGGCGCCGGGCGGCGAGGCAAGCCCTCGCGCACCCGACGCCTGTCCCGCCGGGCGCTACTTCTTCACGTCATAGGTCGCGAGGTCCTCGGTGCGCTCACCCTCCTCGCGCACCTTGCCGACACCGGGCACCAGCCAGTACGTGCGCTCCTTGCCCTCCTTCACCTCGCCAGCGTCGTTGAGCTTGTCGCGGCGGACCTTCACGGCGTTGGTGAAGGTGCCGGCCCGGGTCTGCACCGTCGCGTTCACCTCCAGCACGCGCCACGTATAGGTCGGGTCGCTGTCCTCCTGACTCCCGTCACCCATCACCGTCAGCTCCTGCACGGCGCTGGTGAAGGACCAGGGCAGCGAGCCCGGCGCTCGCGACAGGGACTTCACCGTGGAGGGAGACCAGGTGGTCGTGCGCACCTGCACCCCGTCCCGGTGGTCCTCTTCGCGAAGCCGCACCACCAGGCCATTGCTCTGCTCGAGCTGCCACGAGTACTCCTCGTAGAGGATGCCGGTGGCCACCCGGTCCTGCCGGCTGTGCACCAGCACGCCCGTCGTTCCCGCCGGTGCCCCCGGCACCTCGCGCGGCCCCTGCACCGTCACGCGCTTCTGGAAGTTGCCGTGCACCGGGTCCTGGATGTCGTAGACCCAGACGGAGCCCGTCGTCAGCGGCCACAGCGTCTTGGAGGCCGTGTCGTCCGGGTTGTTGTCGTTCGGGTCCTTGTCGCCCGGCAGGCCCACGTCTCCGCCTGGCGAGGGACCCGGTCCATCTCCATTGGGCAGGCTCCCTCCACCACCACACCCCATCAGCAACCATCCGGCCGCGAGCGCGACCACCCACCTGCGTGTCATGTCAGCTCCTCTCGTGTCCCCTTGGGGCCTACCGCCGTCCACCGCAGCCCCCGCAGGGGCGTGCCCTCCGTCCGTCCCAGCGCCGCCGTCAGCGAGCCGGGCACGGGCTCCTCCACTTCCAGCTCCAGCCGCCGCCCGTCGAAGTCGAGCGCGCAGCTCTTCACCAGCACGTTGCGCTCACGCAGCGCGCTCCTCAGCGACGCCTCCGCGCCCACCAGGTCGTCGGCCTGCGCGGACACCAGCAGGCGCTGCCGGGTCGCCACGGGCGTCTCGCGGTTGAACAGGTCCAGCACGAACAGCAGCGCGGCCACGAACACCGTGCCGACACCCGCGAGCCCCAGGCTTCCGTGGCCGCACGCCATGCCCAGGCCAATCATCAGGAAGAGGATGGCCGCGTCGCGCGGGTCCTTGAGGCCCGAGCGGAAGCGCACGAAGCCTCCCAGTCCCACCAGCCCGAAGGCCTTGGCCACGCTGTCGCCGATGACGGCGGTGATGACCGCCGCCGCCGCGCACAGCAGCACCTGCGCTTGAATCATGTCCGCCTTCGGCAGCGCCCGGCGCATGGGCAGCCGCCAGGGACGCAGTGACAACACCGTGCCGATGAACGCCGCCGCGAGCATCCGCGGCAGCATCACGGTGATGGACAACGAACTCATCTCCGCCTTGGCGCTCTCGAAGAGCGCCGGAATCGAAACCTCCATGTCGGGGCTCCCCTAGAGCTCGACCAGCTGTGTGGCCGCGTCCGCGACGACGCGGCTTGGGCGGACCGTGGTGCCCCGAGCGTCGAGCGTCGACGCCGTGGCGATGACCGCATAGGCATTGCGCAACACCGGCAGGCTCGCGGGGCGTGCCTCCAGGACACGTGAGATGAGCGTGCGTGCCTCGGGCCCCAAGGGCAGCCCCTTGAGCGAGGACAGCACGGTGGCGGGCCAGCGCTTCGCGTGGGCCACCCGCAGCTTCCACGCGCGCGGGTCGTTCATGCCGTCGACGGAGTCCAGCGCCTCCTTCGTCTGCGAGGAGCCCCGCTCACGCAGCGCCCACGCTTCCTGCGAGTCGAGTCCGGTCAGCGAGCGCAGCACCAGCTTCAGCGCCTTGCCCGCCAGGGCCTCGCGCAGTCCGCGCGCCACCGGGGTGTCCAGTCCCTGCGTGCCGCGCAGCACCGCCAGCCGGTCATGGGGCAGGAGCGCCTCTCTCAGCGCGTCCGCCCGCGCGTCCGACAGGCCTCCCAGGCTGCGCGCGGTCTCCACGAACAACGAGCGCTGCACGCCGGCCTCGCGCACCAGCCAGGATTCCTCACCGTCCACGCCGGAGAGGCCCAGCAGCACGTCGGTGAGGCGGCCGTCCTTCATGCCGCGCTCGCGCAGCGCCCACGCCTGGGGAGAGCTGTCGCCCTTCAGGCCCTGCAGCACCTCCGACGGAGCCTGGGCATACAGCCGCTCGCGCATCATCGACGCGCGCGCGCCGGTGAGTCCGCCCAGTCCGAGCGCCACCTGCGCGGGGGCCAGCGGCGCCAGCACCTCTCGCAGCGTCCACGCCGCTTCATCCCCCAGGCCCAGGAGGCCCCGCGCCGTGAGGGCGGGGAAGCGCTCCACGAAGGCCAGTCTGCGCTGGTGCGCCATGAGGCCGGGCAGGCCACCCAGCATCCACACCGCCAGCGACGGCTCGCGCAGCTCCACGGTGTCCAGTGCCTGGAAGAAGCGCGGCTCCACGTCCTCCACGTCCACGGGGCCCGAGTGCACCGGCGTCGTCGACATGGGGACGATGCGCTGCACGGGCGTGTCGCGCCCCTCCAGTCGCGCCACCACCGCGTCCACGAGCCGCTGCTCCAGCACGTGCAGCGGCGCGTCGTTGTTCTCCAGGATGAGCCAGCGTCGAGGGTCCTCCTTCGCCAGGGCGAGGAAGGACTCGCGCACGCGCACCGCCAGGCCCGCGCCCGCCAGACCCTTGCGGCTGTCCCCGTCCGAGCCGCGTCCCGCCTGGGCCTTGCCCAGCCGCTTGCGCCACCTCGCGAGGTCCGGGTCCACATCCACCAGGATGACCAGGTCCGGCCACAGTCCCTGCGAGGCCAGCTCGCACGCGGGCCGCAGCTCCGACATGGGCAGTCCCCGGCCCCCTCCGCTCAGCGCGAGCTGCGAGTACAGGTAACGGTCGGTGATGCACACCTCTCCCCGCGAGAGCGCGGGCGCCACCACTTCCTCCAGTTGCTGCGCGTCTCGCGCCAGATTGAGAAAGAACTCCGCGCGCGGTGACATCTCCAGCAGCCGCGCATCGCGCGTCAGCTCCCGCACGCGCCGGGCCGTGGACGAGCGCAGCTCGCCTCCTTCCCGTGCGTGCGCCACCCGGTAGCCGAGCTTCTTCAGCCTCCCGGCCAGCAGGTTGGAGAGCGTCGTCTTGCCGCTGCCGTCAATCCCCTCGAAGTCGATGAACACGGTGCCTTATCCCCTCGCGACCCCATCCACGGCGAAGGCATGAACCCTCGCCATCCCCTCTGCGAACTTGCTGTACGTTGGCGCGCCGCCCGGATTGAGCGACGACAGCCAGTCGGGCAGCTCCTGCCCCAGGTGCTTCACCTCCACCACCACGCGTCCTTCGCTCCACAGCGGCGGTCCCAGCCGCTCCGTCGTCAGGGCAAGCTGGGACATGGCCAGCTCCGGAGCAATCTGGTGGTAGCCAATGTCCCGGTCCACCGTCACCCGCCACGCCTGCGACGCCTGATACACGTGCCGCTGGTACGTCACCGCCAGCACCGGCAGCAGGCTGCCTCCGGTGATGAGCGGCAACAGGCGCGCGCCCCCTCGCAACACGCGCCCCAGGTCCGAGCGCGGCACCCAGACCCGACGCTTCTGCGTGAGTCCATGACGCTCGCGCTTCACCTCCAGCACCACGCGCTCCACGCCGCCGGCCCCCACGTCCGGCGAGTACTCCTTCGTGCGGACCTTGAGGCAGTCCTCCGGCGTGCGCAGCGCGCGCGACGCCAGGGGACAGCCCGGTCGGTCGAAATAGACGGACACGATGCGCGTGGGTCGCGGCATCTGTCCCTCCAGCTCCATCGACAACCGCGCGCACAGCGTGAGCGCGGCCTGCTCTCCCAGAACCAGCTTGAACTCACGCCGGAGTCTGGTCACTTCTCCCTCGGCGAACGAGAGCATGGCGTGTCTCCGTGATTAGAAGCGGGTGGCGAGCTGCAGCGAGTACTCGAGGCCCGGCGCCTCGTCCCCCGGCCGCAACGCGCGCTCCACCTGGAACTGCCCCCGGAACCGACTCCCCAGCAGCAGGTTGAGACCCCCGACCAGCGAGTGGCCCCGGCCTTCCACATCCCCTCTCAACTGCAACCCCTCCGCTCCCACCACCGGCTGGAGCGCCCACTCCGTCGTCACCGGCACCGTCCAGCTCGCCAGCAAGAGCTGCGCGGTGAACGGCCCCATGGGCAGCCGTCCCGTGACGACCTCACCCGTCACGTTCAGCCCGCCCAGCTTCAGCTCCGCGTCCGCCGCCACCGCGTGGCGCCGCGCGCGGTCCAACGCCTCCGCCACGTACGTGCTGACCCCCAGGGTGAGCATCTTCTTGAACGGACGCACGCTCACGCGTCCGGCCAGGTCCTCCTTGGTGCGCACGCCCAGGTCATCCTTGGAGCCCTGGAACACGCCCGCCGACACGCGGACATCCCAGAGGCTCTTGAGCCGCACCTCGCCCATCAGTCCCATCCGACGGCCACCCAGCTCGTGCACGTCCCCCAGGTAGTCCTCCACCAGACCGCGTCCCTGGATGGGCAGGCTCCACGAGCCCTCCAACCGGCGCTGGAGGAAGGGGGCCTTGAACTGGCCGCCGTAGAGTCGGAAGCGCTTGCTGTCGTCCGCGAGGCGGACGAAGGCGTCCTTGAGGATCGACGAGTCCGCGAGGTCCGCGCTCACCTCGGCCTCCAGGTTGGACAGCGACGTGCCCACGCCCACGCGCGCGGAAGGGATGCTCAGCGCGCGCTGGTACTTCGCGCGCTCGTCCGCGCTGGCGCGGGCGTAGACCCGGCCGAAGACGCGCACTGTCTGCACCTCCTCCTGAGGCGTGTCGTCGAGCGCCGTGGAGTCCTCTCCCAGCGAGTCCTCCTGCTGCGCGCCGGGCTTGGACTTCTTTTTCTTCTTCGGGTCCGCCTGCTGCGCGGGCTCCGGCGTGGGCTGTGCGTTCGTCGGCGGCACCGGGCTCACCGCGTCGCCGGTGTCCCCAGGCTGGATGCGCGGGGGCAGGGCCTGCGCCAGCGCGCCCTCCGTCAGGCTGCTCTGGGAAGGTTCCAGAGGCTCGGAGCCTTCTGGGGGTCCGCTCTCGGGCGCTTCCACGCCATCCACCACTCCGCCCGAGAGCGGATCCTCCGCGGCCACCTGCTCGGCGGCCTCCAACCCCGCGTTGCTCGCGGAAGCCGGAGCACCCGCCAACGCCGGCCCACTCAGGAGGACCGCGACGAGGAGGCCCCGCCTCCCCAGATCATCCAACCGCCACCCGCCCATGTCCCCGCCTCCCCATCGCAGCCGCCAGAGGGCTTGTGCAACTGCGGTGCCCGAATCGACAACGTCGGGTGGAGGACGGCGTGGGCGGCGCGCGGGTGTGCCAGGGCGCGAAAACGTCGTGACCAGGGCGTTACAAGGCCCTCGGTGGGAACGGAAGTTCCACCGCGAGGGCAGCCGGGCCTGTACGAATGTCGATCAGCCGGTAGAAGGAGTTACCGGTTGGACGCCGCATCCGGCGGCGGGACGGTGGAATCGCGTTCCTCCGTGGACGCGGAAGACTCCAGCGTCGTCGTGGAAGCGGTGGCCGTGCCAGCTTCTGGCGTGCCCGCGGGCGAGGCCGGGGCCTTCATCCTCCGCATCGCGCCCCGCACACCCCAGACGAGCGCCGCGCCAGAAGCCAGGACGAGCAGGCCCCAGCTCAACTCCGGAGGCAGGGGCTGGGCGGCCACGGTGACGTAGCCCGTCAGGACCTTGAGGTGCGTGTTCTGGTAGCGGATCTCCAGCTCGTAGAGGCCCGGCTCGTCGAAGGTCAGCTCGGTGTGCCAGTTGACGCCGTCGCGCGTCAGCGTCTTCGTCACCTGGGCGGGCGAATCCTTCAAGTGGACGGTCAGCGTCAGGGGGCCGGTGAACTCGGCGCCCTCGAACGCGCCCACGTGGAGCGACAGCATCGCGGGCTGGCCCTCCCGGGGAAGGGCGGGGTGAAGCGTACCCTGCAGGCGCTCCTCGGCATCCGCCCAGCGCAGCTCCATGACGTCGCCGCGTCGCTCCAGGCGGAGTTGATCCGCACCCGGAGTCGCTGCGAACGCACCCGTCGCCAGCAGGCAGGCAATCAGCACCCCGAGCGAATTCCGTGCGCGCCACCTTTGCCTCGGCGGCGGCTGTCCCATAAGATGGCGACCCCTGACGCATTCCATCTGAGCCAACTCCCCCGGCCAGAGTACCGGGATGAACCCTCAATCATTCGGGAAATATCAGCTCCTGAAGAAGCTGGCCACCGGCGGCATGGCCGAGGTGTGGCTGGCGCGTCAGTCGGGCATCGAGGGGTTCCACAAGAACCTCGTCGTCAAGCGCATCCTTCCGCATCTGGCGGAGGACCGTGAATTCGTGGAGATGTTCCGGAACGAGGCGCTCATCGCGGCGCGCTTCAACCATCCGAACATCGCGCAGGTCTACGAGTTCGGCGAGGCCAACGGCACCTACTACATCGCCATGGAGTTCATCCACGGCGAGGACCTGGGCCGGGTCATGCGCAAGGCGGCCAGCGCGGGGCAGTGGATAGCGCGCCCCCTGGCCATCCGCATCGTCGCGGCGGCGTGCGAGGGCCTTCACTACGCCCACAGCCGCACGGACGACGCGGGCCGGCCGCTGCGCGTGGTGCACCGCGATATCTCGCCGCAGAACATCCTCATCAGCTTCGACGGCTCGGTGAAGCTGGTGGACTTCGGCATCGCCAAGGCCGCGGACCAGGCGTCGCTGACCAAGTCGGGCGCCATCAAGGGCAAGTTCGCGTACATGGCGCCGGAGCAGGCGGCCGGCAAGCCGCTGGATGGGCGCGCGGACATCTTCGCCATCGGTCTGGTGCTCTACGAGCTGCTCACGGGCGTGCGCCCGCTCAAGCGGGACTCGGAGCTGGCCACGCTCCAGGCCGCCATGGAGTGCGCCATCCAGCCGCCGTCGCAGGTGGCCGACGTCCCGGAGGAGATGGACCCGGTGGTGATGCGGGCCGTCACCAAGAACGCGGACGACCGCTACCGGGACGCGCGCACATTCCAGACGGCGCTGGAGGAAATCCTCGTCGGCCAGCGCTGGGTGGCCGGCTCGGTGCAGATCTCCGAGCTGATGGAGACGCTCTTCGCGGACCGGCTGGCCGATGAGAAGGTCCAGGGCCAGGTCGTCCCGGTGGACGACGACGCGTCGGGCAACTCGGGCTCGCCCGTGCCTCCCACGCCGCCCCCTCAGGAGCGCGGCCGGGGACGTCCGTCGTCCGCGGACATGAGCTGGGATGCGCCTCCGGGTGAAGCCTCCGCGCCCCGCGAGCGAGGAGGCCGCGCCGCCCCCTCGCGCTCCGCCCCGCCCCCGCCGCCGCGTCGCACGGGGGCCTCCGCGCAGCCGGTGGTGGAAGAGGACCCGGGCGAGTGGGACGCGCCCTCGGGCGACCTGGACGTGCCGCCGCGACGCCGGGGTGGAACGTCGGACTCGATGCGCAGGCCCAGCAACGCGAACGTCACCCAGGTGGCGCGCACCAGCTCCCGCTCGGACCTGCGCAGTGCCGTCACCAATCCCGGAGAGCCGCCCCCGTCGCCGCCGCGCCGCTCCATGACGCGCGCCCAGCCGGTGGTGGACGTGGACGCGCCCCCGCCGCCGCGCTCCCGCACGTCCGCGTCGTTGGACCTGGACGAGCGCACGCGCATGGAGGACGAGGACGACGAGCGGACCATGCTCCCGCCTCCGGAGCCTCCGCCGCGCCGTCGCACGGGCATGCAGTCGCAGGTGTCCGCGCCCGAGCCGCCTCCCCGCCGCCGCACCTCCAGCCGCGCGGAGATGTCCGTGCCCCCGCCGTCGCGCTCGCGCGTCTCGCTCTCCTCGGCGCCCGCCGTGAGGCCGGACGACGACGTGGACCGGGCGCTGTCGGACGACTCGCGCCGCACGCGCCGCACCATGGCGACGCGCAACGTGGCCACGCTGGGCTTCATCGTGGGGTTGCTGGCGGTGGTGGCCATCTTCCACAAGCCCATCCTCGCGGTGCTCAGCGCCACGGCGTCGGACGGGCAGGGCGTGCGCCTCACCATCAACACCAATGAGCGGGTGAAGGTCTCCGTGCGCCATGCGAATGGCTGCGGCGGCTCGCAGCCCATCACCGAGCTGGGCATGACGCCGCTGACGCTGGTGTCGGGCGCCCACCTGCAGGACACGCTCATCCTGGAGAACGAGCAGCAGGGCATCTACAAGGAGGACACGGACACGCTGGCATTCGGCGAGCCGGGTCAGGCCAAGGTGCTCACCCAGGAGTTCCGCCGGGGGAGTCTGCTGCTGCTGCTCAAGCCGGACAGCGTGCGCAACATCACCGTGCGCCGCAGGGACCAGGACGTCGGCATCTACCAGGGTGGCAACGGCAAGGGCCTCAAGATTGAGCTGATGGAGGGCAAGCACAAGCTCGAGCTCAATGGCGGCCCCTTGAAGGAGCCGTTCCACTTCGAGGTCGACATCAAGCCCAACAGCATCAACCGCGAGACGCAGGACCTGTCCGCGTTCCTCGGCTGAGGGCTCCCTCAGTAGCGGGGCAGCGAGGGGTCCACCTGAATCGAGTACAGGTCGATGCCGCCCCGCAGCGACACGGCCTCCAGTCCGCGTGACATCAGGTAGGCCGTACCGTCCAGGCTGCGCACGCCGTGGTGGCAGTAGACGACGACGGGCCGGCCCCGCAGGGCCTCCAGCTCGTCGGCGCGCTCGTCCAGCTCCGGCAGGGGGATGAGCACCGAGTCCGGCAGCGCGACGTACTCGTGCTCATGCGGGAAGCGCACGTCCAGCAGGGCGGGGCGGGAC
>NZ_VIFM01000138.1 GCF_006636215.1 Myxococcus llanfairpwllgwyngyllgogerychwyrndrobwllllantysiliogogogochensis | reverse complement strand
TGTGTATAAGAGACAGCCCATGGGGGCCATGCGGCCCTTCATCACCACGAGCTGGCCGTCCACGGGGGCCAGGGTGAAGGTGCGCGAGTTGAGCTGGGACAGGAGGAAGACGACTCCGCCGCCCAGTCCGAGAATGAGGAAGAAGACGAGCAGCCTGATGAAGGTCCGCCGTGCCCGATAGCCAAAGCCCTGCTGTGCCGATCCGTTCATGTCGCCTGCTCTCCTGACGTCCGGGCGCCGGGCTGATTTCGGTCCCTGGCGCTTTCCTTGGGGCGCGGAGGCCCACGGCTATACTCCCACCCCCGAACACACCCATGCATCACACATTCCGTCGCATGGGGCCCAGTGAACTGCTGCCCCGCTACATTTTCGCCGAGAGCCTCTTCGCGCGCCGCCGCGTTCTGGAGGTCGACGCGGTGGCCTCCACCGGTGGAGAGAGCGCGCGTTTCCTGCTGGAGCGGGGAGCGCGGGCTGTCGTCGCCTGTGACGAGGACCTCAAGGCGGTCCAGGCCGCGCAGAAGGCGCACGGTGGGCCCACGCTGCGTTTCCGCGCCAACATCTACGACGACTTCGAGCCGGGAAGCTTCGATGTCGTGCTCGTGGCGGACCTGGCGCCGTACGTCCGGGCCCCGGAGCTGCTGGCGGAGCTGGCGCGGCTGGTCGCGAAGCAGGGCTTCCTGGTGGGAGGGCTGCGCAACGTCGCGGGGCTCGCGCTGCCGCAGCTCATGGAGGCGGAGGAGGGTGGCGCGCCGCCCACGTATGGGCTGCTGCTGGATGCGCTCAACGTGCACTTCCCGCACGTGGAGGTGGCCACGCAGTCGCCGGTGCTGGGCTACCAGCTCGCCTTCGAGCGCGGCGAGGGGCTCCAGGTGGACGGCTCGCTCGTGCAGAACGGCGAGGCGGCGTACTTCCTGGTCGTCGCCGGACAGGAGCCCGCGCGTTCGGTGGACCCCACGTGGGTGCAGCTGCCGCCGGAGCCGCTCGCCTTCACCCGGGGCAAGCTGGACGAAGTGGTGGCGCGCGCGAAGTCCTGGGAGGAGCGCAGCACGCGGCTGAAGGAGTCGCTGACGCGGCTGCGCACGGAGCTGACGGACCGGGAGGCGGAGGTCGCCGCGCTCAAGCCCGTGTTGGAGGTGACTCGGGACGAGGTGGCGCGGCTCACCGCGCAGCTCGAGCAGGCGCGGGGCACGCCGGAATCGCAGCGCGAGCGCGACGACCTGACGGGACGGCTGCGACGGCGTGAGCTGGAGCTCCAGGTCGCGCACGAGCGGCTGGGAGATGCGGACCGCCGGTTGACGGCGCAGCGCCTGGAGGTCGAGGCCGCGCAGCGCGTGCAGGCGGAGGCCGGAGTCCAGGTGCTCGCGGGCCAGGAGACGCTCCGGCTGGAGCGCGCGCGCCGCGAGGAGCTGGCCACGTCCCTGGAGGAAGCCCGGGAGCGGCTGACGCAGACCTATACCCAGGTGCGGGAGCTTCAGGATGAGCTGACCACGCTGCGCATCGACCGGGAGAAGGACCGGTTGTTGGCGGAGCGCGCCGGGGAGCAGTCCGAGGATCGCCGCCGCGCGGCGGATGCGGCCCGCGAGCGGGAGCTGCGCATCGCCGAGCAGTACTCGGCGGCCCTGGCGGCGGTGGAGCATCTGAAGGGCGGGACGACCCGCGCGGAGGAGTTCACGCGTGAGGCCGCGGCGGCCCTGTCCCTGAAGGAAGCGGAGCTGGCGCGCGCGGCTCGCGAGCTGACGGAGGCGTCCCTGCGCGTGGCGTCGGCCGAGGGTGCTCGACGCGACGCGGAGGAACAGCTGGCGGCGCTCCAGGCCGAGGGACGCGGTCAGGAGACGGAGCTGGTCGCCGCGCGTGAGCGTGAAGCTCGGCTGCGCAGCGAACTGGAGGCGCTCACCGAGGGTGAGGCGTCCGCTCGCGCCACCGCGCGGAAGCTGGAGGAGTCACTCCACGAGGCCGGCCAGCGCATCACGGAGCTGGAGGCGGAACGCGCTCGCGTCGAAGCGGGGCTGACGGGGGCTCTGGAGACAGAGCGCTCCGGGCTCCAGTCCCGGCTGACGGCGCTTGAGGGCGTGCTCGCGTCGGAGCGTGTGCGGGCGGAGGCGCTCGCGGAGGAGGCTCGCACCGAGGCCGCCATTCGCGCGGAGACGGAGGCGCGCAAGCTCGAGTTGGAGGAAGAGCGTCAGGCGCTGGTCCGGCGCGTGGTGGAGCTGGAGGCGGAGGTCTCCACGCTGAGTCGCTCCCGTCGAGAGGAGTCGGCGCGCGCGGAGGAGCTGGAACTCACGCTCCAGTCCGTGCAGTCGGACCTGGAGACAGCGCATCAGGAGCGGGACTCCACGGCGGCCCTGGCCTCTCGTGTGGGCGGAGAGCTGGACCAGGAGCGGGAGTCGCGCGCCGCTGTCGAGGAGGCGCTGCGGGTTTCGCGGGGCAAGCTGGAGAACGCGGCTCAGCGGCTCGTCGAGGCCGAGGCCATGCTGGCGCGGACTCGCGAGGCGGTGGACGCGGAGGTGGCGCGCCGTGCCGCGCTGGAGACTTCGCTGGCGGAGGTCCAGGCCACGCTGGAGGCCGAGCGCGATGGTCGCGTGAAATCGGGCTCCGCGCTGGAGACCCTGCGCGCGGAGCTGGAGGCGGAGCAGGCGCGTCGGGAGTCCACGGAGTCGGCGCTCGCGGAGGCCCAGTCGGGACTGGCCGAGGCACGACAGGCGCTCACCCAGTCGAAGGAGGCACTGGACGCGGAGACGGAGCGACGTGCTCGCTGGGAAGCGGTGCTCGCGGACGTGCAGGTCCAGCTCCAGGAGGAACTCCAGCGACGCACGCGCGCCGAGGAGGCGCTGGCGGAGGCGCGAGGACAGCTTCATGGCGAAGGTCAGCAGCGGACCCATGTCGAAGGCACCCTGGCGGAAGCCCAGGCTCGCCTCCAGGCCGAGGCCGAGCGGCGGGGCCGCGCAGAAACGACGCTGACGGAGGCGCAGGAGCGCTTCGAGGTTGCACTGGCCACTGCCCAGGCCCGTATCCAGGAAGAGACCGAGGCGAAGGCGCGCGTCGAAGCGACGCTGGCTGAAGCCGAGGCTCGCATCCAGGAAGAGGCCGAGGCGAAGGCGCGCGTCGAGAAGGCATTGGCGGAGGCCCAGGCTCGGAGCGAGTCGGAAGCCGAAGCGAAGGCGCGTGTCGAGTCGGCATGGGTCGAGGCCCAGGCTCGGAGCGAGTCGGAAGCCGAGGCGAAGGCGCGTGTCGAGTCTGCGCTGGCCGAGGCGCAAGCCCGGAGCGAGTCGGAGACCGAAGCGAGGGCGCGTCTCGAGACGGCGCTTGTCGAGGCCCAGGGACTCCTCAAGGAAGAGACCCAGGCGAGGGCGCGCGTCGAGACGGCGCTGACCGAGGCTCGGAGCCGTGGTCACGAGGACGGCGAGGAGAAGGCTCGCGTCGAGACGGAGCTGGCCGAGGCCCGGACCCAGTTTCAGCGTGAGGCCGAACAGCGGTCTCTCGCCGACGCGGCAGTGGCCGAGGCCGAGGCACGCCTGTTGGCGGAGACCGAGGCGAAGGCGCGTGTCGAAGCCGCACTGAGCGAGGCTCGAGCGCGCCTCGCGGAAATCGAGGCGCTGCGGACACGCGCCGATGAGGCACTGTCGGAGACCCAGCTTCGACTCCAGTCGGAATCGGAGCAACGCGCGAGGACTGACGCAGCCCTGGCGGAGGCCCGCGAGGCGCTGGCCACGGAGCGAGAGTCCTGGGGGCAGGGTGAGGTTCAGGCCCAGGCCTCGTTGGCGGAAGCACGCCAGTCCCTCGCTTCCGAGCGTGCGGCGCGTGAAGCACTGGCCGCGGAGCTGACCGACGCCCGAGCGCGAGTCTCCGACGCGGACGAGGTCGTCACCCGACTCCAGTCGGAGCTTGTCTCGGAGCGAGAGGGTCGGGCTCGAGTCGAGACCTCGCTGACGGCGGAGCGAGAGGCGCTGAGTGCGGCTCGCGCGGAGCTGGAGACCGAACGTCAGGAACGCAGCGATGGCCAGGCCGGACTCGCACATGTTCATGAGCGATTGGAGGGAGAGCAGCGCGCGCGTGCCGAGGTCGAAGCCTCGTTGGCTCAGACCCGAGACGCGCTGGCGACGGAACAGCAGGGCGCGGAAGCAGCACGTGCCGAGCTGGCCCGTGAGCGCGAAGCCCTGGCGCAGGTGCGTGCCGAGCTGGCGGCCCGAGAGCAGGCCCTGACAGAAGTGCGCGAGACCTCCGAGTCCCGCGAGCAGGCGCTGCGCGCCAGCGTGGAGCGACTGGAGGGAGAACGCGCCCAGGCCGAGGACTCGGCGCGGGAGCTGAAGTCGACCCTGGATGCGCGGCTGTCCGAAGCGGAGTCCATGGGGGCGCGACTGGCGTCCGTGGAGCAGTCGCTGAGCGAGGCGGAGTCGGCGAAGCGCACAGTGGATGCGACCCTCTCCGAGCGGGAGTGGGCCCTGCAAGAGCTCCAGGCCCAGGCCACTCGACTCACCGAGACCGCCACCGCGCGCGAGGTGGAGCTGGGTGAGCTTCGCGAACAACTTCGGACGCAAGAGGCCACGGAGACCGCGCTGGAGGCCACGCGCCAGGAAGTGCTGGACCTGCGAGGCGAGCTGACCCACTTGATGGCGGCGCGGCAGGAAGTGATGCGCCTGGGGATGGAACTCCAGCGCGCCATGGCCGCGCTGCACGACCGGGGAATGCACCTCTCCCGGCTCGACGCGGAGCTGGTGGACGCACGGGAACGGCTGGTCGCCCAGCGCGAGAACGCCGAGCTGCTCATGGTGCAGCTCGAGACGGCGCGGCGCTTCGCGGGGAAGGCCACCGCGATGGAGAACTCGCTCGAAAGCGAGCGCGCCTCGCTGGAGAGCACGCGTGCCGACCTGGAGGCCGCGCGGTCTGAGCTGGCGCGAGTCACCGAGTCGGCACGGGCCGAACAGGAGCGGTCCACGACCCTGGATGCGCGACTGACGGAGGCCACCGAAGCACTGGGACAGGCCCGGGCGGACTGGGAGGTCCGGCTCGCCGACTTCACCGCGCAGCTTGAACAACAGCGCTCCGAGCTGGAGTCCAATCGCGCGGAGAAGTCCGAGCTGGAAGCTCGCCTCTCGGAGAGCCTGTCGCAGCTCGAAGCGCAGCGGTCGGCGCTGGCCGCGCTGGAGGCCCGGCTCACCGAGTCGGACTCGCTCCTCCAGGCACACCGTGCGGACCAGTCCGCGCTGGAAGCCCGGCTCACGGAGTTCAGCACCCGGCTCGAAGAGCAGCGCGTCGAGCGTGCGGACCTGGAGTCGAAGCTCACGGAAACGGTGGCGCAGCTCGAGGCCCAGCACTCCGTGCGCACGGACCTGGAGTCGAAGCTCACGGAAACGGTGGCGCGGCTCGAGGCTCAGCACTCCGTGCGCACGGACCTGGAGTCGAAGCTCACAGAGAGCGTGTCGCGACTCGACGCACAGCGCGCCGAACATGCGGACCTGGAATCGAAGCTCACGGAGACGGTGGCCCTGCTGGACGCTCAGCGCACGGACAGCGCCGACCTGGAATCGCGGCTCGCGGACACGGTGGCCCTGCTCGACGCCGAGCGCACGGACAAGTCCGAGCTGGGCGCGCGGCTCGCGGAGTCCTCCGCTCAGCTCGACGCCCACCGCACGGACAGGACCGAGCTGGAGTCTCGGCTCACCGACGCCGAGGCGCGCCGCGCCGAGCTGGAAGCCCAATTCTCCGACCTCCAGGTTCGCGCTCAATCCATGCGCGAGGAACACGGCGCCAGGCTCGTCGAGGCCACCACGGACTTCGAGGCCCGGCGCACCGAACTCGAAGCCCGCCTGTCCGACCTGGAATCCTCCACGACGGAGAGCGCCACCGCGCTCCAGTCCTTGCAGGACCGCCTGACCCGCGCCGAGTCGGAGCGTGAGCGACTCCAGTCAGACCTGACTGTCGCTCGGGCCGCCCGGGTCCGGCTGGAAGGCCGCATCACCGCCCTGGAGACAGCTTCCACGGATGCGGTGCGCCTGCTCGACACCGAGCGCGCCGAGCGCACCCGCGTCTCCGAGTCGTTGGAAGAAGCCCGCCGCCAGCTCGCGCAGCGTGACGGCACCACGTCCGACCGTCTCACCACGCTGCGGACCGAGCTGACGCGCCTCCAGGAGCAGGCGCAGGCCCTGACGACGGAGAAGCAGGACCTCCTGAAGGATCGCTTCGAGCGGGAGCGCCTGGAGCCGCTCGTGAAGGAGCAGCAGGCCCGACTCACCGCCCTGGAGGCCGAGCGCAACGAACTGCTCAAGGCCACCGAGGAGCTCAAGGCCGCCTCGCAGACGGACGCCGTCCTGGAGATGGCCGCGGAGATGGAGCAGCTCCAGTCGGAGGTGGACTCACTCCAGGAGAAGCTCCAGGCCCAGGAGACGGAGCTGGGCACCCTGCGCCGTCAGGTGGCCCGAGCCGGGGCCAACCCCGTCCAGGACATCTACGAGCGCGCCAACGCGGAGCTCAACGCGGTGAAGAGCGAGCTGTCCCGGCGCACGGGCGTGGCGCTGACCCCGCCCGGTGGCACGCCCGTCCGGGCCCCCACCATCCCTCAGGCCAAGCCCCCGCGCACCGCCGTGCCCGCGCTCGACATGCCCGACCCGCCGCCTCCGACGAAGAAGGCGGACGAGCGCGAGTGACGTTCCACGGCTAGGATTGCCACCGTGGACGTTCGCGAGCGCATCTTCAAGTACCAGGGGCTGGGCAACGACTTCGTGGTCCTGGACCGTCGCCGGTCCGGCGTGGACATCGACGCGGAGACCTCGCGTTGGATGTGCGACCGCCGGCTCGGCATCGGCGCCGACGGAGTCCTCGCGCTGCTCCCCTCCGAGCACGGCCTGGCCCGGATGGTCGTTCACAACGCCGACGGCAGCATCGCGGAGATGTGCGGCAACGGCCTGCGCTGCGCGGTGAAGTACCTGGTCGACCAGTCCGGGGACAACCCGGGCCGCATCGACGTGGAGACAGGCGCCGGAGTGCTCACCTGCATGCCCGGCTACGGTGACGGCGGGGTGGTCGCGGTGGACATTTCCATGGGGCCAGCACGGCTCGTGGCCCCCAACCTTCCGTCCGGTGTCACCGGGCGTGCGTTCCTGGACACGCCGCTGCCGGGGCACCCCGAGCTTCGCGCGTCCGCGGTGAGCATGGGCAATCCCCACCTGGTCCTCCTGGACCAGCCGCTGGAGGACGCGCCTCGACTGGGGCCGGTGCTGGAGCGGCACCCTGACTTCCAGGACCGTACCAACGTCGAGTTCGTCCGGGTGGAGGAGGACGGACTCACCGTCGTCGTGTGGGAGCGGGGCTGTGGGCTGACCCAGGCGTGTGGCACGGGGGCCTGTGCCTCGGCGGTGGTGGCGGTGCTGGCGGGGCGGTTGCCCTCGGACACCTGGCTGCGCGTCACCCTTCCGGGAGGCAACCTGCGCATCCGCGTGCCCGCCGACCTGTCCGACATCCGCCTCCGTGGTCCTGTCGCCTTCGTCTTCGAGGGCGTTGTCGCGCTTGCTGGGGGCCGGTAACCTCCGACCTCCCCCTTCGCACCCGGGTCAGACAGCGCGTGGCCGGTCCCATTCTCGTCGTCGACGACGACCTGTTCTTCCGCCAGCTCGCCAGCGACATGCTGTCCCGTCATGGGCACCGCGTAGTCTCTGTGGAGAACGGCACGCTGGCGCTCGAAGAGGCTGCTCGCACGCCCTTCGACCTGGTCATCACCGACGTGGTGATGCCGGGCGTCGACGGCTTCGCACTCACCGCGCGCCTTCGCGAGAGAGACCCGGACCAGGAGGTCATCCTGGTCAGCCATCGCACCGACGTGAAGGGCTCGGAAATGGCCCTGCGCTCGGGCGCGGCGGACTGTCTGGCCAAGCCCGTGGAGGAAGCGGACCTGGTGCTCGCGGTGGACCGCGCCCTGGAGCGCGCCGCCCTGCGCCGCGAGCGCACCCAGCTGCGCGACGAGAACATCGAGTTCGCCCGCTTCCACAACCTGCACCAGCGCTGCCTGGAACTCATCTCCCAGTCTGATTTGGAGTGGCTCCAGGAGCGCATCATCTCGGAGCTGTCCGCGGTGTGCGACGCGCAGAGCGCCGCGCTGTGGGTGCTGGACGACCGGGGAGACCTGGTGCTGCGTGCGTACCGGGGGCTGCTCGACAAGCAGTTCCTCGCGGAGAAGATGAGCCCGGAAGGGCCGCTGGCGGGGCGCCTGCGGGACGCGCAGCCGTGGTTCGCGCGGGATGAGCGCTCCGCGGTGCTGTACGTGCCGCTGATGGTCTCCGGCGAAATCGTTGGCCTCGCGCAGCTGTCGGACCCGCTGGCTGGTGACTTCCGCGCCGAGCATTCGAGGGACGCCCGCGTGCTCGCGGACTTCGCCGCCGTGGGCGTGAAGAACGGCCGGCGGATGATGGCGCTCCAGCGCCTGGGCCTGAGAGACCGCGAGACGGCGGCCTACAACCTCAGTTACTTCACCGACTACGCGTCGAAGGAGATCTACAAGGCGCGGCGGTATGGGCGGACGTTCTCGCTGCTGACCTTCTCCATCGACAACCTGCCGCTGGTGCGCGTGCGCCAGGGCGCGGCGGACGCGAAGAAGGCGGTGCGCGGCATCATCCGCGCGCTGAGCAAGATCATCCGCGACTCGGACGTCATCGCGAAGGCGAGCGACCAGGAGTTCTATCTCCTGTTGCCGGAGACGGACTTCTTCGGCGCGATGATGTTCGTGCGTCGCGCGGTGGCGGCGGTGCGCGAGGAGCCTGAAGTCCAGGACGTGGAGTCCCGCCTGCCGCTGGCCCTGGTGGGCGGAGCCAGCACCTTCCCCAAGGACGGGGAGGACTTCGACGAGCTGGTGCATCGCTGTCGTCGCCGCATGGACGAGCGCCGTGCGTCGCTCCAGCGGCGGCTGATGCTGGACGGGCTGCCGTTCTGGGACGAGGTGGACCTGCTCTTGGGCACGCCCAACAGTCCCCGACTGCCCGTGGACGAGCGCGCCGAGCCGAGCCGCCGAGGCAAGGTCGCGGATGTCCTCTTCGACGAACTCCAGGCGGAGATCGCGCGCGAACTCACCCGAGACCCGGGCACGCGCGGCCTCCTGTACGTGGGCGGGCCGGAGATTCGCGCGGACCTGCCCATCGCGGCCGGTCTGGAGTCGGCGCCGCCGGACCTGTCCTCGCGCATCTACCTGCTGGGACGCCGGGTAGACCTCGAGTCGCATCCCGCGCTGACGCCCGTGTTCCTGGAGGGCGACGAGCGCGTGTCCCGGCATGAGTTCATCCTCTGGCTGTCGGAGAGCGCGGCCTACGCGCTCATCCAGCGGCGGGGGCGGGGCGCGACGTGGGGCTTCCACACCTCGGACACCGCCGTGGTGGACGGGCTCATCTCCAAGCTGCAGGCCGAATACGACCTGCAGCCCTACTGACACGAAGCGGAGCGACCCATGGCCCAGGTCCGGAAGATCCTCATCGCCGACCCCGACCTGGAGTCCGTGCGCGCGCTGTCCCGCGAGCTGCGCACCAAGGGCTATCAGGTGCACTACGCGCCGGATGGCTCCCGGGCGCTGGAGGTGGCGGTGCTGCGCCACCCGGACCTCACGCTGTTCGATGAGAACTGCCGGCTGCTGGAGGCGCGCACCTTCATCCAGATTCTGCGCACCAACCCGCGCACCGAGGACATCCCGGTGGTGCTCACCACGTCGAGCTTCGACGGGGACCGGTATCGCGGCCTGCGGGATGGCTACCTGCGCAAGCCCTTCAACCTGGACGAAGTGCTCAGCCGCATCGAGCACATCTTCCGGCGCAACGAGGCGGCCAAGGACCTCAAGGTCGAGCAGCAGGAAATCGAAGGCTCCCTCAGCCAGCTCAGCATCCCGGACCTGATGCAGTTGCTCGGGATGAACCGGCGCAGCGGGAAGCTCTCGCTGGAGCGGGGCAACGAGCGCGGCGAAATCCACGTGGTGGAGGGCCGCCCGGTGAATTCGAAGCTGGGGCGGGTGGAAGGTGAGAAGGCGCTGTTCCGCCTGCTGGCCTGGGGCGATGGGACCTTCACGTTCTCCCCCGGCGCCAGCGCGGCGAAGGCTCGCATCAACCGCGCCATGGACGACGCGCTGCTGGAAGGCATGCGCCAGTCGGACGAGGTGAATCGCCTGATGCCGGGCCTGCCGCCGCGCCACACGCGGCTGATGCTGGCGCCGGACGTGGAGCTGCAACAGGACCAGCACCCGGTGACGGCGCAGGTGGTGGACCTGCTGCGCCAGCCGCGCGCGCTGGGCGAGGTGCTGGACCTGGCGCCCGCCACGGACCTGGAAGTGCTGGGGGTGCTGTCCACCCTGATGCAGCGGGGCGTGGCGAGGCCGGCGGACGTACATGGCATGGACGCGAACGCCAACGAGCTGCTGGGCGCCGCGGAGGTGCATGCCCTGCGAGGCCGCATCCTCCGGACGAAGGCTCCGTCGAGGGTGGCGACCGCCAAGATTTTCGTCTGCGGCAGCGGCTCATCGGCGGCGCGGCGGGTGATGGCCCGCGTGCCGGGCCTGGAGGCCTTGTCCGCGGAGCCCACGGCCGTGAAGAGCGGCTTCGGGACGCTGGGGCGACTGGTGCTCAGCGAGGTGCTGCGGCTGGACTTCTGCACGCTGCCCCCGGCCGAGGCGGCACGGCCCCTGTGGCGCCCCTTCAGCGCGGGCGCGGTGGGCGCGTTGCTGCTGGACGTGTCGGAGCCGGCGGTGGGACTGGCGCACTACCTGGCGTGGGAGGCGCGGATGCCGATTGTCGTCGTGGGCGCGGAGGTGCCCGCGGCGCTCCAGGGCGCCCCCGCCGGGGCGCTGAGCGTGGTGGACGACCTGGGCGAGGCGCTGAGGTCGTTGCTGGTGCAGGCCCTCAACCCCGCGCCCATGCTGCCCGGCGTGCCCCAGGTGCAGCGGGCCAACGCCTTTGTCGCGTAGTCGGCGCTAGGCGGCGGGCGCGGCGGGCCTGGCCTCGATGCCGAGCGCCTCGTTCGCGAAGCGGTACATCCGGGCCCGGAGCTGGTCCAGCGCCGCGAGGGTGTTTCGGCCGCCACGGTTGGCCTCGTCCTCCAGCTTGTCCTTGCAGCGCAGGTCGACGCAGAGGCTGATGCCCACGCGGCGCTTGCTGTTCACGTCGGTGGTGAGCAGGTCCACCGCGTGCGACGAGCCGTAGTTGTGGCACCACTCGCACATGCGGGCGACATCGAGACCTCCTCCGGTATCGCGCCGGAAGATGATGCCGATGGGCTGGTGGCTGCCGGGCGCGGAGAAGACCAGGTACACGCGCGCGCCGGACGTCTCCGTCCAGGCCAGGTAGTCACGCACGAACAAGGGGAAGGTGAGACCCGGCGGCATTTCCATGACGCGGCGGTCTCTCGGACGAAAGGACTGGATGAGGTCCCGGTCGGTTTCGAATCGGAACACGGCTGCTCCTTGGAGAACGTCTCGACCTAACAGCCAGCGGCCCCCGATTCTACCCAAACCCACCAGGAAGCCAGGCCCCTCGTCCCCTGGTCGCCAGGGGAGAAGGGGGCCCGTCCCACGCGACTGTGCATGCCTTTGCACACGGCGAGTCGCGTCATCTGGGTCCATTCGCACGTCGTTTCAACGGCTGACCCGCGCGTGACATGGCGATGGGAGAACCATGGCGCTTCATCCGGCACAGGGCCGGACACACCCCACTCGTAGGAGCCCCTCTCAATGGAACGAGTCGCACCGCCGTCGAGCAAGGAGCTCATTGCCCGGACACGACCCTTCGCCGTGCAGGATGTGGCGCGCTCGGGTTGGAACCTGGCGGCCACCTATGCCGCGCTCGCCGCGGCCGTGACGCTGGCGGTGGCCGCGCCCTGGTGGCCCCTGCGCGTCGTGGGCGGCGTGCTGGAGGCGCTCGTCCTCATCCGCGCGTTCATCCTCTTCCATGACGCCATGCACGGGGCGCTGCTGCCCTCGTCGCGCTGGGCGAAGGTCCTCTTCCAGGTGCAGGGCATCCTGACGCTCACGCCCGCGCGCATCTGGAACGACACGCACAACCACCACCACGCGAACACGGCGCGCATCGCCGCGGACTCCGCGGGCACGTTCGCGACGTGGACCACCGAGCAGTGGCGCAAGGCGTCCGGCTGGCAGCGGCTGGGCTATGCGGTGGAGCGCCACCCGGTGACCATCCTGTTCGGCTACGTCACCGCGTTCCTCATCAGCCTGTGCCTGGTGCCCTTCGTGAAGGACCCGAAGCGCTACTGGACCTCCGGGCTCGCGCTCGGCGTGCACGTGGCCCTGTCCGTGGCGCTCTGGGTCTTCTTCGGCCCCGCCGTGTACCTGTTCGCCTTCGTGGGCCCGCTGCTCCTCGCCTACGCGCTGGGCACGTACCTGTTCTATTCGCAGCACAACTTCGACGAGGTCCGCATCCTGCCGGAGGGGCAGTGGACCCACGCGGATGCCGCGCTGGAGGCCTCCAGCTACCTGCGCTGCGGCAAGGTGATGGCGTGGTTCACCGGCAACATCGGCTACCACCACGTGCACCACCTGAACCCGCGCATCCCGTTCTATCGACTCCCAGAGGCGATGGCGGCCATCCCCGAGCTCCAGAACCCCCACGTCACGACGCTGAGCCCGCGCGACATCGTCCACTGCCTGCGGCTGAACCTGTGGGAGCCGTCGCTCGGGCGGATGGTGCGCTACCGCGACGCCAACGTCCGTGCCTGGGCGGCGCGGGCCGATGTGCCTCCCCGGAGCGCGGTCTCCTCCGAGGGGCACGCGGTGTCGTGACGGCTCAGTTGTTGAGCATGGGCTGACCCTGGTGCGCCACCAGCAGGTCATGCATGTCGTTGGCGTGCTCCTCTTCCTTGGCGAGGATGTCCTCGAGGAGCCGCCGCGTGGTGGGGTCCTTGTCCGAGAAGTAGCGAATCAGGTCGCGGTACGTCTCGATGGCGATGCGCTCCGCCACCAGGTTCTCTCGAATCATGTCCACCAGGTTCTGCCCCTCGACGTACTGACTGGAGCTGCGTGACAGCAGGCCGTCGGGGTTGAAGTCCGGGCGCCCCCCGAGCTGGTTGATGCGCTCGGCGAGCCGCAGCGCGTGCTCCTGCTCCTCGCGCGCGTGCTCCCCGAACTCCTCCTTCACCGCCTCGCTGTGGATGCCCACCGCGGACACGTAGTGGTACGTGTAGCGCAGCACGCAGACGATTTCCGTGGCGAGCGCGTCGTTGAGCAGCTTGAGCGTCGTGTTCACATCGCCCTCGTAGTTATCGGTGAGGGCGCCTTCCTCCAGGTGCTCACGGGCTCGACGGCGGATCTCCTGGAGGTCGCTGACGAAGGGCTGCGTCTGGGGCATGTCCTGGTCTCCTTTCGGCGAATGCGTGACAGGAAGCTGGGACCTCGGGGGCGGGGTCGACCACCCTCGCTCATGACGTCCCGGGCCTGCCCGTCCCGCCCCTCGGAAGGAGCTTTCTGTTCGCCGTGGCGCGGCGTGCCCGCTACCGCGCCGCCGAGTGTGGCCCCGCGATGGGAGGCTGCCCCGTGGGCGGTGCTATCGGGCCCGTGTGGGGCACGGGTGCTCCGGTGGCGCTCGCCACCTCGTCGGGCTCGGGGCCCACGTTCCACTGGCCCGTCCGCCCTGTCACCCGCGCGCCCACCGGTTGGGTCTTCGCCACCAGCGCGGCCTCCTGGTCCGGTGGAACCAGGTAGCGGCTGACATCGGGTTGCACCAGGTCGCTCGTGGCGACGAAGGTCCAGGGGCGGCGGACGTTCATGCCTGGCAGGGGCATGGGCTGCCAACCGGCGAGGCCCTCCCCCCAGCGCCAGTCCACCCAGGAAGGGGCCCACTCGTCGTCGGGCCACCAGACCCAGCCCTCCGAGGGAGCGACGAACCACCTGCCGTAATGGAAGGGCGCCCAGCCCCAGTCCCAGTCGCTCTGGAACGTCCAACCCCAGTCGCTGAACACCCACTGGCCGGAGGTGGCGTAGGGCACGAAGTCCAGGCCCACGAGCTTCGCGTCGGGGCGCCACACCCAACCCACCTCGGGGAGCTGGAGCCATTCGCCATGCGGCGCCATCACATCGCGGAAGATGGAGATGTTGCTGCCCAGCGTCGTGGACGTCGACTTCAACTGGGGACCGAACTCCTCGGGCCCCATCGCGCAGCCGAGCCCCGCCAGCAGCGCGCCCGCGCTCACGCCACCCAGGCGCAGCCAGCGCCAGGTTTCATTCCAGGTGCGCATCGTCGGCCCTCCGTGATGGATATCCGTCACGCCTCAGGATGTGCCTTCTCCTTGAACGCAGAGACCCTCGGGGGCGATGCCTGGAAGGCTCGGCTGCCCAGCGCGCGCCGGCCCCCTGGTTGACTTCCTGTCACCCGGGCGAGGCAGACTGCCCTCCGTGCGCGTGAACAAGCTCCTCCTCTCCGTCGTGCTGCTGACCCCAGCGGTGGCCCTGGCGGGCATGCCCAGCTTCTTGTTCACGGAGATCGCCGAGCAGCGCTTGGAGGCCATCTCCTTCTTCATCGCCGTCTTCCTGCTCGTGTCGCTGGGCGTCTGGAGATTGTGGAACTGGCTGCGACGGGATGTGCCCCGGTTGCCGAGGCTGAGCTACAGGGCCTCGCTCGCGCTGGTGTTCCTGGTCGGGCTGGGCCTTCAGCTCGTCCTGTCGATGATTGCCGGTGGCCGCGAGCTGATGACCCCGGGCGCCTGGGAGAAGAAGGGCGCGACCTACCAGGTCATCCCCACGCCACCCCCCTCGGACGCGGACCTGCTGGTCCAGGCGCGGCGTCAGCGTCTGGATGAGCTGCGCGTGGCGCTGTGGGCGTATGCCGCCGAACATGGGCGCGACTTTCCGAAGAGCGACCTGGGCACCGAGCTTCCCGCGGCGCGCTGGAAGGTGCTCGGGGACTCCGGCCTGCACTTCATCTACATCGGAGGGCAGAAGGCGGACGCGCCCGCGACGCCCCTGGCGTACGAGCCGGGCATCTTCGGCCGTGAGCGCTGGGTGCTCTTCACCGACGGCGACCTCCGGCGCCTCCCCGTCGAGGACATCCATCGCTCGTTCGTGGCGGAGGGCGCGCCGTGAAGTCGAAAAAGGGCGTGACCTTCCTGGGCGTCATCTTCGTGATGATGATCTTCCTGTGCATGGGGCAGGTCTGGGTCATGAAGGTGCCCTTTCTGCTCGCCTTCGGCTGGCTGTCCTTCCTCCAGCAGGTGTTGCCGGAGGTGACGTTCCGCTGGGGCGCCATCGCCGAGTTCCTGCTCGTGGCGGCGGTGCTCGCCGCGGGCTCGCATCTGTTCCTCCGGTGGTTGTGGCGTCAGCTCCACGCCGAGGCGCCAGAGGCCTCCGCGTGGCGCCCGCGCTGGAGCGTGTCGCTGCTGCTGCTCGGGGTGTTGCTCTTCGCCGCGACGATGGCCTCGGTGGGCATCGGACATCACGTGGGCTGGCTGATGTCGGGGCGCGCGCGCCTGGTGCGCAGTTCGTGGCCAGGGATGGAACCGGAGGGCACGCGGACCGCGCGCTGGCTCTGTGAAGAGGCCCGGGACCAGCTCAAGGCGGGGACACCGGACGGGCAGCTCACCCGGAAGCTGCTCGCGGATCCCTCTCTTCGCCCCATCGTGGAAGCGCAGTACGTGGTTCCGCACGTGAGCCCCGAGGGAAAGCCGGTCATCGTGGTGTTCGCGCGGGACCCACTCGTTCGCGAGCGGGATGGCGGCGTGCGCTGTGGTCCGGCATCGTTTGGCGTCGAGACGCTCGATGCGAAGGTCCTGGCGCAGTGGCTCGCCGAACCACGCGCCGTCGCGAGCCCTACTCCCTGACGCTCGAAGTGCTTCAAGTGAAGCCGCGCGCGGAGGCCTCGTCGCGGGGGTGCTAGGCTCGCACTCCCCGTGCGGGCCTTGAAATGAAGCCCGGCGGGTCACCTGGAGGAGCCGCTCATGTCTTCGCGTCGCTTGTCGCATCCCTGGAGCCTTGCCGTGGTGCTCACCTTCGCGCTGGCCGCGCCGCCCGCGCTGGCGGAGTTGGTCGAGGAGGAGCTGGTCTCTCGCGAGGGCTCCAGCTCACAGGCTTCGTTACTCACCTGTGGGCCGGCTCGGTGTGGCGGAGACTGGAACTGCGAGGCGAACTGCCCCGAGGCGGCGACCGCCGTCTGCGTCAACTTCTACTGCGTGTACACGTACCCGGATCCGGGCGGTGGTGGCGGTGGCGGTGGCCCGGGCTCGCAGTGCACGGGTTACCGCTGCGGCGGCGACTGGAACTGCGTCTGCGAAGGGCTGCAAGGTACCTGCGGCGCGAATGGCATGTGCGTTTTCTGAGTGGAAGCCCGGCGGTGAGCACTTGGCAGTCCGCGCGTCGTGACTAGTTTCCCGCGCACAAATGCGACGCCGGGGCGAAAGCCCGGGCGTCGTCACGCGAGGAGCTGACGGTGCAGGCGAAGATGCTGCTGGCCCTGGTGGTGGGTTCCCTGACGTTCGGAGTGGGCTGCCACCGCAACACCCGTGAGAGCGCGAAGGATGATGCGGAGCGCGCCGCGGACAAGACCGAGGACACCGCCGAGAAGGTGGGCGACAAGGTCGAGGACGCCGCCGAGGAGGCGGGCGACAAGATTGAAGACGCCACCGACAAGTAGCTCGGAGGTGTAGGCTCTGGCCTTCCCGGACGCCGCACCGCGTTGGTTCAGCAGTCGCGTTTTGGGAAGGCCGTGGGTTGCCGTCAGCGTGGGGACTGGCTGAATAATCAGTCCCATGGGAACGCTCACGCTCAGCGCCTCCGCGCACCTGTGGGAGCAGTTTCTCGTCGGCGCGCTCGACGAGGACGTGGCCTCGGTTCCAGAGGCACCGCCGATACTCTCCCGATGGCAACGCTCACGTGCGCTTGGCGCTCCGAGCACGGGCCTGCCCGACGAGGGGCCCAGTGTCGCCGGCGTCGCGCTCATCGAGCGGCGAGCCCGCCTGGAGCCGGTGTGGCACGAGGTCCGTGACATCCTGGACGTGCTCGCCGCCGCGCCCATGCCGTCAGGGCGGGTGGCGCTGCTGGCGGACCGGGAGGGCGTCATCCTCGCGACGCGCAGCTCGGGGGGCGACTTCAGGGACCACGCCGACTACGTGCGACTGGTGGCCGGGGCCTGTTGGGACGAGGTGTCGCGAGGCACCAATGCGATTGGCACCGCGCTGGTGGAGTCCTCGGCCGTGGCGGTGGTGGGGCCCGCGCACTATGCGCAGCGGCACCATGGGCTGGTCTGTTATGCCGCGCCGGTGAGAGACCCGTTCGGCGAAGTCGTCGGCGTGCTGGACGTCACCGGGCCCGCGAGTGGCGCGGACCCGCTGGTGCTGGTGGCGGTGGCGAGCATCGCTCACTCGGCGGAGGCGCGACTGCGCGAGGTGGCGTGGGCGCGTGTGGCGGCGGCCGCGCGAGGGGGAGTGGATGCCCACCTGTCGCGCGAGGACGGCCCGGTGCTGCTCGTCGAGCCGCCGGGTCGCGTGCGGCGTCTCAATGGCGCGGCGCGCTCGCTGCTGGGCCTGGAGTCATCCCCGGGGGACGTGTCGCCGACTCGGATGCTCGGCTTGTCCTGGCGGGCGTTGAAGGACGCGGCGTTGAGAGGCCACGCGCTGGAGGCGCGTCATCAGGCCTCGGGTGCGACGTGGCGGGTCCACGCGGAAGCGGTGGGGGAGGGGGACTCGGCGCTCGCGGTGCTGGTGCGGCTGGAGCCTCGTGCGACGCGCGTCACGGCGCGGATGCCGCCCGAGGCGGCCGAGAGCGGACCCGATGGAGGGGCCTGGGCCGCGCTGAAGGGGAGTGACCCCGAGCACCGCGCGACGCTGCGAGAGGCCGCGCGCTTCGCTCCCACGCCGCTGCCGGTGTTGCTGCTCTCGGAGACGGGTACGGGCAAGGAGTTGCTCGCGCGCGCGGTGCATGCCGCGAGCGCGGTGGCCTCCGGACCCTTTGTCGCCGTCAACTGTGGCGCTCTCTCCGCCGCGTTGCTGGAGAGCGAGCTGTTCGGTCATGCGCCGGGAGCCTTCACGGGGGCTCGCGCGGGTGGGGCCGAAGGAAAGCTGGCGGCGGCGGACGGAGGCACGCTCTTCCTCGATGAACTCGCTGAGATGCCCGCGGCGCTGCAGGTGATGCTGTTGCGTGTGCTGGAGGATGGCGGGTACTCGCGTGTCGGCGAGTCGCGCGTGCGGCACTCGCGCTTCCGACTCATCGGCGCCACGTGTCGGGACCTCGAAGCGGCCGTGAGCGCGGGCACCTTCCGGAGCGACCTCTACTATCGCCTCCAAGGCGCGGTCCTTCGCTTGCCGCCGCTGCGAGAGCGGGTGGACCTGCCGGAGCTGGCCCGGTCGTTGTTGAGTGGGCTGTCCGTCGAAGGAGGCCATCCCGCGAGCACGCTGTCCGCCGAGGCGCTGGCTCGCCTGCGGGCACACGCCTGGCCGGGCAACGTGCGGGAGCTGAAGACGGTGCTCCGCATGGCCCTGGTCCGAGCAGGAGGAGAGCCTGTGGTGAACGCGGCCGCGCTTCCGCCCGAGCTGGGGCGCGCACCCGCGCACGTGCCACCCGTGTCCTCGCCACCCGTCGAGCCCGTGGCCTCCCCGGGCCTCAGGGAGCTGGAGGCCCACGCGATTCTCGACGCGCTGTCTCGCAGTGGTGGGAACGTGGCCCGCGCGGCGCGGCTGCTGGGGATTGCTCGCAGCACGCTGTACCGGATGGTGGAGCGCTTCGGGTTGGTGCTCCCTCCTCGCTCGTGACGCGAGCTTTTCCGTAGGCGCGCCGTGGGCCCGCGAGGGGACGGTGGCGCGTCCTCATCGGAACATTCCATCCGTGCGGTGGCACACCCGCGCGCGACACTGTCGCGAGGTGCTCCACGCGGAGCGGACAGAGGTGTCGCATCGCGGGACACGACGCGCCGCGACGTCGGTGGTGCGGGGCGTGGCATGCGCGCTGCTCTGGGGGGCACGGCTTCCACCCGCAGCCCCACCCGCAAGGAGAGCGTTCATGATCTACGCCGCCCCCAATCAGCCTGGCTCGAAGGTGAAGTTCAAGGCCCGCTATCAGAACTTCATCGGCGGTCGCTGGGTCGAGCCGAAGCGCGGGCAGTACTTCGAGAACATCTCGCCCGTGACGGGGCAGGTCTTCTGCGAGATTCCTCGCTCCACCGCGGAGGACATCGACCTGGCGCTGGATGCGGCGCACGCGGCGCGCGTCTCGTGGGGCCGCACGTCACCCACCGCGCGCTCGAACATCCTGCTGAAGATCGCCGACCGCATGGAGCAGAATCTGGAGATGCTCGCGGTGGCGGAGGCCTGGGACAACGGCAAGCCGGTCCGCGAGACGCTCGCGGCGGACCTGCCGCTGGCCATCGACCACTTCCGCTATTTCGCCGGCTGCATCCGCGCGCAGGAAGGCACGGTGGGCGAGTTGGACCACGACACCGTCGCGTATCACTTCCACGAGCCCCTGGGCGTGGTGGGGCAGATCATCCCGTGGAACTTCCCCATCCTGATGGCGGTGTGGAAGGTGGCGCCGGCGCTGGCGGCGGGCAACTGCGTGGTGCTCAAGCCCGCGGAGCAGACACCCGCCAGCATCCTCGTCCTGGCCGAGCTCATCCAGGACCTGCTGCCCGAAGGTGTCCTCAACATCGTCAACGGCTTTGGAGTCGAGGCGGGCAAGCCGCTGGCGAGCAGCCCTCGCGTGGCGAAGATCGCCTTCACCGGTGAGACGACGACGGGCCGGCTCATCCTCCAGTACGCGAGTGAGAACCTCATCCCGGTGACGCTGGAATTGGGCGGCAAGAGCCCGAACATCTTCTTCGACGACGTCATGGCGCACGACGACGACTTCCTGGACAAGGCGATGGAGGGCTTCTCCATGTTCGCGCTGAACCAGGGTGAGGTCTGCACGTGTCCGTCGCGCGCGCTGGTTGGCGAGGGCATCTACGGCCAGTTCATCGAGCGGGCGCTGGAGCGCGTGAAGAAGGTCAGCCCGGGCAACCCGCTGGACACGGAGACGAAGCTGGGCGCGCAGGCGTCGAATGATCAGCTCGAGAAGATTCTCGGCTACATCGACATCGGCAAGAAGGAGGGCGCCAAGGTCCTCATGGGCGGCGAGCGCGTGAGCCTGCCGGGCGACCTCAAGGGCGGCTACTACGTGGCGCCCACGGTGTTCCAGGGCCACAACAAGATGCGCGTGTTCCAGGAGGAGATCTTCGGACCGGTGGTGAGCGTCACCACGTTCAAGGACTTCGACGACGCGATGCGCATCGCCAACGACACGCTGTATGGCCTGGGCGCCGGCGTGTGGACGCGTGACACGAACACCGCGTACCGCGCGGGCCGCACCATCGAGGCGGGCCGCGTGTGGACCAACTGCTACCACCTGTACCCGGCGCATGCGGCGTTCGGCGGCTACAAGCAGTCGGGCATCGGCCGCGAGACGCACCGGAAGATGCTGGACCACTACCAGCAGACGAAGAACCTGCTCGTCAGCTACAGCCCGAAGGCGATGGGGTTCTTCTGATGAGTGACACCCGTGCCGGGCCCGGCGCGGGTGGGCAGACGGAGCAGGAGGTGGCCCGGGTGGCGGTGACGCCCGAGGCCGCCGCCGTCATCCGCTCCCTGCGTGCCGCGAATGGTCCGCTGATGTTCCACCAATCCGGCGGCTGCTGCGATGGCAGCGCTCCCATGTGTTATCCGGCGGGGGAGTTCCGTGTCGGTCAGCGGGATGTCTTCCTGGGCGACGTCGAGGGCTGCCCCGTCTACATCGGCGGCGCGCAGTTCGAGGTCTGGCAGCACACGCACCTGACGCTGGACGTGGTGCCTGGAAGGGGCGCGGGCTTCAGCCTGGAGTCGCCCCTGGGCGTGCGCTTCCTCACGCGCAGCCGTGTCTTCACGGATGAGGAATACGAGCGCATGAAAACCCAGCCACCGCCGAGGCGGGGACCACCGGAGTGAGCAAGGGCCCCGGGCTCGAAGTCGGGCCCGGGTCGCCCGCCACCCGACCGTAACTCTTCATGTTACGGCGCGGCCAATGACAATCATCCCCTCAAATCAGACCCATGCGGTGTCATGAATACACCATTTACACTGCGTGAGAGTACTTATACAGAGAGCGGGCCCCAACACAGGGGTAACTCGAAATGAGGGGGAAGTCATGAAGCTGTTCAATACGTTTGGAGTTGTGGGAGTGGTGTCTCTGATGGCCGTTGGGTGCGGCGGGGAATACACGCCGGAAGAGGCCGCTCAGAACCCGGAGATGGGCGAGGCGACGCAGGCCGTGGAGAGCGCGTTCATCGCTGGCGGTCAGACGCGTGACTTCTCGACCTGGCTGTTCGGTGTGACGCCGTTCTATGTGCGGAACATGTCCAGCACCCGCTCCACGCGGTTCAACGCGTACTGCGGCGCCAACAACATCTCCATCCTGCTGGCTCCGAATCAGGTCTATCCCACGAGCCTGAACTGCGCCTGGCCCGGCGCGCGCCTGTATGTCCAGAACCAGGGCCTCAGCCCGACGCTCGATCAGATCTACGTCGAGACGCACTGAGTCGCGGCAAAAGCGCGCTCTTTGAGGTCGTGCTTGGGGGAGCCTCCGCGAGGGGGCTCTCCGAGATGGCCCGCACGAAGCTGCTCCGCTGGGGCAAGTAGTCCCCAGGTGCGCGAGCGTCTCCGGGCCCGATACAGGGCCCGGAGACAGTCGTGCCCGGGGGAACCTCAGGAGGACTTGTACGCGTCCGCGATGCGCAGCAGGTCCACGATGGTGAAGTCGCCGCCCGTGCCGTAGGTGGGCTTCCAGCCCTTGTTGTGCAGGAAGGACTGGGGGTCGTTGATGAGCACGCTGAAGAACGTCTCGCCCACGATGCGACCGCCCACGGGCCCGAGGAAGCGGCCCTGGTTGGCGAGCTTCGCCTCCTTGAGGATGTAGTACCAGAGCGGCGCCAGCGTGCTCCCCCAGTTCGTCGGCAAGCCCAACTGGGAATTGGAATACTGGGTCGTCCCCAGCGCCTTGGCGACCGTCTGTCCCGCCGGCAGGGTGAACTCATTCTGGCGCAGCAGGTTGCGGCCCGGCAGCGATAGGTAGAGCGGATCCGGCTTGCCCTGATACTGGGGATTGTCGAAGCCGGGGATGAGCGCCTGGGGCAGCTGAAGCAGCTCCGACGCCACCAGCGTGTCGAACAGCTTGGCGCCCTGGGGCGTGACGCGGGAGTCGGTGTTGAAGAAGTACTTCCAGTCCACGCGCTTCTCCGGGCTCAGGAACGTCCCGGGCTGGTGCAGGTCGAAAATCTGCGCGCCCTTGTAGTTGTCATTGACCTGGTAGAACTCGCGAATCGTCGCGTGGCCCATGCGGTAGGCGGCCGCGGAGAACTCGATGGGAATCGCCTGGAGGTTGGGCGGGAAGTACTGCGGGCCCTGACTCACCAGCTTCCCATACAGCTCATCCCCGACGAAGCGGCGCACGAAGTCGTGGTAGACAATCCACTGATAATGCCAGCGCACGCGCTGCGACGCCTCGGTGAAGAGCGCCCCTCCGGAGAACTGGCTCGACAGGTCCTTGACCACCTGATTGTGGAACTTGATGACGGCCAGGTGGAGCTGGTCGACGAACATGTTGTCGTCATTGCGCGGGTCTCCGATGATGGCCGTGCCCTGGGAGTTGCGGAGCACGTCGCCGTCCGGATTGTCGGGCCGGCCGAACAGCAGCGTGGCGCCGTCCTTCTGGTCGAAGAGGAAGGCGTCCTGCACGGGCCCCCGGCCATAGATGTTGCCCAGGTCCAGGGTGGGGGTGATGGCATCCCGCGTCTGGTTGGGTTGGGTGTCCCGGCCATTGATGTTCGAATAGACGTCGAACGTCAGGTCATGGTCCAGGAACTGGCCCAGGAACGTGTAGCCCGCGGGGATGGTGGGGTTGTCCTGGGGGAGGCCCGGGCCCTGGTTGGCCACATCCATGGGGCCTCCAGGCAGGGTGAGCGCCCGGAGGTCCTCCACGTTGAAGAGGGAGGGGCCCAGGTCCGGGAACATGCGGAAGAAGTCGGAGACGACGGGGCCGTTGTCTCCGCTCAGCGACTGCGCGGACTTGCTGGAGACGGTCGTGCCCACGCCGCCGTGGGGGCGCACCAGGTTTCCGGAGGGCGTCTTGGACAGCATCGCGTTTCCCGCACCCCGGTGGAACGGACAGCCGCTCCCAGGCAGCGCGGTGTGGCCCGAGGGCCGGTTCTTGTCACTCATGATGGGTCTCCTCGTGAATGGGAAGCGCGGCCTATGACGTGATGGTGATGTACGGGTCCCACGAGTAGGTGCCCACCTTGTTGCCCTGGTTGTCCGTCACCTGGAGATAGAGCTGGTAGGTCACCCGCCCGCCGGGGAGCGTGGCGGTGGGCAGCATCGCGGTGGACTGGAAGAAGAAGTCCACGTAGGGCTGCACGTTGAAGCCGCTGCTCTGCCCGCCCGACACCTCGGGGACTGGCACCTTGATGTGGGACACCAGGGGCTGGGGCTGGGTGATGCACTGCGCGTTTCCGGAGACATTCATCTTGTAGAGCAGGGCGCTGTAGCGCGTGTTGAGCGTCAGCGACGCCAGCCGCCACCGGAGGTTGTCGTTGGTCTTCGCGGCGACCGTCAGCTCGGATATCGCCTCCGCCCCCACGGCCGAGTCCCGCCGGACGAGCATGTACACACAGTCCGCGATGGCCACCCCGGGGTTGTCGAGCGACGCGTTGGGGCCGTACTTGCCGATGACCTTGTCCACGTCCACCACGGTGAGCACGTCGATGAAGCCGTTATCCTGTCCCATATCGCATCCAATCCTTTCGGAAGAAGAAGTCAGACACCGTCGGCGAGCCCGCCGGTGACGTCATGAGGTGATGGAGATCTGCGGATCCCACGAGAAGTAGCTCAGGATGTTCCCGTCGTTGTTCGCCAGGACGAACGAGAACTGGTACGAGACATTGGGCGGCGAGGGGTTCACCGCCGTCGCCTGGAAATAGGCGTCCGCATAGGTCTGCGTCTGGTTGATGGTCACCTGGAAGCCATTCACCGACGGGAGGGGCACCGTCACCGTGGGCTCGATGAGGCCGGGCTGGGTGATGAGCCCCACGCCCCGGAGGATGTTGCACTGGCTGAGCGCGACGCTGAAGCGCGTGTTCCCCGTCAGCGAGGTGATGCGCCAGCGGATGTTGTTGTTGGTGTTGAGGGTGATGACCAGGTCATCCGTGGCCTGTCCGGAGAGCACCTCGTCCTGACGGACGAACATGTAGATGTAGGGCGTGCTCTCGCCCAGGGACACGGGCCTGTTGGAGTCCGTGCTGAACTTCCCCTGGTAGGCCTGGTAGATGCTCTCCGCATCCACGACGACGAGGACGTTGGCTGTATTTTCAGTATCCGGCATGGACCACTCCTGATTGAGACGGGGTGAGAGGGCTCAGCGGGGCCGCAGGATTCCGGGGCGCTGGATGGAGAAGGGCTGGATGTTGAACTGGGTGACGCCCGTCAGCGCGAGCTCGGCGAGAATCTTCCCGAGCAGCGGGGTGAACTTGAACGCCTGCCCCGTGTCACCGGTGAACAGGAGGATGTCCGGATGGCCGGGCAGGGCATCCAGGACGAAGTTCAAATCGGGGGTCATCGTGTAGAGGCAGCCGACGGCGTCCTGTGCCAGGGATTGAAGGCCCTGGAAGTGCGCGCGCATGAAGCTGTTGAGCAGCTCCACCATCCGAGGGTCCGCCTGGGGCGGCGAGCTAGGCGGCAGCGGGGACTTCTGGAAGGTGAAGTCCGTGCCCACCTTGAGGCGCCCGGGCGTCAGGAGCGGGGGCAGGCCGTAGTAGGTCGTCTGGTCATCGCCAGGGAACTGGGGCGCGCCGAAGTAGAACCAGAGCGGGTAGTTGTACTGGGATTGGGCCACCGTGAAGTAGGCATACGTCATGGTCCAGATCTCCAGCTCCAACTGAAGGTTCAGGCTGTCGAGCACCGGGTTCGTCCAGGCGGACGGCACCAGGATGAGCTTCTTGCCGGTGTAGTCCCCTTGCGCGGTGGTGACGGTGACCTGTCCCGGCGCGTCCTGGATGCGGCTGACCGTCCGGCGGGGAATCATGGTGACGCCCTGCTTGCGACAGAGCTGGGCGAGGGCCTGAAGGGCCCGGTCCGCCGCGATGACGCCCGCCTGGGGCTGCACCAGTCCGACGACGTCGTCACTCAGCCCCTTGAGCGCGGGGTAGCGCTCCGGGAAGTCCGCCGCGGTGAGGCGGGTGAAGGGCAGTCCCTGCTCCTCGAGGACGGCCTGGGAGTCCTTGAGGTCACCCTCGGGCGTATTCACCCCGCTGGGCGGGCCGAAGAACAGCAGGGACGTGTCGTTGAGGATGCCGTCCAGGCCGCTGTCGTCCTCCAGCTCCCGCCAGAGCGGATAGGCGGACTGCGCCAGCAGGGACAGGTGCGGATTGGAGTACATCACCCGGAAGAAGCGGGACTCTCCCTTGGAGGAGAAGAAGTCGTTGTCGAAGTCGAACTGGTCCAACAGGAGGACCTTCTTGCCGGCCTTCGAGCACCAGTAGGCGGCGGACAGGCCAATGGCGCCCGCGCCCACGACCACCACGTCATAGGAGTCCATGTTTGCGTTGCTTTCGTTCTGGAGGGACGAAGGTGTCTGGCTTTACCAGCCGAGGTAGTAATGGCTGTCCAGCCAGGAGGGCCACGCGAGCCCGAAGTGCGCCTGGAGCATCTTCTCCGCCTCGCAGAAGGCGCCTTCCACCCAGCCCTGCTGGTCCGAGTACGCCTCGCCGCAGATGTGCAGGCGCTCCGCGGGGTCCGGGCGGCGCATGAAGGGCATCACCTCGCGCACGCTCACCCCGGCCTGCCACGCATGGTAGCCGCCGCCGTAGGGGTCCTCCGTCCAGTTACGGAAGTAGGAGACATACGGGTCAGGGACGGGGTTCTCCGGGCCGTGCAGCTCCCGGAGCTGGTGGACGGCCTCCTGGACCATCACCGCCGGGGCCTGGAGGGACTCCACCTGGGCCAGGGACTCCGGGGACGCCAGTCGCGTGGCCCGGGGCTTGAAACGCTTCAGGTTCCGCTGGGGAGAGGCCATCAGCGCGGACCAGAAGGGGGTGGTCCGCATGTCGTTGTAGCTGGCCAGCAGGATGGAGTGGCTGTTCGAGGGGTCGGTGCCGAAGTAGTAGCACTGTCGCATCGGCAGGTCGGTGATGGACTCGCCCGCCAGGGCGTTGAACTCCGCGTGCCACCAGGGAGACTCGAAGCCCATCAGGAGCTTGAACGACGGCTCGGAGATGACCGAGTCGAGGTTCTTCCGGACCTGCTCGCTCACCTCCGGTGTGGCGAAGAAGCGGTCTACCTCCAGCAGCTCCAGGGCGCGGCGGGGCATGGCGAGGACGACGGCCTTGGCGTACACCGTCCAGCTCTTGCCGCTCTGTGCATTGGCCACGGTGAGGATGTATTTGTAGGGACTGCCGCCCGGCGCCGGGTCGATTCGCCGCAGGCCATTCTGTCCCCAGAGATGGGCGCGCTTGCCGCTGGGGTCCTGCGCCAGGAAGCGCTGTGCGAGGACATTGCCGACCTGGTCATAGCCGCCCGCCAGCGTCTGGTACTTCACCTCCGCGTTGGAGAAGTCGCCCACGAGGTAGGGGAAGGCCTCCGCGGCGTTCCAGTTGATGGTGTTGGAGTAGTACCCGCCGGCGACGGACAGGAACTCGTAGGCCTCCTGGCCCACCTGGTCCTTGATGAGGTTCCAGAAGCCCAGGTCGTTGACCTTCAGGCCGTCGTACGGACCCGATTGGTGATAGGTCAGGTTGGGTTTGACGTCATCCCATTCGCGGGCCGTCAGGGTGAAGGCATAGTCATAGGGCGCCGTGAAGGTGGCCTTGCCCGGATAGCGCTCCCGGAACCACGGGTCCGCCATGAGCACGTCGTAGATGATTTTGTTGAAGAGCTGGTCCGAGGTGAAGCCCACCACCGCGTCGGGTAGGAAGTAGCGCGTCTTGTACGTGCGGCGGTCGGCCTGGGCGTTCTCCCATTCGTTGGCCTTGAAGCGCTGCCCGCGCAGATAGCGGTAGTGATTGCCGTCGTCGCCCAGGGGGAAGTCGATAGGAGTCACCTCCTGCTCGAAGACCTTCGTGATGAGCGAGTTCACAATCTCATGCGATTGCAGATAGCGCATGCCGCCAATCTCCGCTGCCAGGGAGATGCCAGGGAGGAAGACGGATTCGATGCGTCCACCCAGGCGCTCGCTCAGCTCGAAGATGTGGACCGTCTCGGGGCGGGTGCCCTCGGGGGCCAGGTCTCCCACGAGCAGTCTCCAGCCCGCATAGAGGCCGGAGACTCCGGCGCCGATGATGGCCACGTCGAGCTGGAGCCCATCGTCCATTCCGGTGTCCATCGCTGGTGGGTTGACTCGCGACATGTCTGCCTCATGGGGGGAGAGGGGATTCGCCTTGCGTCGGCCCGATTCGCTGCAATTGGTGCACCAAGGTCCTTTCCGGTCCTGGGTGTCTGTCTTCAAGGACATGCGAGGCAGGGGATGTGGCCTTGACGCGTCAGGCGAATGGATTTGGGAGGTCCCGGGGCGTCGTCGCTGGGGAATCGCTGACGTGTCAGGCTTCGGGCGGACGCGTCAGCGCCCGCGGACCGTGGCGGCGTCGGCGGGGGAGCGACTGGGGGAGCGGCGACCGGACGGGCCGGTCCTTCACCCATGTCGCTTTTCGATGAAGCTCGAATTTCGTCATATTATAATCATCATATGGTGGACAGGGGCTCTCGGGAGCCCGCCTGTCCGTCCATTTGACGTTCCTCAATGGGGCCACCCGGAGCTTTCCGTCCGCCTCGTCACGCCGGAGTCGAGTCATGCAGGTCAAGGATGCTGTCGCCCTGGTCACTGGTGCCAATCGCGGGTTGGGGCTCGCCTTCGCGAAGGCCTTGTTGGAGCGGGGGGCTCGCAAGGTGTACGCGGCGGCTCGTGAGCCCTCGAGTGTGACGATTCCAGGCGTGGTGCCGGTCCGCCTGGACGTCACCCGCCCCGAGCAGTTGGAGGCGCTGGTCCGCGAGGCGGGTGACGTGACGCTGCTCATCAACAACGCGGGCATCCTGAAGGGCACGAGCCTCTTGGGGGCGGACGCGCTGTCCGCCGCGCGCGCTGAACTGGAGACGAACTACCTGGGCCCCCTGGCGACGAGCAGCGCGTTCGCGCCGGTGCTGGCGAAGAACGGCGGGGGCGCCATCATCAATGTGCTCTCGGTGCTCAGCTGGATGGCCTTCCCGGGCTCGGCCAGCTACAGCGCCTCGAAGGCCGCTGCCTGGGCGCTGACCAACGGTCTGCGCAAGGAGCTGGGCGCCCAGAAGACGCAGGTGATGGCCCTGCACGTCGGCTACATGGACACCGACATGGCGGAGAAAGTCACGGCGCCGAAGACGAGCACCGCCGAGGTGGTGCGCCTGACGCTGGATGCGCTCGAGGCGGGCCTGGACGAGGTGCTCGCCGATGAGGTGAGCCGCAACGTCAAGCAGGGGTTGTCCGCGGGCGTCTACCTCCAGCGCTCGTGAGCGAGCTGGTGGCGAGCCGCGGAGCTTTCTCCGAGCCCTCCACCGCGCGCGCCGTGTCCAGACCGATGGAGTGAGAGCGGGCCCACGCGCGGGGCGAAGTGTCATGCGCTGTGCGGGGAAGGCTATGGTGTCTCCAGGCTCGAACGTGAGCCTGGAGACTTCGCATGCCGCAGTGTCGCCCGGTGTGGAGCGTGGTGATGGTCGTCCTGATGGGGGCGACTTCGGCCTGGGCAGACGAGCCTCCCGTTGAAGCGCTGGTGCCACCGCCGCGCACGGGGTGGCGCGTCCAGGGCCTGCCGCTGCTCAACTTCAACAGCGACGAGGGGTTCGGCTACGGCGCGAGGCTCCTGCTGGTGGATGCGGGAGATGGCACGTACCGGCCTTATCGACACTCCCTCATCGCGCAGTTCTTCCAGACGACGCGGGGGGTGGCCACCCATCGGCTGATGATGGATTCGCCGCGCTTCTTCGACTCGGACTGGCGGTTGGGGTTGGACCTGAGCTTCATCAACGAGCGGTTCTCGCCCTACTTCGGCCAGGGCGCCGCCGCCGGATACGAGCCGGACTTCGCTCGGTGTGACGACAGGGAGCAACTGGAGGACGCGCAGGATGTGTGCGCGGGCAATCCCTCATTCCGGGGCCTGCGCTACTACAGCTTCGAGCAGCGCACGCTGCCGAGCGTCGTGTTCAACGCGCGGCGCACCCTGAGAGGGCCGCTGCAGGTGTCCGTGGGCTATCGCTTCCGCCTGACGCGGATTCGCTCGCGCTACAGCGCGAAGGACCTGGGGCAGTCGCGGGACTCGCGGCTCGAGGAGGATGCTCGGGCGGGGCTGTTGACGGGGCTGGAGGCTGGAGG
>NZ_VIFM01000137.1 GCF_006636215.1 Myxococcus llanfairpwllgwyngyllgogerychwyrndrobwllllantysiliogogogochensis | reverse complement strand
GGTGGGCAGGCCGCCGGGGGCGGGGACGGGTGAGTCGCCGGACATGACAGCAGGGCCTAGCACTGACGCGCACGCTCCGCCCCTGACGAATCGGCTGGAGGAGGGCGGGATGCGTCTCCGGCTCAAGATATCCAGGAGACGAGAAAGAGCCTGAAAGAACCGAGGCCGGAAGCCGCTGAGATTCCAGCGGCTTCCGGCCCCGATTGCAGTGTCCCCGACGGGATTCGAACCCGTGTTACCGGCTTGAAAGGCCGGTTGTTTTGCGAGGGGATCTTGCATGGTGTAGAACATAGGAACAACAAAGGAACAACGCAAGGGAGGTCCGGTGCCGGCTTCGTGGGTAGGGAGGTGGAAAGGGGGACGGGTGAAGGAGGTCCGTGGTCGGACGGTGTGGGTTATCGAGCGCCGAGTCAGCGGGGCTGTGAAGGCCATCGCCCTAGATGCGTTGACGGAGGAGGACGCCCTCGCGGAACTGGTCCTCTTCGACCGTGACCCAGCTAGCTACAGAACGAAAAAGCAAACGGTCCTTCTTGCAGCGGAACAGGCAGAGAGGGCTGCTGCCGACGCTGTCGTCCTGACGCCCGAGCTTCACAAGGAGTTCATCGAGCACGCGCGCAAAGAGGGTCTCAATAAGGAATATGTTGAGCACATTCTCGGAAATTACCTCTCGCACTGGGGTGTGGCCCTGAACGGCCGAGACATGCGGGAAGTGACCCTCTTGGAACTGAGGAAGATGCTCAAGGGGTGGAAGACCGCCGAGCATCACCGCATCGTCGCCCTCAAATCGTTTGCTTCCTGGCTTCGTGAAGAAGGAAAGCTCCACCGAAGCAACGACCCGACCCTGGACCTACTGGTGCCGCAGGCCAAGCCTGAGAAGAGCGTCCGGGTGAAGGGCTATGCGATGTCGGAGGTTGAGGCCGTCTACGCGGAGGTCCCGAGTCAGCTCCTTCGCGATACTCTCTGCTTGCGAGCGAAGGCGTCCATGCACGACACCGAGATCGCCCGAGTGGCGCGAGGGGAGGCCGTTTTGAGAGAGGTCGATGACCCCTGCGGCATCAAGGGGACGGTGACCTTCTTCCACAAGCGCGGGGATGACCACGTCGTCAGCCTCGATGCCCAGGCGTTCGCGGCGGCCCTTCGACTCCAGGCGCGCAAGCGGCCTCTCACCCGGGCACCTGCGCTCTTGATGCTCAAACGCGCCGCCAACAGGCTTCGCGAGAAGTGCGAGACGCCCGAAGAGAGGGAGAAGATTCGGGTCATCGCACCCGGCGAGATCCGGCACAGTTTCTCGAACTGGGCATCGGATTACGGCGTCCTGGTTCGTCCAACGAAGCAGGGGCTTCCAGTGGAAGAGGTGGCTGCGGTGATGGGCCATCGGAGCACGAAGACGACGCGAACGTTCTACAAGCGCGTCTTGGTGCCTCCGATGATTCAGCTCCCCCTCAATCTGATTCACCCGGAGGACCCGCCCATTGCTTCGCGGACGGCGGACTTGAACGATTCCAACGAGAAGTCCGTGGCTTGATGTTTTCGACGGGATCGAGGGGCAGGGGTGGCCTGTTCCTCATCTCCCTTGATGCACGCGAGCACTGAGTCGAGTCGAACTGTCGTCCTCTTTCCGAACTTGGGCGCGCGCTTCAGTCGCCCATCGGCAAGTAGCTCGAACACGCGAGTGCGCTTGCACTGGAGCAACTCGGCAGCGCGCTCGACCGTGACGGCAGGTCCGTCGAGCCCGGGGCCGGTTGGATGGGTGGACATGTCACAGCTCAGCTTTCGTCGGTGCGGCACCTAACAGCCGCGCGTGCAGGAGTCCATAGGCAAGCGCCGCTTGCTGGGGCGCGACGCCGTTTCCGAGGAGCCGCAGTCGGTCGACCCGATTGGCCAGCCCATCAGCCATTCGACAAACTGCGGGTTCAACGTCCGGGCGCCTTGCGAGGACTGCGCGCCATCCTGCGAGGTCGTCTCGCCCTGGGGGCCACGAGGGAAGCTCAGGATGGCTTCCGAGAGCTGCCGGCGACGCTGGCCGATGCAGCTCGCCGCCTTCCAGTCGCACGCCCCCGGTGTCGGCCAGTCCTTCACAACCGCCCCCAGGTCCGCCCCCGACTGCCGCCCGTTGCCCGGTCTCCCCCCGCGCCTCCCGTGTCCGTTCGTGCTCTCCCCGGTGTTGGGAGTGGGCCAAGATGAAGAGCCGCTCGCGCTTGTGGGGCGCTCCGGCGTCGGATGCTCGGACACAAACCCATTCCGCATCGAACCCGAGCGCGGCAAGGTCGGTGAGCACGCGGTCGAGGCCCCGCGAACGGAGCGCCGCGACGTTCTCGACGAAGACAAAGCGGGGTCGTACCTCAGAGACGATTCGCGCGTATTCGCGCCACAAGCCCGAGCGCTCGCCGTCGAGGCCAGCACCCTTTCCAGCAACGCTGATGTCCTGACAGGGGAATCCCCCACTGACGCAATCCACGACGCCACGCCATGGGCTGCCGTCGAAGGTTCCAACGTCGTCCCAGACAGGCGCCGAATCCAGCTCTTCCTTTTCCATCCGGGCCACGAGGCAGGCCGCTGCGTATGCTTCCCGCTCGACGTAACAAACAGTCCGGAGGGAAGGCACGGCCAGCTTGAGACCGTGAGCGAGCCCGCCGCCGCCAGCGAAGAGTTCGAGTGCGCGGCGGGGATGAACTCCGACGGGATGAATAGCCAAGCCATGCGCGCTCACCTGGGGAAGACCTTCCGGGGCGCAAGTCGGCCGACGAAGTGAAGGCCAATGCCAACCGCGTCCCAAACGTTGTGGTGCTTGTCCTGGGCGCGTGGGAGCTGGACGCGAAGGTGTTCGTGCGGACGCTCACCGAGGCGCGCTTTGATGCGCTCCACCATCACGTCGGCATCCAGCGTCCCCTTCCACTCGCGCGGCAAGTAGCTCCGCTCCGACGTGGCTCCCAGGGCGCCCGCAACGCGTCCGACGACACCGGCAAGCTCGATGAGGTCGTTCGGGTCGCCCTTGGATTTGCCCGCCGTGTAGACCTGGGGGCACTCACTCGCGACGGTGACGGACACAGCCGCGCCAGAGGCCCTGAGCGGCTCCAGGAACGACGAAAGAAACTCGGCCACCGCTCCCGCCATGCACGCCCATGCCGCGAGCCCACGGGCTTGCCGCTCGGGGTTGGTGGGCATGCCCGCCGCGAGCAGCTCGCCCGTGTCCAGGTTGAAGAGCGCGACACCGCACTCGCGAAGCCCGGGGTCGAGCGCCACGAGGAACCGCAGTGTAGAGCCCATCACAGGTCAGCCACTCCGATGAGGGGGGACTCGGACTCGCCGCTCAGAGCCGACTGCAATCGCAGTTCGTAGAAGTCTGCGACGTCGGGCGAGACTGCGTCGTCGAGGTCTGAATCAAGAAAGAGGAACAGGCAAAGCGGGGACTGGTCGAGCGCGTTGTTCGGCGCGTCCATTGAGCACCATCTAGGATGAGTAGGCCCCCTGTAGATGGTGTGGATTTCGGCCGCGGATTACGCCGCACGCTTCGTGGCGGGTTCCCAGACGACTAGCCGCCCCGAGCTGTCACGCACGGTAGCTACGTCCTTGGACAGATAGCGAGACAGCGCGGGCTCGGCCTCGATGGCGGGCGCCAAGTCTGGAGTCACTTCGCGCATCGCCTGTCGCATGATTTCTGCCTTGCGCTCGGCCGCGTCGTGCAGGCGCTGCGGGTCGTCGGCGCGCAGCTCGCTAATCAGCTCGTCATGCACCATCAGGACAAGCCGCGAGCCATACAGGGGCGAGCTGCGGTCGACGTACATCTCGCGACTGACACGCCACATCGCGCGCTTGCACCCAACAGCTCCGAGCCCCTGAAACGGCGTGTTGAGGATTTGGGTGTACCCGCACCCGCCACGGAGGATGTTGGCGCCCGGAATCATCACGTCCGAGAAGCCGCCCCCGTAGGTGAGCGACTTCGCCCGGTGCTGTAGCTCGCGCTGCTCGGGCCAAGCGTTGAGCCACTTCGTATCCAGCTCCTTCGCCACCTCGACGCACGCCCGGCAGACCATCTTCGGCTTGCGTTGGACTGTCACGACGACGCGCTCGACACCGCAGACGTCCGCGCGCTTCGCCAGCAAGCAGAACGAGACGCGGTCCTTCGCGCGAGCGTTGTAGACGAGCGAGCCGCCCGTCATCCCGCCGCCCTTGCCGAAGTTGAGAATCTTCGCGAGCTGGCGGAAGGCAACCGCGACCGGTTCCTTCGCCTTCACCTTCGCGAGCAGCTCGTCATAGCTCGCCCCGAGGAACTCGGCCGCAGCCAGCGTGTGGACGTCGAGGCCGCTGTTCAGCGCGTCTGCCATCTTCGAGAAGCCCAGTTCCCAGATGGCCCGCTGAGCCATGGTGCGCAGCTCAAGCCCGCCGTAGTCGACCGAGCAGTAGACGAAGCCGGGGCGGGCCTCGTGGACCTCGCGAATGCCGCCCTTCTGCGGGAGTTGCTGGTAGTCGGAGCTGACACGCGTCGTGGACACCAGCACGTTGAAGCGCGGATTGATGGGGGCCTCTGTGCCGGCCTCGACGACATCCAGGTAGGTCGACTTGTACTTGTCGACGCGCCCGCTCTTCCCCAACTCTTCGAGGAGCGCGTCACCCGAACCGAGCAGCGTGTCCCTGTCGGTCGCGACCTGGCCAGCGGGGAATCTGTCGCTGGGGGCGGTGATGGGAGGCTCGCCGCAGTAGGCCGCCGTCACGAGAGCCGCGAGGCGCTTCGAGTCCTTCGTGCCGTCTTCGCGGTAGATGCCCGCCTTCTGGAACTTGGCCCTGTTCTCGGTCCATTCCCGCTCGACGCGCTCACGGAGCTGGGAGACTGCGGCACCGTTCGTCCGCAGGCCCCAGATTGAGGCGAGGTGAAGGGCGAAGGCGGCGCGCATCTGCTCAGCTTCGGCATGCAGGTTGCCGCCGTTGGGCGTCTCCTGGGCGATGGCCTCCTGCCGGTAGAATACGTCGAGCGTGTAGCGTGCGTCGCGCTTCGGGTAGTCGGCCGCTTCCCGGGGCCAGCGCTCGACAGGGACGCCGTCGAGTTCCGCATAGCGAAGCCGCCATGCCTTGGGGTTCTTCTTGTCCTCGCTGATGTCGAGCCCCAGGTAGCGCTGGACGAGGAGCGCGAGCGGGTAGCGTGCCCCCTCGTCGTCCTCGAGCTTCCGGCCGGTGGACGGGTCCACCCCGTACAGGCCCCGGGCGATGTCGATGAGGGCTTCGCGAATCTGGACGCAATGCAACCGGCCCGCTTCGAGCGCCGCGAAGATGGGGGCGACAAGTCGCGGGTCATCCGCGGCCATGACTCCGAGGTCGTAGGCGAGATTCGCGCCGACGAGGTGCGTGTCACGCTCGGCAATCGCGGCGCGGAAGAACTCACGGGCCTGTGCCTTGTCGAGAAGGCATTCGCTACCGGGCTCACGCATCGCGATGCTCGCGCAGACGAGAGGGGGCGCAAGCAAGCCGGGCTGAATCAGCCACGTCTCCGTATCAAACGACCAGAGGTTCACGGGATGCCTTGTGTGGAAGGGAGAGCGGCCCGTGTCGTGGGCCAGCCGCCGACGGAGAGAGCGCCGTCAGTCGCCGCCCGGCATCAGGCCAGGGCGTCGGCGAGCGCGGGGAGCTTGCTGGCCTTACGGGCCTGCTCGACCTGCGCGAGCTGCTCGTCGTTCAGCTCGACGTGAGACCAGCGATAGCCGTTGATGACCTTCCCGGGGAAGTTGTCCTTCGCGGGGAGCTGTTTCGGGTAGACCTCGCACCGAATCAGGAGGTGCGTGCCCGCCTGCCGCTCGTCGACGAACTTCTTCAGCGCGGCGGGGTTGGCGAACTCGTACTCCTCGCCCCCGACGAGAGCCATCAGGAACGACTTGAAGCGCCCGCCACCGCCCTTCTTCTGGTCGCTGAGGTTCTCGACATAGTCGACGGTCTCCCCCGGCCTGCTTGGGGCCTCACCGCCCGCCAGTGGCGCGGACTCGCGAACCTTCAGCTCGGCAATCGCCGAGTCCCCCTTGAAGCCTTCCTTGACGCGGACGACCGAGACTTCGAGCAGGTAGTTTCCGAATCGCGGGTAGCGGCCACTCGTGGAGGGCTGCGCGGTGGCAATCTTCGTTAGTGCGTTGTTCATATCTACGTGGGGCTTTCGGCTTGGGTTGCGCCAGCGACGACGTGCCGTGGCCCCATATAAAGTGTGCGGTTTCGGGGAGTGGCTCACGGTTGGGGCGCAGCGCATCCATAGGCCGCGAGGTTCAGCTTTTGCGGTGTGCCCTCCGTCTCTTCGATGAAGCGGGCGAAGTCGCGGGCCCGCTGGAAGGCCCCGACTAGCTCGTCGGTGTGCTGGTACAGCTCCACCTCGACTTCGTCGGCGAGCTGCCCCTGTCGGTGGCAACGGCCGATAGCCTGTTCCCACGCGGCCCCATCCGCTGGCGGGTTCACGAACAGCATCCGCGAGAACATCGTCAGGTTCTTCCCGGTTCCGTGCGCGCGGAGTGACGCGACGATGGAGCGCTTCCCACTCTCCCGAATGACGGTCGCCGACGCTTCCGGGCCACCGCCATAGAAGGGCACGCCCGCCGCCTTCGCGATGCGCTCGCCAAGCTCGGGGAACTCAACCCACACGATTCCTGGTTGCCCCTTGCGTAGCGCCCACTTCGCCGCGTCGTTCACGATGAAGTCGGACAGCCACACGGCTTCCGTGACGTGGACGACGCGCTTGTGAATCTCGCCCCAGGCGGGCCAGGAGTGCGCGCGCCACGTCGGGAGGTCGCCGTCATAGGGCGGGGACTGGTGAGCGCGAATCGCGGCACGGACGAGCAGGCCGGGGGAATCGAGGTGCTCGGCGGGGCGCTTGAGGCGCTCGCGCAGCTCCCGGTTGAACTCCTGCCGGCGTGAGAACCAACGAAGAATCAGCTCGGGATCTTGCGGCGTGCCCTGGATGGCCGGGTAGCGCCAGCGATGGAAGAAGCCGCTCGCGAGCTGCCGCGCGCAGACGACCCGTTGCAACTCGTCGACGAACTCTTCGCCATCGGGGCGTTGCCCGCCGAGCGCCGTCTGAATGTGAGCAAGCAGCTCGTCGGGAACCTTGCCCGGGTCGCGCGTGCGGATGACCAGCGGCATGCCGACGGCGCTCTCGTCCGTGGCCACGACGCCCGGCGTTGCATTGCGCCAGCGCCGATAGGCATCCCGCACCCGACGGCGTTCGCGCTCGGCTTCGTTCTCCCCTTCGAGCGGGGCGAGCTGCTGATAGGGGTCAACGAGCTTGAGCAGCTCGCCCGGGGGCGCAACGGTATGGCCAGGGTCCAGTGCTGCGGCCCACTCCTCGACGACATGGTGCTTGAGCGGTAGCGGGCTGCCGTCACGTAGCGCGTACTCCGCGAGGTGGGCGTAGTCCTTCACCGTTCGCGTCGCGAGGGTGCCCGACTGGGCCACGAGGCGCGTTTCGGGGTTCAGCTCCAGGTAGCGAAGGAAGCGGCCCGTGCGCGCGCTCTTCCGGTCCTTCAGCTTGTGGGCCTCGTCGCAGATGATGAGGTCCGGCCGGATGCGCGTCAGGAGGTCAGTGCCTTCCTGGGTCGAGAACTTCTCGTAGGTGATGACATGGAGGACGGGCAGGCCAGGCCGGAACCACCTGCCGCCCGCGAGGTTGGGCAAGCGCCAGTGCCCGCCGTAGTAGTGCCAGTCAACGTCGATGAGCTGCGCGCGGAGGTTCGAGGGCAGGAGCAACACGGCAACCTTGCACTCAGGCATCACGAGCGGCAGCAGGAGATCAATCAGCGTCTTCCCGTGGCCCACGCCGATGGGAAAGAGCCCGCCACCCGTGCGCGCGGCTTCGCTGAGCGCCAATCGCTGCACGGGGAGGAGCGACGTAGGGCAGCGCTTCCGAAGTGACTCACAGATGCAGCGTGTTCCCGAGGGCGCGCGTAAAGTGCCCTCCATCATCACAAGCGACAAAGCGCGGTGAGTGAACGCCGGGTTCTTGCGCTTCAGGCTGAGCACACGTGCAAGGTCTGGGGACCAGCCAACGGGCTGCCCCTTCGCGATGGTGGCGCGGTCCCCCGTGAGCTTCGCGAGGGCAGCGGGCGCAGCGGTAACGGGGCGCTCGGCAAGAGTCGCCGCGCCCGGGTTCAGCCGGTGGAGTAGTTTCATGCTGGGAAGGGCAAGTGCCCCGCCAGCCGAAGCCGACGGGGCCGGTGAAGTGTTGTCAGCGGATGCCGCGAACGACCACGTCGAAGGACGGTTCGAGGGCTTCGACGATGACCTGCATCAGCTCCGACTGGGCGACCCCGAGCGCGGTGTAGATGCCGGGAGGGGGCAACTCGGCACGCGCAGCCATCGCGAGCGCGCCACGCCACTTCCCGAACCCGAGCGGGGAGTCGGAGCCCGCGAATCGCACATCGTCGACGCCCCCTGCCTGGGCGACCTTGTGGTGCATGTCGTCGACATAGCCAGTGAGCGACTCGGGGCGCGGCCCGTCATGTTTGGTCGGCACGCAGTCGACGAAGAGAACACGAAGGTCGCTCTTGGACTCCGAGGGCGAGGGCTCGGGAGCCTTGCGCGGGCGCCCTCGTCGCTTCGGCGCGGGCTGCTCGGCGACCTCGGGGGCCATCTGCACAGGCGCGGGCTGCGGCGCGTCGGGGGGCAGGACGGCGGGCAGCTCCAGGGCTTCGCGCTCAACCGCGGCGACGGTGGTGGGAACGAATTCGGACGGCTTGCTGAGCAGCTTGTCGCGTAGGGACATCGTCTTGTTCTCTCCTGTGAGGCACTTTCCAAGGAACGGACACCCGCCGTACTTCGTGCAGGCGGGGCCGTAGTTCGCGGGCACGTCGTCAGCTCGGGCGGCTTGCGCGTGCTCCTTCATTGCTTCGACTTGAGGCTCGACCTTCGTTCGCCACTCGCGCTCGATGTGCTCGAAGGTCACCGACGCGATGACCGATGCCGCAAGGCGCTGGCCCCGGGTCTGGTAGTAGATGTGCTCCAGCTCCAGCGTGCGCAGCCCTGGGAAGCGCTCGGTCTGGCCAAGCGCCCACGCGCCATAACCCACCATCTGGAGTCCGGGTTCCGTGTCGGCGTCGGCGAGCTGCTCGGCGCTCGCGGCGTTGCTGGCGATGTTGCTCGTGAACTTGTGGTCGGTGATGCGCAGGACGCCATCAGTAGCGAGCCGACGAGGATTCACGACGTCGATGAACCCCGTGAAGGGAATCCCGCCCGCCGTCAGTGGCGGGGCGCCGTCGAGCGGCTGTTCAACGAGCAAATCAGGGCCGGGCGCGGGCAACAGATGGGCCCCCGACTGTGCGAAGGCTCCGAGCACGTCTTCGCCCGTCGACAGATAATGCTCAAGCTGCGCGTGGCCTTCGGTGCCGACCTGCTGCGCCCCCGTGGTGGGCTCCGGAAGGCGCATGACCTTCTGGAAGAACCACGCACGGGGACACAGCTTGTGACGCTTGAGCTGGGACACACTCAACCGCTGTATGACCCCGGCGATGACTGATGCGCTGGGCTTCGGGCTTTCGATGGAGTGAGTCACCCCATATTAGTTTGTGCGGTTTCTGCTTCTGGCCCCAATTCATGGCGAAGTCTTGCATTGGCAATCTCGACATAGTCGGAGTCCCGCTCAATCCCGACAAACTCAAAGCCTTCTGCGAGCGCGGCGACCCCCGTCGACCCGCTCCCCGCGAACAGGTCGAGGACCGCGCCGCCTGGAGGGGTGATGAGCCGGCAAAGCCAACGCATCAGCGCAATCGACTTCACTGTCGGGTGGTGGTTGTGGCCTCCACCGGAGGTCGCCCCGGCGCGTGGCGAGTTCATGCCCGCGCTTCCCTCCTTTCGGCCGCAAGCGCCGGCACCTGAGCGAAACGGCAGATGGGTGCAGCCCTCGTCCCGCTCCGTCCTCGTGGGCTTGGCTACGTAGAAGAACCGACTCGCACCACTACCAGGGGCCTGCGCGTCGAGCAGCTCCGCTGCGGCTTCGTCGAGCGTCACGTTCGCAGGCCAACGCCCCGACTCGTCGATGCGCTGCTGGGGGCGGCTAGCACCGTAGACAGCACTCGTGACGGGCTCAGCCCGGCCGGGGTTGCGCGCCTTCGATGCGGAGAGGTCTTCGGGACTCGCGTGCGGAATCCGGCAGGCCGCGACGTTGAGCCCGCCCGTGCGCCACTGCTGAACGTTCGCCGCGACCGTGCCCATCAGGGGCTTGCGGCAAAGTATCCAGTGTTCTACCGCTGGCTTGAGTGCTGTTCCCCAGCCCGCCCATTCGCGCGCTGCGTCTGTTGCGGGTTCATCGCGCCGAGCGCCGTTGGAAAGGTTCGCCCTGTGTCCATGGCGCGCTATCCAGCGTTGAACGGGGGACGCCATCTCGTGGTGGCCCGTGATTGCACGGCGGAACCAATTGGGGCCGGGCTTCCCCTTCTCCGCGACGAGCCGCTCGGTAATCTCACGAATCGTTTCCGGCAGCTCGTCGATGCCGAGCAGCTCCAGGAGCTTCGGCCAATGGGCAGCGTGGGGCACCTCGGGTTGCGCACCCTGAGTAGTCCAATGCCCTGCCATCCCGTTGTGCCCGAAGGCCGCGTCGATTCGTGCGTTCGTGAGTCCTGCAAGGTCCCGCATCTCCGCAATCCAGCGGGTGACGAGCCGGACTTCGTCCATGTTCCGCTTTTGCTTGTCGATGGCCTGTGACACGTCGAGGGACTTCGGGAACCCGGTGCCGAACAGATGCAGCACGACGTCTCGAATCTCAAACCCAGCGTCTTCCAACGCGGTCGCGGTCCAGTGCGACGTTCGCGGGAGTGCCCAGACGAGCGCATGGCCCCCGGGCTTGAGGACATACAGCGCCTTGCGCATCACATCGGCGAGCCACGTCACCCACGCGTCACGCCCACCCTTGTCGCTGTCCCACTCGCGACCCATGAAGCCGATACCGGCCGGTGGGTCCGTGACAATGGCGTCGATGCTGTTGGGAGCGAGGACCGCGTCGACGCGCGCCGCATCTCCAAGGAAAAGAGCAGCACGGTCGGTAAGTAGCTTGTTTTTCATTGAATATTGCTATGTGTGGTTTCTGGACGAATCTCAGTCGCGCATTGAGCTGTTGTGGCCGGTGCGTCGCTCGCCGCGCTTCTCCGTGGGCGCGTGCCGCAGCTCTTCCGGCAAGTAGTAGACGAGAGGACGCGTCCCATCCCCCATCCGGCGCTGGCCACGCGTGAAGTGCAGCGCTTTCAGGGCCGCGCCAATCTCCCGGGAGATTCGTGGGTCGACCTGTGCCGGGTGGAGCGCGAATGCCTCCACACCAACGTGCAGGATGGTCACATCGCTGGGTCGCTTCTCGGCGGGCATCTCGAGGAGCCATCGCAGGACGACTTCCTTGCGGCTGTCTCCGTGGTTCTCCATGCGCAGCGCGGCTTGCTGCTCGGCTCCCGTGGCTTCTTCGTTCGTGAGCCACCATGACTCGCCCTGGTGGAAGCGCACCACGGCTTCGGCCCAAATCTGGTCCCTGTCGCGCGCCAGTGCCTCGGTGTCGATGCGGGAGCACTTCACCGGCCAGAAGCGACGGTGCCCCGTAGGGTCGCGCAGGTAGTCGTCGTCATTGGTCGTCCCGACGAACACGCAACGGCGCGGTGTCTTGACGTTGGTGCGTCCGTAGGGAGGCCGATAGGTGTCCTCCGTGCGCGTGATGAACGCCTTGAGGGCTTGGTCCTCGGACTTGCGGAACGTCGACAGCTCGGCCAGCTCGATGAACCAGAACTGAGAGGCCAGCATCGCGCTGTCCTTGTTCGTGACGTCGACAGGGGCATCGGAGAAGTAGCGCCCTCCCAGGATGCGGAACGCGGTCGACTTCCGAAGCCCTTGGGGCCCTTCGAGAATCATCACCGTGTCGACCTTGCACCCGGGCCGCAGGGCACGCGCAACCGCGGAGATGGCCCACTTCGCCCCGACGGCCCGCAGGTATCCGGCATCTCCGCGCGCGCCGAAGTAGGTCGCGAGCAGCTCGTCGAGGCGCGGCTTCCCGTCCCAGACGAGCCCCGCGAGGTAGTCGGCGACAGGGTCGTAGCTGTTGCGCTTCGCGACGGCGAGGAGCTGTTGCGCGACGGCCGGAACTCGTGGCTGCAAGCCGAGCTGCCCATAGGCGCTTCGCTGAATCCAGTTGGTGACCAGCACGTCGAGCGTCTCCAGGTCCATGCCGGGACCGAGGGGGCCGCCTTCCACTTCAAGCGCCTTGTTCACCTCGTTGAAGCGGAAGACGCCGCGCCACTCGGGGGAGCTGAGAAGCACGGTGTAGATGTTGGCATCGCAATTCCGGATGCGCTTGCCCCCGTCCTTCGTCTCGTCGAGCACAAGGTCGCGCATCCAGTCGTCCGGGTTCGGCGCGTCCTCCTCGGTGCCCGGAGTGTCCTGTGACGTCGGCGCGGGCGCCTTGCCACCGAGCGCCTCCCAAATGGCTCGATTGTCTGCCTGTCGGGCTTCGTCGCGGGCCTTTCGTCGCTCACGGTGGCGCCGCAGCTTCAGAACGGCTTGCGCGCACAGGTGCTCGGCGCCCTCTCTCCAGTCCGTGGCTGCGAAGGACCCACGGAACAGCTCAAGGACGGCCGACTCGGGCGTGCTCAGCGGCAACACGAATGCCGCGCACGACATCAACGTGTTGAGCGTGTTGTCTTGCTCGCCAACAGGGGCCAGGGGCTCACCCGCGAGGACCCGGCGCACAAGGACGACATGCTCGGGCTTGCGGATGCGTCGCAGGTGGGCCCGCAGCTCGTACAAGTCGGCGGGGACGGAGTCGGGCGTGGGTGCCGGGGCCGAAAAAACAGGCGTCGACACCGGGAGGCCCGCGCGAGACATGTCGAGCAGCGCGTCGACGTCCAGGGGCGCTCCGTTGCCGGTGAGGGCGAACGGCTCGGCTCCTTCGGGCGCGTCGGGCAAGAAATACATCCGCGCCAGGTCGCGTGTTGCCGGGTCCGCTGGCAGGGAGAGCATCCGGATTGCGGCCTCGCGCACGGATGCCCATTCGCGAGGGAGCACGGGCCGAGACAACGGCATCACCAGCCGCAGGCAGTAGTCGTCAGGGGGTAGGTTGCTGTGCGTCGAGTGAAGGGCGTAAGCCAGCCCGTTGCGCTCGACTGCATCGAGGAACGAGAGCTGCGGAACCTTCAGATGGTCCAGGTCGAACACCGCAACGGTGACAGCTCGCACGTTCTCGCTGCGGCGCCGCTCGACGATGTCCACGGGGCTCCAGGCGGGGCCGTTCTTCCCGGGGCAGCCACGGACACAGGGCGTTGTGGGGCACTTGCTCCGACGGTGCGTGACGAGCTTCGCGGCCAGCTCGGGCCACGACAGCTCCACGGAGTGCGGCACGTTGTCTTGCGCTGAGCCGTAGAGCGCGACTTTCTGGCGTTGAGTGGGCGCGGTGTCGGGACGAGTCGAGGAGTAGCTATCGGTTGAGTTCACCCTAGTAATAGTGGGTGATTTTCACGCGTGACCCACAGTGGCCTGCTTTTTTCGCCCGGGGGGAGCTGCGTCGGCACTGCACTGTGATTTCAGGACGTGGCTCACCAAACCGTACGGTCAACAGTCGTCACCCCGTCTCTTCTAGATTCCTTTTCTCCTTAAGGAGAAAGGTGAGGTGGAGATAGGTAGTATACAATACTATAAGAGATGCGCGTGATTGAGGGATTGAGGAACACGGTCCCCGAAGCGTGACTGCTGACGCTTCGTCCGCGCCCCCCCGAATGCCGGGCACTCCCGGAAGCAACAGCACCCCGAGTGGAAACCTCGTTCGTTGTTCGTTGGTCGCCGACGGTCCACTCGTGTTTTCCGCACCATCTACATGCGGGCTGGGTCGTGCGTGCGGGACGCACGGCAGATGAAACGCAATCCGCGCAAGGGCGATGTATCAGCGTGACTGAGACTGAGTGTGAGACGGGCGCAGTCGGCACGGAGCGTGCTTTGGGCGCGAAGATGGTTCGCAATGCTTGTTACCGGGGCGGGGAACGAAAGGAACGGAAGCTCTCTGGGTATGTCACAGCATCAGTGCGTCAGGCAGAGTTGGTAACTCTCGTCATGCGCGCCCGCGCGAGTGGCGATGCCGCTCTTGAGCGGCGTCTGTCCGAAGAGATGCTCAAGTCAGTGCGGCCCATCATCCGGCGTGTCGTCGGGTCTCTCTTGGCGCGCGCGGGTTCGCTGGAGCCACGAGACCTCGAACAAGTCGCGAGAGAGGCAGTGCTGCGCGCTATCTCGACGTACGACGCAACAAGGGGAAGTCAGCCTTTCGGCAAGGTCGCATTTTTCAGAGTTCGCGCTGCCTGCGAGCACCACACGCGACTTCACTCCAGCGACGTCCACTTGAGCGACGGTGACTACAAGCGCCGCACTCTGCGTTCACGTGCGCGCGAGGAACGGAGTGTTGTCCGAGTCCACTCGCTGGACGCACCATCTCAGTTCTCTGACTACGGCTCTGTCGCGGAGTCGCGGAGCGGTGAACTGGAAGCCGCACTTCGAGAGATGTCGGCCGTGGATGCTGGCGACGAGACACCCGAAGCGCTGTTGCTGGCTGGTGAGCGTCGAGCGCTCGTCCTCGGTGCGGTGCGGCGGCTGTCCCGTGAGCATCAAGAGCTGGTGTCTCGGGTGTTCGGCCTCCATGGCTCTCCGCAGTCGGTTCGCTCCCTCGCTGAAGCATGGGGCACGCCGAAGAGCCGAGTTAACCGGATGCTGGCGAGTGCCCTGGAAGAGCTGCGCGAGCTGCTAGCCGACGAAGGGGCGTAGCCTGCCCGTCATTGTCGCGGAGCGACGGGGCCCATGTGCCGTGTGCTCCCTCGCAATCGAGCCGGGAGAGGTCATCAGCTACGAGCGCACCGTCGGCCCGCGGCACATGGCGTGTGCGGACATGACTGCGGCTCGCCGAAGGAACCGCTACCCCAGTGCATGCGAGCTGTGTTGCACGCGGCTTCGCAGTGGTGCCGGAGTGCTGTCCTTCGTCGAGCAACAGAGTCCCCAAGGCACATGGATGCGCCGTTGGTTGGTTCGGTGTGTCGACGTCACCACCTGCGACGCGCGACTTCGTGCCATGTAATGAATTGCACTGAAAGTGAGACTGTTTTTGATATGGGTGAAATTTCCTGTAGGCGAGCCCCCCGGGTCGGATTTCCTGTCTGGGGCCGGGCTTAGGCTTGCTCGGAGCGCCCCCACTTTTGAAAAATTTTGGGAAAACCGTTGGGCTGATGCGTTTTGTTGGGCGCGGCGACGAAAAAGTTCGGGAAACCACACCATCTATAGTGGGTGGCACGGCCTACCAAACTCACCCCTGAGCTTCAGCAGCAGATCTGCGACCACTTGAGGTCCGGCCTCTTCCGTCGAGCGGCGGCGGGCCTCGTGGGCGTCGACGAGCAGACCCTCTCCCGCTGGTTCCACCGTGGCGCGAGCGAGCCGCGAGGGCTCTACCGCGAGTTCTTCGTCGCGGTGAACCGGGCCGAAGCCGAGTTCATGCAGGGCGCGACGGAGACGCTTCAGGCCGCCGCGACGACGAACCCCAAGCACGTCCAGTGGTTGCTGAGTCGTCGGTTCCCCGAGCTGTACGGTCGACGCGACAACGTCGAGTCGAAGAGCCCCGAGGACCAGACGGCCGATACCGCCGCGTTGCGTGAGCTGCTGATTGACAGGCTGGGGAAGTTCCTCCCCGACGAGTTGCCCGCGCCCGCTGATGCCGCTTCCCACATGCCGCCTGACGAGAAGGGGGGCGAGTGATGCGCAGCCTTCTGTCAGGGGCCTGGGGGAAGTTCGCCGAAGGGCTCGCGCCGCATGAGTCGCCCGCTTCCAGGATGGTTCGCGCGGCCGGTTCTCGCGCTCAGCTCGCGAAGCTCTTCGGCGGGCTCGACGACAAAGAGGCCGAGCTGCTCGTCTACGACCTCGACTTCTGGGCGCGGCGCGAACAGGTCCCCCCAGACAAGTTCTCGACGTGCTTCGTCATGGCCGGGCGCGGCTTCGGGAAGACGTGGTGCGGCGCGCGGTGGGTCATCAAGAAAGCGTGGCAGGCGAAGAGCGTCGGGGCGCTGATTGGCCCGACGGCGGCGGACGTGCGCGACACGATGATTCGCGGTGCGTCCGGCATCCTCGCCCTGTCTCCGCCCTGGTTCACGCCGAAGTATGAGCCCAGCAAGCGCCGGGTGACGTGGCCCAACGGCGTCTATGCCATCTGCTACTCGGCGGATAAGCCCGACCGGCTGCGTGGGCCGAATGCCGGATGGGGCTGGGGCGATGAGCCGGCTTCGTGGAAACACGACATGGCCGCGGTGGACCAGTTGCCCCTGGTGCTGCGCATCGGCTCGCGCGAGGACCCGCCGCAGCTCCTCCTCACGGGTACGCCGCGCCCGCTGAAGAAGATTGAAGAGCTGCTCTTCACCAACGTGGAGACACAGGAACTCAAGCCGGGCGTCGTGCTGCGTTCGGGCTCGTCGCTGAGCAATGCCGCGAACCTGGCGCCCACGGCCATTGCCAACATGCGCGCGCTTGCGAACACCCGGTGGGGTCAGCAGGAGGTTCTCGGGCGCCTGCTCTTCGACGTGCCCGGCGCCATCTTCGGTTCGGCGAAGTGGGTGCGCGTCGACGCGGACCCTCACGAATACGCCCAGCAGTTGGACAGGCGAATCGTCAGCGTCGACCCGAGCCCCACCAGCGAGACGGGCTCGGACGAAACGGGAATCATCGTCCAGGGGTGCAGGTCGAGCGTGCTCTTCGGGGCCGACGGTGTGTCGCTCAAGCGCGTTTCGGTGCTCGCGGACCTGTCCCGCCGGGCGAGCCCTCGAGAGTGGGCAACGACGGCCATCCGCGCCTATCTCGAATGGGGATGCGACGCGCTCGTGGTGGAGGTGAACACGGGCGGGGAGATGGTGGAGACGCTCATCAGCACCGTGGCGGGCGAAATGGGCGTGAGCGTCAACGTGAAGCCCGTCCGTGCAACGAGCGCGAAGAGCAAGCGCGCCGAGCCCGTGTCCGCGCTGGCCGAAGCGGGCCGCGTCGAGTTCGTCGGGACATTCCCGAAGCTCGAACAGCAGCTCAGCAAATTCACGGGGGTTAACGGGCGCCGCGATGACAGGGCCGACGCCTTCTGCTGGGGAGTTCATGACCTCGTGTTTGTCGAGCAGTTCTTCGCGGTGTGAGGTTCTCCATGGGGTTGCTCGACAAGATGCGCGCCGCGCTGGGCGGTGGCAGCAAGCGGAAGGGAACCGGCCTGGAGCTGAGCCGCTGGGCTTCGGCCCCGCCGCGTCGCGAGGTGCCCGCGCTGCTCGCGGCCTATGCCGAGATGCCGTGGCTGGGGACCATCGTCGACACGGTGGGCGACGCCTTCGCGGATGTGACGTGGCGGGCCTTCGTGCGACAGGACCCCACGACGCGGAAGGCCCTCGTCGACGTGTCGCTGCGGCGGGCCTGCGGTGACGTGCGCCGCGAGCGGTTGAAGTCGCTCGTCGACGGGGCCGGTGCGGTGGAGCTGCCGGACCATCCGATGCTGCGGCTGCTCGCGGACCCGAACGACTACATGACGGGCCGCGACTTCGCGAAGCTGTTCTGCCTCCACTACGACCTGACGGGGGAATTCTTCGCCGTTGTCGAGGAGATGGCCGGCGTCCCCGTGGGGCTGTGGCCGGTGCCCCCCGACTGCGTGCTCGCACTGCCGGACCTGAGCAAGCCGAAGTCAGAGCGCACGTACACGGTGACGGCCGGTGGGCGCATGTTCTCGCTGCCCGCCGCGAGCGTGATTTACGTGAAGCGGCTGAACCCGGCTGACCCGCTCGGTCGCGGCATTGGCATCGCCTACGCCCTCGGTGACGAGGTCGACACGGACGAGCACGCCGCGCGCTTCACGAAGAATGCCTTCTTCAACAACATGTTGCCCGGGGCCGTCATCGCGATTGAGGGCTTCAACGAAGGGCAGGCAGGCCCCGCGAAGGCGTTCAAAGAGAGTCTCGCGCGTGAGTACGGAGGCCCCGCCAACGCTGGCCGGGTGATGATTACGAGCGGCAAGACAACCTTCGCTCGGCTCGACACTCCGTTTCGCGACATGCAGCTCGTCGAACTGCGCCGCTTCCTGATGGACTTCGTACGCATGGTGTACCGCGTGCCCCCGGAGATTGTGGGCGACGTGACGAGCAGCAACAAGGCGACGAGCTACGCCGCACGCGAGCATCTGGCCGAGCAGGCGACGAAGCCGCGCGCGGAAGTCTTCCTGGCCTCGATGCAGAAGAGTCTTGCGCCGCGCTTCGGTGACGACGTGCTGCTCTCCTACGACTCCCCCGTACCCGCCGACCGCGAGCATCGGCTACGGGTGATGGGCACGCTTCCGAGCGCATTCACATTCGACGAGTGGCGCACCGAAGCCGGGTTCAGACCGCACCCCGAGCGGCAGGGGTTCGCCGAGCTGTTGCCTGGACAGAAACCGAACGAGCCGGGCCAGACGCCAACGCCCGTCGAGGGCGGCGCAGCAGAGGCAGGCGCGGAAAAGGAAGACTGAGCCACACGCGAAAACCACAACATCTACAGGGGGCATGACTGCATCTGTTTCACGCTCCCTTCGATTGAGTGCTGTACGCAAGGACGCGGCGACGCTGAACGTCGTCGAGTCCGTTGGCGGGCGGCGCGTCTACAAGTTCAGGGCGAGTGACGGCGACTTCGACCGCTACTCCGACCGGCTCAACGTGAAGGGCTGGCGCGTCGACGGCTACAACGCGAACGGCGTCGTGCTCTTCAATCATGACGACGGGGCCAAAGCCGCTTCGTCGGGTGCCGAGCCTCAGTTGCCCATCGGCAAGGGGCGCGTCTACATCGAGGGCGACGCCCTGATGGTCGACGTCGAGTTCGACGACGAAGACGAGTTCGCGAAGCGCGTCGAGCGCAAGGTCGCAAAGGGCATCCTGAACGCTGTCTCCGTCCGCTACCTCATGCTCCCGGGCCAGTACCGGCAGAACGAGCGAGGTGGCTACGACTGCGACGGACAGGAGCTGCTCGAAGTCTCCGTCGTGACGATTCCGGGGAACGCTCGGGCCGTGCGCGCGAAGTCCTTCGAGGATGGGGGCGAAGACCTCGTCGAGCGGATTGCCGTGCGCGTGGCCGAGCTGCTCGACGCGCGGGCCGAAGCGAAGTCGACGGACGACGAGGACGCCGAGCCGGAAGTAGCCGCCGAGCCCGCGCCCGACACGGAAGAGCCGCCTGCCGAACCGCCGAAGGCAGACGACGAGGAAGACGACAAGGCGAAGGGTTTCAACGCCTCCGACGCAGCGAAGAGCTTCGTCGAGGCATTCAAGAGCTACATCCGAGGGGTGAAGGAATGACTCGCGAGCAGGTTGCAGAGATGGTGAAGGCGCTGGGCCCGGAGGTGGCGCGAGAGCTGATGGACGCCGCAGCTCGTGGCGCGCCCGGCCGCACGGAGTCGGACAAGGGGCCGCATCCGGGGAGCGTCTACGCGAGCCCTGAGAATCTGGGGGCGTTCGCGAAGAGCGTCATCGCGGCGGGGCGACGCACGGGCGCGGCCGAGCTGGTCGACGCCGCGAAGCGCTTCGGCAACGCGGATGTGCAGAAGGCGGTTCAGCTCAGCAAGTTCGACTCGGCCGGCGTGCTGGTGCCCATCCAGCAGAGCGGCGAGGTCATCGAGTTCCTGCGGCCCGAAGCCGCGCTGCTCAAGCTGGGCGTGAGGACTCAGACGTTCAAGGGCGAGCTGCACATGGGCCGGCAGACGGGCACCTCCGAATTCCGCTGGGTCGGCGAAGGCGAGACGGTGCCGAAGAGCGCGCCCAAGTACGGCAAGGTCGTGCTCAAGGCGCACAAGGGCATGGTGCTGGCCGACATCAGCAACGACTTGCTGCGAACGCCGGGCGTGGGCGATGCCGGGGTGGGCGAGGACATCCGCGCGACAGTGGCCGATGGGCTCGACGACGCGGGCTTCAACGGCGATGGGGCGGGCGCAATGCCGAAGGGGCTCTTCGCTCAGCTCGACGCCGCGCACACCTTCGCTTCGACGGGAGTCACGCCCGCGGCGTACCTCGCCGACATCGACAAGGCGGTGGAGCTGCCGCTGACGGCGCATGTCCGCATGGGCAACGCGGCGTGGGTGCTCCACCCGACGCGGGCGACAGCCCTGCTTCAGCTCCAGAACTCCGGGGTGTGGGTGTTCCGTCAGGAGATGCTCGACCGGGGCACGATTCGCGGCTTCCCGTTCGTCATGACGACGCGCGTCCCGTCGACGCGAATCACCTTCTCGGCCGACTGGCGCCAGTTCATCTACGGAATCGACGAGGACCTGATTCTGTCGGAGCACGACACGCGGGCCGAGTTCGACGAGACGACCATTCGCGCCATCGTGAAGGCGGACTTCAAGGCCCGCCAGCCGAAGGCGTTCAGCTCCATCACCTACGGCACCTGAGAGGCCCCACCATGAACGCCAATTCCACTGACGCGGGCGTGCTCGTTGGCATTCGCCTGGGCACTGCCCCTGCCGCTGTGAGCGCTGGGACTCGCAACAGCGCGGCCATTGACCGGCTGGGCTTCGACTCCTGCGTGCTCACGGCGTCGACGGGAGCTGCTTCGGGCACGCCGACGGCCCTGTCGCTCGCCGCGAAGCTCCAGGAGAGCACCGACGGCCAGAACGGTTGGACGGACCTGGCCGGTGCCGCAGTCGAGCCGCTCACGGCCCCCAACTCGGTTGCGCGCGTGAACGTCCGCCTGTCCACCGCGAAGCGCTACGTGCGGGTCGCCGAGGCCATCACCCTCACGGGCGGTACAGCCCCCACGCTCGGCGCCTCCAGTCTGCTGGTGCTGTGCGGCCCCGACGAGATTCCGGCCCCCTAGCAGCGCAAGACGGGCCGGGGCTCCCTCACCACGGGGGGCCCTGGCTCCGTCGTTCCTAAGCCCTCCTGAGTCCCTTCCATGGCCCGACCTACTGACCTCTGCCTTGCCCCGACTGTCGCCGCCGACCTGGGCGTGACTGTCGACCCCCATGTTGAGCGCTGCGTGAGTGCCGCGAGCGGCGCGATTGCCGCCCTGTGTGGCCGGGCCTTCGAGCGGGCCACGGTGACGGAGCACCCCGCGAGCTACGGGCGCCCCTACGTGCTCCTCGCTCGCCCGCCGCTCGTCGAGGTCATCAGCGTCCGGGAGGGGGGCGAGCTGCTCGACGCCACGGCCTATACCGTTGCCGGGGACCTCGCGGCTGGGGGGCTCCTCTACCGGCTTGCCGGCGTGTGGCCCGAGACGGCGCATGTGGGCGGGCTCGTCACGTTGACTGTCGACAGCCGACAGGGCCACCCGGGAGCACTGGCCGTCACGTACACGGGGGGCTGGGTGACACCCGGACAGGTGGCGCTCGATGCGGCCACGGGCCCGGCCACCCTGCCCGTTGAGCTCGAGGAGGCGGCAATCCTCGAAGCGTGCGCGCTCTACCGGGGGCGGGGGCGTGATGCGGACGTGTCCGCCGAGAGCCTGGGGGATTGGTCCGTGAGCTACCGCGAGCGGAGTGCCGGCCAGCGCCTCGCGAGCCCCCGCGCCGAGCTGCTCGTCATGCCCCACATCCTGCGGCGGGCGAGCTGATGAGCGGACCCGCCGCGCGCTTCCGGCAGCTCGTCAGCTACGCGGAAGTCATCGGACGCGACGCATGGGGAACGCCGCAGCTCGGCCCCTTCCGCATTGCTGCCGCGCGCATCCAGCCAAGCCGCAAGCTGATTCGCGATGCCCAAGGGGCTGAGTTCGTCGCGTCGTATGTCGTCTACACCGTTGCTCCCATCACCCTACGCCACCGGCTTTGGTTCCCGGGGGATGACCTCTCCGACTTCAACCACGCGCGCCGCCCTGCCGCCGTTGATGACTATGTCGACGGTGCGGGTGTCGTGCGCTACCGAAAGGTCTGGCTGTGATGGCCCGTGACGTCGCCGCAGACCTCGCGCAGCTCCTCGCCGCGGGCGGGCTTGGGCTGAGCGTTGGAAGCAATCTATTCCTGGGTCCGACGCTCGAAGCCGATGAAGCCACGGTGCCGGACGTGTCGTGCTTCGTCCTGCAAAGCGGGGGCGACCCGCCGCAGGGCTATCTCGGAGGGCGAACGACGTACCGGACCGTCACCTGTCAGGTGCGCGTCCGCTCGGCTCGCGAGAGTTTCCGCGCGGGACAGGCTCTCGCCCTCTCGGCCCTCGACGTGCTGCATCTCGCGAATGCCGCGCCCTACGTGCTGATTGAGGTCGACGAAGGGAGCCCCAACTATTTCGGCATGGACGGCAGTGACCGGCACTGGTGGACCTTCACCACGGAAGCCTCGTTCGTTGAATCAGGTGCGTGAGTGGTCCGTTCGTAGAATCCACAACATCTACAGGGGGCAATGCCACTCAAGGTCGCGCTTGATTTTCGATTGCTGGACAAGCTGCGCAAGGTCGAAGGGCCCGTGCTCGACGACCTCGCGCCGTTGGCCCGCGAGCATGCATCTACGGTGCTCCAGGCGAGCCGCACCCTTGTTCCCGTCGGCAAGCGCGACACGGATGGAAAGCCACCGCTGAGCGCGTCGGGGTTCGTCGATGGCCCTGCGGTGAATGCAGAGAAGGCCAGCGTCAGCGCAACGGCTGGGTACGAGCACGAAGCGGCGGGCGCGATTCACGAAGGATTCCACTGGGGCGCGCAGCGCTTCGCAGAGCCCGTTCACTTCCTGCGCAAGCCCGCTCGTAAGGGGCGCGCGAAGTTTCGGAAGGCTGTCGCGGCTCGGATTCTTGCAACGCTTTCGAGGCTCTTCCCGAGCCGGTAGGGATTCAAATGTCATCCCCTGTTGCTGCTCACCTGGATAGCGTGTCGGTGCGCTCGGACACCAATGCCGCGCAGCCTGTTGACCGCGTCGACGGACTGACGGACGCGTCGCTGAGCGAAACGGGCGACTTCGTCGAGACGAACTACCTGGGAGGCTCGGGCTACAAGTCCCGAGTCCAGACGCTCAAGGACACGAGTGCGGACCTGTCGGGGCACTTCATGACGGGCGACGCTCCGCAGTCCGTGTTGCGCGATGCACGCGACAACGGGAGCACCGTCCACGTCACGTTCATTTTCGACCCGAGCGCTACCGCCGGTTCCAAGGGCAAGCGCATCCCGATGGTTGTCACCGGCTACGACGAGAAGCTGACGCCGGGCGGTGTCGTCGAGTTCACCTGCAAGCTCTTGGGCAATGGCGCCCCGGTGGCCGTCTGATGTCGGTCATTCCCGCGCACGTTGGCTCCCTGTCCATCGCGGGCGAGCCCGAGGAGTTCGTCAACGCCGAAGCCGTGCCCGCGCCGGGCTTCACTGGCACTGAGTACCGAATCACCGACCCCGCCCGTCGTCGGCTCAGCCCCGGAGTGCCCTCGTTCGTCGAGGTCTCTCCCGACGGCGATATGGATGCCGCTGCGTGGGTGCCCGCCGAAGCCATCGTCGATCCACTCTTCGGCTTCGTGTACCTCACCACCGCCCCCGGTCCTTCGGCGCTCGTGCGCGTTTCCGGCGCCTCGCTCCCAGTCCAACCGGTGGCGCTCGTGCGCTCCCTCTCCCTCTCGGTGACGAACGACGTCGTCGAGCTGCAAGTCATGGGGGATGGCTATAAGCGGCGCGCGGTATCGCTCCGGGACTTCTCCGGGGAGCTGGTGGGCCTGACGGCGCTCGACGTGCGCTTCGAGGACGAGGCTCCGCTGCTCGTCGAAGTCAGCAAGGGCGCGGGCTCCGAGGTGTTCCGCGCGTGGGTGAAGGTGCCTGAGCTGGCGCACAAGCTGACGCCGGGCGCCCTCTACGAGCACACCGTGAAGTTCATCGGCCACGCCTACCCCACGGGGAGCGGCGCCGCCATCGCTTGGGGATACGGCACCCCCTGAACCACTGCCGGAAAGGAAAGAGTCATGTCGAACAAACACAAGCTGCTCGCGAAGAACCGTCGCGTCATGAAGTCGGTGGAGATTGACGGAGTGAAGGTCAACATCATCAAGCCGACGATGGGGGACCGGCTTCGACTGATTGAGCAGGCCCGCGCCGCTGGCGAGATGACCGAGCAGAACGAGCCGACGGGCGACCGTGCCGGAGCGCGCATGCTGGCGCGAATCGCCGTCTGCGTGATGAACGACGCGGAGACAGGACGCCCGATGTTCGCCGTCAACGACCTCGACGAGCTGCTCGACGAGTCCTGGCTGGAAGACTTCGCGACCGACCTGACCGACGTCTTCAATGTCACCGAAGGACAGATGCGGGGAAAATAGACAGCGACCCCGAAGCAAGCCTGCTCTACGGGGTCGCGTCGCTTCTGAAACTGCCCCCCGACGCGGTTCGGGCGATGGCTTACGAAGATGTCATCGGGTTGGTGGCCTACGCCCGAAAAGAAGCGGACGAGTTGGAGCGGCGCTCATCCTCGCCCCCGACCGCTGCCGTGTCGCCACCGGGACAGAAGTCTGTTCGACGATTGCGGAGGAAATGATTCACCATGGCTGGCGGCGGTCTCAAAGTTGGTGACGTCTACGTCGTCGTGACTGCCGCCGTCGGCGAGTTCACGAAGTCGATGCGGAAGATTGTCGCCGACGTGGCTTCAGCCGCGGGCAAGATTGAGCAGCTCGGGAACAAGATTGGTGAGATTGGCGCGATTGTCGGCGCGGGCCTCTATGGGGCGCTCTCGGCTGCCGCTGCATTCGACTCGTCCGTCACGGAGCGGATGGAGCGAATCAAACTCGTCTTCCAGAACTTCGGCGCGGAGATTGGCAACGCGATTCTTCCTCACCTGGAGCGCCTCTCGGATGTGTTGGAGCGCGCGTTGGGGTGGTTCCAGCGGATGGACCCTGCGGTGAAGTCCGCGATGGGCAGCTTCCTCTTCTGGGGGACTGCGGCAGGGCTCGCGGGTGGCGCCGTGGGCAAGGTGGCGGGGGCGGTGAAGCAGCTCGCCGAAAGCTTCCTCGCGTTCGTGGTGCCCGCGCTGGATGGTGCTGGAAAGTCGCTGGTGCGGTTCTCCGCGTTCCTGACGAGCGAGACGCCAGCCGTCGAAGGCAACCTGAAGAAAGTCGCGAAGGGGGCCGAGCAGGTCGACGCGAGCTTCGCGACCGCTTTCCGCAACGCTGCCGCTCGCATCCTGACGGTAACGGCCCCCCTTGCTGCCGTTGCGCTCGCGGTGACGGGCGTCGTGATGCTGGCGGGCACGCTCTACAAGGCATGGCACGACAGCAGCACCGGCATGCGCGACGCCTTCGTTTCCATGTGGCGGGCCGTGACGGATGTTGCTGGGCGCGTCGCGAAGTTCTTCCAGGAAGTCTTCGCGGGGCTCGCGGCCATCGTGGGTGCGTGGGCTCGCGGGCAGCTCGACACGTTCGCCTTCGTGGTGCGCAACCTGGCTCGACTGGCGGCGCCTCTCGCGCGTGCGCTGAACCTTGATGGCGTTGCGAGCGCCCTGGACGGGTTGAAGGACTTGACTGGCGACGCGGTGCTCGGCGGTTTGAAGGGGCTCGTCGAGGGCACCGTCAGCACCTTGCGCAGCGGGTTGGTGTCCGTCTGGGACGGAGTCACCTACGGAGCGGGCTACGCGTTCGACGGTGTGAAGCTGATGGGGGGCGATGCCGCTGCATTCCTCCGGGAGAAGTTCGGCGGTGTCTTCGACGACATGCTCGGGCCGAAGGGCAAGCTGCGCACGCCCACGGAGACACCCGAGATTGAAGTCGGGAGCGTGGAGATTGGGAAGTTCGACGCGAAGAAGTTCCTCGCGAGTGTCGGCAACACTGCGTCGGTCATCGCGGAGGTCGCGCGCCGCAAGGCGAAGGAACTCGCTGACGCGCTCGCTCGGGCCGCTGACGAAGCAAAGCGCGCGCTGACGAGCCGGTTCAGTCAGGCATTCGGTCGCATCTACGAGCTTGTCGACCGCTTCCAGCAGGGCATGTCGGCCGGTGGTGTCTGGGGTGGCCTGATTGCCGTCGTCGCCGAGCTGCTCTCCCAGTCATCGACGTTCGGAAGCCTGCTTCAGATGGTGACGAACTTCATTCAGTACGTGGCCGACGTCATCGGACGGGTGCTGGCTCCCGTGCTCCCGTTGTTGGCCTCCGTGTTCAACATGGTGACGCCACTGCTCGACGCGCTCGTGCCGGTGCTTGAGATGTTCTCGAAGCCGGTTCAGGCGATTACGCCCATCTTCGAGGTGCTCGGCACGCTGTTCAAGGGATTGGCCCCCGTCATCACGGTGTTTGGGCAGATTCTTGTCGCGCTCCTAGAGCCGATGACGCTGCTTTCTGGCCCCATCATGAAGGGGCTCTTCGCCGTCATCCGCGTGGTGGCGATGGGCATCCTTTACGTCGTGAAGGGCATTGGCACGGTGTGGAACGCCATCATTGGGTTCATCGCTGGCGTGTTCAAAGCTCTCGGCAAGATTCCCTTCGTGGGTGGTGCGTTCAAAAAGATGGCGCAGGGATTGGACAGCATGAAAGTCCCAATGGACGCGGTCGACAGTGCGCTCGAAACCCTGAAGGACACCACCTATGACACCGCCGCCGCAAACGCCGCTGCGGGTGTCGCCGCGTGGGAGAACGCCGCCGCGACGAACAAGGCAACCGAGGCCCTGACCAACGTGCCGACTGGATTCAAAGTCGCGCTCGCTCGGTTCAATGCACAGGACCCGATAGCAGGTTCGCCGTCGAGCCCCCTGGGGACGTCGCCTGTTGCTCCCAGTCCTGTCGTTCCGGTGAGTGGTGGCAACGTCAGCGTCGGGCAGATTGTGATTCAGGGGGCCGAAGACCCGGAAGAGACCGCCCGAAAGGTCTACATCGAGATGAAGCGCGGGGCACACCGACGTCGCGGCAACGGCGAGTGGCTGAACGGGAGATATTGAGATGCCCTTTCTTGCCCTGAACGGAATCCCGGTGCCTGTCGCGGAGGGCCGGCGAAGGCAGGTGAACATCGGCACGGACTCACGCGCGTTCAGCGGGGCCTATCGGCTGGGGCGGCGCGCGGTTCGTCAGGAGTGGGAGTTCAAGACGGTGCCGCTGTCCCCCGAGGAGGCGCTCGCCCTGCGCGGCCTGATTGCGGGTGACGGACATGCGCTGGCCTTCGATGGCGACGCCTTCACCAGTCGCGGGCTCAACCGGATGACCGCCGTGGGAACCACCTTCCAGGGCGCGAGGTTCGGCGGTGGGCTGAATCTGGCGGTTGGGGCTTCCGCCGCGTGGGCCATGCAGCTCGGGGAACGCTGGACGGCCCTGCATCACGTCTACAGCAGCGCGGCGGGTGCGTGGCTCCAGGTCATCAATCGGAGTGACGGCAGGCGGTGGACTCAGGGAGTGCCTTTGGCGAGTGCCGGGGGGCTGTCGGTCGTCTCGGGGTCGCTTGCGGTGACGGGCGCTACCAACGTGGTGAGCTTCGACGATGTCGTGGGATTGCCTTTCGAGGTTCCCGACACGTGGGTTCCCCACCTCGTTGCGTGGCACACCGCGAGGGCCTGGAGTGCGCTTCCGTTCCTCGTGGCGAGCGGAGGCTTTCTGCCCACCGACGCGACGGTGCTCGGCGAGGTGCGGGACGGAGAGTTCGTCGAGTTCAGTCACAACGGGTCGCGCGTCGTCGGTGAGCGGCTCGAATTCACGTTGAGGGAGGTTTAGTCAGCATGCGCGGCATGTCGTCTCAGGGGCTCGCGGTCCTCGCGAATCCGGCAGGGCACGCTTCCCACGTTCGCGTGCGGGTTCGTGACGGCGCGGGTGGGTGGGTGAACTTGAGTCAGCTCGAAGGGCGCGACTTTCTCGACGCCGTCGAGGTCGACGAGAGCGTGGACCAGCCCGTCTCGGCTTCGACCGTCACACTCAAGCGGCAGATTGACTTCTTCAGCCTGGCGCCGCTCCGAGCCGACTCGAAGCTGAACGCCAACAACGGGCAGCTCATCCGGCCGGGGCGCGAGTTCATCGTCGAAGCGGCGGTGTCGCCCGTGGGCATGTCGCCGAGCGCGGGCGAGTGGCACTTGCTGTTTCACGGCGTCATTGACGAGGTGGACTTCCCCGACGAGCAGCTCGTCTTCCGTGGGCGCGACCTTGGGGGGCGGCTTCAGGATGTGATGATTGAAGTGGAGCGCCCCTATGGGGACTCTGTCGCGGGCGTCGAAGTCGAAGCCGTCATGCAGAGCATCCTCGCCGACAGCGGAACGGGCGTGCTGCTGCATACGCCGGTTGCCCCCGGGTGGAAGATTCGGCGGTACGCCCAGAGGAAGGCGAGCGTCCTCGACGCGCTTCGGGACCTCGCCCAACAGATTGGCTGGGAGGTGCGCTATCGCTGGCGTGAGGCGAGCGCGAGCTTTGTCCTGACGTTCAGCGAGCCCCAGCGCGTGAATCCCTCGTTGGCCTGGACCTTCGCACCCGGCGACTACCGCAACGTCCCGAAGCTCGCCCTCAACAAGACGGAGGTTCGCAACAAGATTGAAGTCGTCTACTCGGACGTGGGGGACTTGGACGTCGCGCGCCAGACGAAGCGGAAGAGCGTCGTCGTGGAGGATGCCGCGAGTCAGGCAGCTTATGGCGTGCGCTACATGCAGCTCGCGGAGGACGCGTCGAGTAACATCAACCGGGAACTCGAAGCGCGGAAGATGGCGGATGCGGCCCTGTCCGACTTGAAAGAGCCGCTCGCGGACCAGGAGATAGAGCTCGACTTCTTCCTGCCGGTGGAGCTGGGCGACCTCTACCGGTTCCGTGCGAATGGCGCCCACTACTCCGACGACCAGAACCTCGCGGTCACCAGCTTCCGGCATGCCTTCACTTCGGAGGGTGACGCGCTGACGACCATCACCACGCGGGGGAAGCCCTCGTTTGGCGTCTCCGTGTGGCTGGAGATGGACACGCGCCCGGGGCTGAGCGAGCCGGTCCACACGTTGCCCCCGCTCGACCCGCTCAACGTGGCGGTGACGGCCATCGTCAACGGCTTCTCCCTGTCGCTCACACCGGCACTGAGCGGCCCTCCGGTGGCGTCCTTCGAGCTGCACATCTCGACGTCGAGCGGCTTCGCGCCGAGCAGCTCCACCTTGCGCGGCACCTTCGACACGACGGTGTTTGGTGCGTCCGACCTGATGCCGGGGACGGCCTACTTCGTGCGCGTCGTCCCTCGGGACAGGTTCGGCAACCGGGGCAACGCGTCCCCTCAGTTCGAGGTCGTCCCGAAGAAGCTCGACGGGGCCTCGCTGGGCGATTCTGCGGTCGGCTTCCAGCACTTGCTGTACCCGCCGACCGACAACCTCATCCCCAACGGCTACAACGAGGCGGGCCTTCGCGCGGTGGGCAAGCTGCCCGAGGGCGACAAGCTCGTCGAGGACCCCATCAACGCGCGCTCGGGCCGTTGGGTTCGGAGAGTCGAGCTGTCGAACGTCGGGGCTTGGCCGGGACTGAGCTGGACGGGGGGCTACGGTTCCGCAGCTCCGGGCGGGAGGCTCAAGTGCTCGCCAGGGGACCAGTTCTTCGCCGAGGTCTACGTCAAGGCGTCGTCGGCCACGGTGTCGGGGATGGGGAACCTTCATCTGCTTTGGGAGGACGCGAACGGCGTCTATTCGGGGCAGACGGCGGTGGTGGGGGTGGGGC